>CAYZKY010000115.1:0-20266 GCA_964478815.1 uncultured Verrucomicrobiota bacterium
CCCTTTCTAACCCCCGCGCGTCACCCAGGAAGTCTACTTTTCCAGCACCCGCATCACGCCAACCTCCAACCCCACCCACCCATGAAATCTCGCCCCCTTCCTCGTCCCTCAAAAATGGGGGGGTGCCCGCAAGATCGGTTCGACAGCACCCTCTGGCGGTCGGCTTCGCCTTCGCCTCCACGGCCCGCCCCAAATGATCGCACCCCGTGTCCATTCGCCAGTTGCCAGCCGGAGTCTGATTCATTACGCTGGTCTCAGAAATGGCCCGGAGCCGGACAACGACGACGACGATTTAAGCGTTCACAAACAGCTTGTGAACGCCAACGCCTCGATATTGCCTCGAGGCGTTTTTGTTTACGGAAACGAGAATTTTATGGCTGAACCTGCCAAGCAACCGGTCGAGCGAAAGACCCTCGACGAACGAAGCAAGATGAGCGACCTGCAGCGCCTGCGGCATTCCGCGGCGCACATGCTCGCCACGGCCGTCCTGCGCCTTTGGCCCGACGCCCTCCTCGATATCGGCCCGCCCACCGACGAGGGCTTTTACTACGACTTCGACCTCCCCAGCCACCGCTTTGCGCCCGAGGACTTCGCCAAGATCGAGGCCGAGATGCAGAAGGTCGCGAAAGAGAACCAGGTCTTCGAGAAATCCCTCAAGACCCGCGACGAAGCCCGCGCCTTTTTTGAACAGCGCGGCCAGAAGTTCAAGGTCGAGCGCCTCGGCGACATTCCGGAAGGCGAGGACATCTCGTTTTTCCAAAACGGCGAGTTCGTCGATCTCTGCGCCGGACCGCACGTCATGCGCACCGGCAACGTCAAAGCCTTCAAGCTCCTCCGCGTCGCCGCCGCCTATTACCGCGGCAACGAAAAGAATCCCCAGCTCCAGCGCATCTACGGCACCGCCTTTCCGAACAAGACCGAGCTCGAAACCTGGCTCCAGCAGCAGGAGGAAGCCAAAAAGCGCGACCACCGCAAGATCGGGAAGGAGATGCAACTCTTCACCTTCGACGACGATGTCGGCCCCGGTCTTCCCCTCTGGATGCCCAATGGCACCGTCCTCGTCGAAGAACTCGAAAAACTCGCCAAGGAAACCGAATTCGCCGCCGGCTACGTCCGCGTTCGGACTCCACACCTGGCCAAGGAGTCGATGTACAAGACCTCCGGGCACTTGCCGTACTACGCCGAGAGCATGTTCCCGCCGATGCAATTGCAAGAAGCTGGAACCGACGCACAGTTGTTCCGAGAGGCGGCGCAGCGGCGAGAAGGTTTGGGGGACCGAATACGAAGCGCAGGAAAAGCCTTTCTGCCAGAGTCACTCCCAGCACAGTTTGACGAGCGAATGGAGGTCATCTCGGACCTGTTAATGCAAATGGACGACGAGGATGGCAAACCGTCCTTGGAGATCTTTGATGCCACCATTCATGCTTTCGAACTGCTCAAGGCGGAACTGGCCGCGACAAAGTCCTCGCTCGGAGAACGCTACTACCTCAAAGCCATGAACTGCCCGCATCATCACAAGATCTTTGCGGCGGCTCCGAGGAGCTATCGCGATTTGCCGCTGCGGCTGGCGGAGTACGGCACCTGCTACCGTTACGAGCAGTCGGGCGAATTGCTGGGCTTGATGCGCGTTCGCTCCATGCAGATGAACGATGCCCACATCTACTGCACCCGCGAGCAGTTCGCGCAGGAGTTTCAGTCGGTGAACGAGATGTATCTGAAGTATTTTAAGATCTTCGGATTCGAGAAGTACCAGATGCGCTTCAGCACGCACGATCCCTCCAAGCTTGGCCAAAAGTTCGTCGACGAGCCGGAACTCTGGAAACAAACCGAAGACATGGTGCGCCGCGTCCTTCAGGAGACCGGCATTAACCATATCGAGATTCCGAACGAAGCCGCGTTCTACGGCCCGAAAATCGATGTCCAGGTCTGGAGCGTGGCCGGTCGCGAGTTCACGATCGCGACCAACCAGGTCGATTTTGCAGTGCCACGGCGCTTCGGCCTCGTCTACAAAACTCGCGAGAATACCGAAGCGACTCCGCTCTGCATCCACCGCGCCCCACTCGGCACGCACGAACGCTTCATCGGCTTCTTGATCGAGCATTATGCCGGGAACTTCCCCCTCTGGCTCGCCCCGGAGCAAGTGCGCCTCCTGCCCATGGGCGAGGCGCAGCAGGCGTACGCCTCCGCGATCCATCGCGAATTGCGCGAGGCGGGCATCCGCGCCGAACTCGATGTCTCGGGCGACAAGATCGGCGGAAGAATCCGCCAGGCCGAGCAGGACAAAGTACATACCATGCTCATCATCGGCCAGAAGGAGCAGGACGCCGGCACCGTCGCCCTCCGCCTCCACGGCAAAGGCGACCAAGGCGCCAAACCCCGCCCCGAAGCCATCGCCGAAATCTTGGCAAAAGTCCGAACTCGGGCACAGTAGTGCCTGCTCGATGATCTCCCGAATTTACGTCGACAACTACCGGTCGCTGGTGAATTTCACCTTGGACCTCCAGCCCATGAACCTGCTCATGGGTCCGAACGGTTCCGGGAAGAGTACCGTTCTGGAGGTCGTCCGGGTGCTTCGAGACTTCATCTCCGACCGGCTTCCGATTGATCAGGCCTTCGCTGCTGCGACGTTAACGCGATGGGAGACGCGCAAAACACAAACATTCGAATTGTCGGAGGCTCACGCTGATGGAGAATATCGCTATCGTCTGGAGATCGAGCATAACGATCAACGGCAGCGTTATGTCCGGTCCGAGCAAGTAACTCTCAACGGAAGCCCGTTGTACCAATCTGAAAAGGGGAGGGTCCAGCTCTTTCGGGGAGATGGCTCCATGGGACCCCGCTTGAAACTAGGTTCCAGCGTTTCCGGATTTGGGGCCTTGGCCGAAAGCGACGACAATCGCCGAGCGCGAGATTTTCGGGACCGGATTCGCAATTTGCTGGTCGTGAAGTTGAATCCAGCGCTGATGAAGGCGGAAGCCGATCGGGAAGATTCCCGGCTTGAGTTGGATCTCTCCAATTTCGTCGCCTGGTATCGCTGGCTTTCGCAGGAGCACCAGGATGTAGCTCTTGACCTGATCCAGGAACTGAGACGGAACATCGAAGGGTTTCAAGCATTCTCGCTGCGCGGCGAAGAACGAAAGGTTCTCCATGTCAAATTTGGAACGAACGGCGGCGAGACGCAGTTCTACCGTTTTGACGAAATTTCCGATGGGCAGCGCGCGTTAATCGCACTCTCGGTGCTGAAGGAAGCAGCCGGCCGCCTTGGATTCATCCTGTGGCTGGATGAACCCGAAAACTTCCTGGCGCTCCGGGAGATTCAACCCTGGCTTCATCAGTTGCAGGATGCGATCGAAGCGAAAGCGGTTCCCCAAGCGATCCTGATTTCGCATCATCCCGTGCTCGTGAATCACCTGGCTCGATCCAACGGCATCTGGATGGATCGTGGAGTGGAACAACCTACTCGGGCACGACGGATTGAACTTTCGGATTTAGGCGCTGCCGCATCGAAAGGAAATGGCGGCCAGGGTTTGACGGTCGCTGAGCTGGTGGAGCGGGGATGGCTCTATGAGTAGCGGATGCCGCTTCGTGATTCTTGGCGAGGACGAAGCGCACCTCCGCTTCGCCCGAAGATTCTTGATCGAGCGGGGCTTGGTCGAGTCGAACCGGGAAATCACCGACATACCCATCCCGGCTGGCCAAGGTGCCGGGGACCAATTCGTCCGCCAAAGGCTGCCGGTCGAACTGGAGGCTATCCGAGGCGTGGCCAGCTTTCAACGCAAGCTTCTCCTGGTCGTCACGGATGCCGATCAGCTCGAATGTCTCGAACGCCGCCGTCAGTTAACGACGGCCTGCGACGAAGCTGGGCTCGATCCGATTCGCGAGAACGATCCAGTCGCCATTTTCCTGCCGAGAAGGAATATCGAAACTTGGTTCGCTTTTCTCCTGCTCGGCATGCCGGTCGATGAGTTGCGGGATTACAAGAACATTGCTGCCGAAGAGAGCCCGCGCAAAGCCGCCAAAGAACTGGCGGAACGCTGCCGCGGGAAAGCTCTTGGCGGTATGCCTCCGCCATCGCTGCAGTCGGCTTGCGCCGAGTTCGAACGAGTGACGCGGAATCTTTAATCGCCGCGGCTTCTTTGGGTCTTGCCTACTGCCGCTCGTATTCGCCCTTGCTGGTTTTCTTGAGGACCGTGAAACCGGCGGCTTTGGCGTCGGAGATGGAGAGCGGCTTGAGCTTCATCGGAGAGCTGACGCTGGAGATGATCTTGCGCACCGGCTTGCGGCAGAGGGGGCATTGGGTGAGGGGCGGCCGGCTGAGCGGGCGATTGATCGCGAATTTCCCGCCGCACGCTTTGCACTCCCCATCTTTCAGCTCGTACTCGTAAATCGGCACGCTCCCAGGATAATCTGCTCCGGCCCACCGGGCAACGCCGCGACAGCACTCCGCAGGGCTAGCCAGACGATTTACGCAATGGAAGACTACGGCGCGAACTTGCAGTCGGCATGCATGGTGTCCCAGGGCGGTAGCGCATCGTGGCAACGCGGGGCAGGACGGTGATTTCGGTATAGCTGACCGTTGCGGCATCGGAGCGATGCATGCAGGTTGAAAATGGACCGATGTGCGGAGCGTGGGACTGATGCAACTTGCGCAGCCAACTCAGATGAGAGGCTGACGTGCAGTGAAGTCCCTGCCGAAAGACCCTGCCGCGCACGCGTTGCGCGGTCCGCTCATCGAAGCCCGATGAAATCCACTGCCGAGTCTTCCAACGATGACTCTTTTGGCCTAACTTCTTCAAATCCCAGCGCCATTCGACGATTCTTCTAGTGGCTGGAAAAACTCCAATGAGGCGGAAAGGGTTGATCCGATGAAGCGGCAATCCTCGAAGGGCGGCATCCGCAACGTCCGGCGAGATGGCCGCGCTCACGGAATTGACGACTTCGCCCCGGCTGATGGCGTGGCCGGCAACCCGCGCCGCGATGGAATACCAATTAATGAGCGCAAGCGTCGCGCCGCAGTCGTTCACGGCGATCCACGTTCCGCCCCCGGGTTCAGACGGAGAAATGACGGCGTGGCCGTTCCTCATCTTCCTTTTTGGAGGATGGCCGGTGGGGCGCGCATTTTTTTCATCCCGGTTCATGCCGAGAGCGTAGCCACGTTTGCGAGCGATGAAGGTGACGGTACACATGATCAGTCCGCAGCCGGATAGGTAGCGGCTTGTTTGCAGCAATCCCGCCAAGCCTGCCAAACAGGAAACAGCTCTGTCGGCGCAATGCCGCGCGCACGATTCGCCGCACCGATGGAAAAAACCAAATCCCACTGTCGAAACAGCGTCCGATACGCAAACCAGAGCGAATTGCGCGCGTCGTAGATGCTGGTGGCTTCCGAAGCCGCACCATTCAGTTCGATAATTTCAAATTGCTGGCCTGCACGCAAATCGTCTTCATTGGTGAACCGGATGTCGTAGCGTCCAATGAAAAAGCCATCCAGCCGGCGCGAGATTTCATCAATTCTAGCTTCCAATTCCGATGTGTAAAACCGCATCCCGTCACGAAAGATGCAACCTTGGGCGTGGTTGCCGGATTCCACGAGCTTGAGTTGCGCGTCCTCTGCCAGGACTTCATTCCGCCGCGATGCGAAACGGTCCAGGTATTTCCCGGCAATCCACTGCGCCCGCGCATCCTGCTCGATCAACTCGGCGACCGTGCTTCTTCCGTCGCCGACAATAACCGGGAATACTTTTTCCGTGATGGCAAATATCCGACCGCGCGCTTCCCGAGGAAAGCGATAATAGAAAATCCCTACTTCATGCGGCCCGGGCGCATAGCGTTGCGCCACCAACGGCGCGTCGGTTTGTCTCAGGTAATCTTCAGCTTGTTCGGAAGTGCGAATGAGTTTGATGCCCATGCCGCGCTGGCCGACATCGGGCTTGAGAATGAACGGATATTCCAGACCAATCCGGGTGCGGATTATCTGCAGACTCGCTGCTCGTTTTTCCAGATCATCCCCGCGCACCAAGCCCGCCGACGCGGTGAACTCCGGGCTTGTTACAGACAACTGTTCCAACATCGCCATCTTGGATTCGCCGACAATGCCGCCGGAGAAAATTCCCGGGTTCGCCGCGGTTGGCAATGTCAGGCCGCGGTGTTTGATTCCGAGCCAGAGACAATAGATTGCGACAGGCGGATAGAACATCCAGCCCGGCCAAAATTCCCAATGCCGTATACGGGCCAGCTTGCGCCATTCGAATTTCAGCATCCTGCGCCGCAAGTGTTGCAGCAACACGATCGCCAGCACGCCGGCCACCAAGAGCAGCAATCCACCGTGCTTGTAAGCGCTCAATCCATCCAACAGTTGCGTTCCAAACATCTGGGTCAGCCATAGAATGAAGATCGTCCACCCACACGACGCCAAGCCCGTCACCGACAGAAAGCGCGACAGGGGCACGCGCAAAAATCCCGCCGCGAGATACGTTGGCAATCGCGCGCCCGGCATGAGCCGGCTGAAGATCAAAATGGGCGTGCCGCGCCTGGCAAACCATTGTTCACTGCGGCTGACGGCGGCCGCATACCCCCCAAAGCGTGAGCGCTCGAACCACCGCCGCCCGCCGATGCGCGCGATGGCGTAAAGTCCCACGTCGCCCAACCAGATGCCGAGAAAGCATGAACTGAACGCTGCTGGCCAGGACATTTGCCCCGAGGCCAGCAGCAGCCCTGCGCCAATCGCCGCCACATCTTCGAGAATGAACGTGGCAAGGAAAACCCCCGCCGCCTTCCAGAACGGCAACCATTCCGCAACAGCTGGCGGCGACAGGGAAAGCGCATCGGTCATGATTGGGATTCGATTCAGGCCGCGACTTTTTGCGATTCTTTCTGGTGCTTTAAGGTGGAAGGTGCGACTCCAAATCCGGACGGCAAGGCCAGCCCCATCACGCCGGCCATGAAACCGATAAGCGCGTAGTGATGCACGGCATGGGCGACGGAATACATGATTTCCCGACCGACAGTCGAGGGTGACGCTTGCGAGCCGCGCGTCGCATAACTCGTCTTGCACGTCACATTCAGCGGACGGTTCAGCAAAATCGGATCGAGCCGCTCGTAACCTTCGCGCAATAGGCACGTCGCGCTCAGCGCGGCGAAGCGGTCGTTCTCGATCATCGTGCCGCGCTCGCGATGGTCATAATTCAAATCTCCGCTTGTAGCAGCGCCCAGGAGGCTGCGGAAGTGATCAAGGCAATGGCGATAATGCCCACCGATGGCCGCGTTGAAGGCTACGGGTAATTTGCGGGTGTAATCCGCATCGCTCAATTGCCCGAGCAATGCTTCGCCTTGCGCAAGCGTTTCGACAGCGGACTGGATGAGTTCGTCGGAGTTTGCGGTATTTGAGTTCATGGCAGGGGGCGCTGGAACAGAAAGCCAAGGTGCGGAATCTGCCGCCGGTGGATAATTGCCGTGCTAATTGCGCAAACCAGCACCGTCACCGCCAGCGCGAAAAGCAAGCCGCCGTCGTTTTTGACCACAATACCGAGCTTGGTGACATGAGTGCCGATCGCGCCCATCATCACGCCGGCGGCGATCAAAGCACCCGCCGCCGCCGTGCGCGGAAACAACAGCAGAATCGCGGCAAATAATTCTGCCACTCCGCTGGCGTAACGTCCCCACGGTTCAAGGCCTGCTTTGGTGAAGATGTAAACCGATTCCTCCGCACCGGTGAATTTGAAATAGAGCGTCTGCAGCAGAATCACCGCCGCCGCCACGCGACACATCCAACTCAGCACCAGCAGCGGCGTGGCGAGCGTTTCCCTTTTGCGCGGTGTGAAAACACAGTCGCAGTCGGCGTGAACAGGCGTGTTCATTTCCTCTTTTTCTCCACGAGTCCGGGCCAGTTCGCGTCAGCCTTGGCGAGATTGCCTTTGGTGTCCTTGTTAAAATCGTTTCGAACGCCTTTGCTGTATTGCAGCAGCAACCGCCCGTCTACGATCTGAAACGCGTCCACATCAATCTCCACCAGCTTGCCGCGCGACACGCCATAGGCGCAGTAGCCACCGAACGCCGGCTCATACTTGACCGGTCCGGCTTTGAACGCATCGCGATGCTCCCTGGAGGCGAAGAAATAGATCGCGCCATTGTGACGAGCCGCGAACCTGGCGTCGCCTTTCGCGGGCTTGCCCTCCGTGAAGAACGCCACCGGGTCGCAGCCCTGAATCGCCACGCCATCCTTGTCGAGGTTGAGCGGAGACTGGGATTGCGCCAAGGCGGGCCAGGCGAGCGCGGCTAACAGTATTACGGACAGGATTCCTTTCATCTGCAATATTTGTCGAGGTGGAAGTCAATTCCTTACAGCGACTCCAGGATTTTTGAGCGATGCCGGCTCGGTGCAAGCTGGCCGGCAGGGCTTGCGAACCAGCCCGAAAACGGTCCTGGCCAATCTGCGCGCGCCCAAAACTACCAGGATGTCATCCGCGTGTAATTGGGGATGGAATCACGATGCAGCATCAGCACGGTTAGGCCACAGGTGAATGTGGTGATCGCCATGCCAAATAGCAGCCCGTGATCGCCTTGCACCGCAAAGCCCAGCCACGTCAGGTGGCTCAAAACCGCTGCCAACATTGCGCCCGTGGTTAGAATCCCGCCCGCCCAGCGCATTCGCGGCCAGAGCAGGCCAATGGAGGCTAGCAATTCCCAAATGCCCTGCACCCAGCGCATCCACGGCTCTGTGCCCATCTTGCTGAAAATGTATTTCGATTCCGGCGCGCCGGTGAATTTAAAGAACAGCGTTTCGATCATGATGACCGCCGCCACCAAGGAGCAGACCCAACTGATGGTTTTCTGGCGGCGGGTCATCGTATCCGCCGGCTCGCACTCGCGCTGCGAGGCTTCGAGCAGTTCCGCCGCCGAGGGATTCCATGCTTTGAAATGTTCCAATGTTTCGCAATGCCGGGATTGTTTCATGAGGTTTGCCGAAGCGGTTGTGGTATGTGGCGTTTCAATCGTGCAAGGCAGAATTGGGAATGCCGCGACGTGCGAGTTGATCTTCCAAGGCCAACAACACGCGATGCGGGCTCGAAGCTTCTTGCTGGTGCTCACTGCCGTCATTCACTGTTTGCAGAGGAATCGCTAACAACGTGCCGGAACTAAATGACGCCGGAATGGCTTGGCTGGTTGTATTCATACAGGAACGTCGGGTGCGGGCGTGATCTCCTTACAACGCTTCGCGAACGCGATAGCGCCAGGATTGTTTAGCCGGATGCGATCAATCGCCGTCTGCGCCGTGAGACAGCGCGTCTGCCGGCAAGCTGGTGCCGGTCAGCGGCAGGCAAAACGATTGCGCCCGGAGTCCTGACCGCGCCGCGACCTTTCGTGGCAGCCCACGACTGTTCGCGGCCACGAAACCACGATACGGGTAGTCTTTCGGCGGATGGAGAAACGATTAGCGTAACATTTCTCCTGTGTTTGCAGGGGTTCTGAGATGCCGACCGATTTGCACCGGTTTCGTGGCATACGGATTGCAACAAGCGTTGGCGTATGAACCAGACCCTATTCGAGAATGTGAATGCCCTGGCGGCAAACTGGGTGGATATCCACGGCGATTATCTCTTCAACTTTGCCATCGGCCAGGTGCGCGACACGGATGTCGCCGAAGATCTCCTGCAAGAGACATTTCTCGCCGCACTCAAAGCGCAGGACACCTTTTCAGGGCGCAGCTCCGAGCGCACCTGGCTGGTGGGCATCTTGCGGCATAAGATTTACGATCATCTCCGCAAATCCTGCCGCGAACGGGCGGTGCGCGCCGAACCAATGGCTGTGGGTGATGACGACGCGGCGTTGGAGGGTCCGATGGCGTGGATTCATCAGATGGCCGCCGAAGCCACATCGCCCAGCCGTCGCATCGAACTGGCCGAGTTCCGCGAGCATCTGGAAAAGGCCCTGGGCAAGCTGCCGCCCCGCATCGCACAAGTGTTCCAGCTTTACGCCGTTGAAGAACGACCCAATCGCGAAGTCTGCGCGCAACTGAATATTTCCGAAAGCAACCTGTGGGTCATGCTGCATCGCGCCCGCAAACAACTCCGCACCGAACTCGGCGGCTGGTGGCAGGCCGAACCCGCTCCCAGGAACTCCGTTGCTGCCTCCACGCTAGTCGCATCATGCTAAGAATATCTAAAATGAGACCGAACGGTCCAACCACCACGTTCCGCTTGGAAGGCCAACTCGTCGGCCCGTGGGTGGACGAGCTGAAGCGAGTCTGCGAACCGCTGATTAAGCATAGTTGCGGCTTCGCGCTTGACCTGACGGATGTCGCGTTTGTGGACGAAGGCGGAGTCACTGCGTTGATCGATCTTTACGCCCAAGGCGCGAAACTTTTGAATGCATCGCCTTTCGTCGAAGCTCAATTAGGCGGTGATAGTTCTCGCCCTGTTAGAACCCCGCTCGCGTAATGGCGGGGCGTAAGAGCGCGTCTGAAAATTCTCGTGGGGTCGACGGCGAGGGATTTTGGCTGCGGCCGAGGCGGCCCGGCCGGCGCATCCCCGCAGCGGGCTGTAACGGTCGGGCCAACGAAGGCCCCAGTCAAAAGACCCGCTGTCGGCCCCCCGGGAATTTTCAGACTCGCTCTTCGGAATCGCCGAGCCGTTTGGCGGTCGAAGTTGCGCCGGCCCGCGGTTATTCGGCTTTCCCCGGCCTTTTGATCCCCAGCTTCTGCATCCGGCTGCGAAGCGTGCTGGGATTGAGGTTTAAAATCTTTGCCGCGCCGCGTTCGCCCTCGATCATCCAGTTTGTCTGCGTCAGAATCGTCTCAATATGCCGACGCTCGACGTCTTCGAGCGAACCGCTCTCATTATTTGCCGCAGCCGCGGGCACGAGACGCCGATCTTCTTCTGTCTTCTGCCTGTTCACCTCTGACCTCTGGCTTTGAGCCTGCTCCAGATGGTGGCTGCCGGGTAAAACCGCCGGCGCGCGCATTTCTTCCGCCAGCACCACCCTATCGCCCGGTGACAAAATCACGGCGCGCTCGATGACATTCTGTAACTCGCGAATATTTCCTGGCCACGGATAACTCGTCAACTGGCGCATCGTCTCGCCGCCGATGGTCGCAATCTTGCGCCCCATTTTCTTCGAAAATTTCTGGACAAAGAACGTCGCCAGCAACGGAATATCGCTGGCCCGCTCACGCAAAGCCGGCACGCGCAACGGCACGACATTGAGGCGGTAAAACAGATCTGCGCGGAACTTGCCTTCGCGCACCAGTTCTTGCAGGTCGCGATTGGTGGCCGCCACCACGCGCACGTTCGTCTTGACCGTGCGGCTGCTGCCGATCGGCTCGAACTCTTGTTCCTGCAGCACGCGCAGCAACTTCACCTGGGTATCCATCGGGAGTTCACCGACTTCATCCAGAAAAATGGTGCCGCCATCCGCCAGCTTGAAGCGGCCGTCGCGATTCGCAATCGCTCCCGTGAACGCCCCTTTCACATGGCCAAACAACTCGCTTTCAACCAGACCTGCGCTGATCGCGCCGCAGTTCACCTTCACGAGCGGCCGCGCCCGCCGCGCGCTGCGATCATGAATTGCCCGGGCGATGAGTTCCTTGCCCGTGCCGGTTTCGCCAAAAATCAACACGGTGGAATCCGCCGCCGCCACCTGCTCGACGAGCTTGAGCGTTTCGCGCAGCTTGGGGTCGTTCCCCACGATCTCGCCAAAATTATGTTCGCTGCGAATTTCCTCTTGAAGATAATTATTCGCCGCCTCAAGCCGCGCCTTCTCCCGCTCCATCAAGACGCGATCCGTGATATCGATAAACATGGTGCGCGTGTATTGCCCGCTGATGTCGGGCCGCGACCACCATTGAATCCAAAGCGGTTTGCCGTTATCCTTGCGGCGCAATTCCAGCACGACGCCCCTCGTATCGATGCCCTTGCCGATGGATTCAAACGCCGCCTGGAGCCGCGCCTGCGCTTCCGGCGTGTCGGGAATGAATGTCTTTCCGTAAGTATGCGGCACGTCTTCCGGCTGGATGCCCAGCGTCTTTAATGCAGTTCTGTTTGCCCGGATGAACTTGGAATCCAACCCTTCGTTCACGTAGGCAATCGGGGCTTCGTCAAACAAATCCCGCAGCCGCTCGTCGCTCTCCGCTTTGCGCCGCTTCAAATCCTCGAACGCGCGCTCGCGCTCCAGCTCGACGGCCGCTCGAGCAGCGAAGGTTTCCAGCACCGAGAGCGCCAGCGGATCGCTCGGCATCGGTTTGTCGTCGAACGTGACCAGATGCCCGATGACTTTCCCTTCCGACCCGCGCAACGGCACGCCGAGATAACTCACCGTGCCCATGTCGATCATCCCCTTGTCTTCGGGAAATGCCTGCGCCAACCGATCCGGCACATGACACACGCGGCCCTCGGCCACTTTCATGCACGGCGTGCCCGGCAGCGCATATTCAAAATCCGGGCCAAAGTTGTTGTCTTGAAAAAACGCCAGGGAACGGGCGCGCAAATTCGGCAGGCATTCCGCCACAAATGCGAACCGCACATGCAACCCTTCAGCCAGGTATTTCACCAGCGAGCGAAAAAATTGCGTCCCCGTCGTTGCCGCCGTGCCTTGAATGATCGCCCGCAACAATTCCTCCGCGCGACTGGGAAGGCCGGTTGGAACCTCGCTGCGCTGCGTTGTCGCAGTTGACGCTGGCTGTTTTTTGAGCGAATCGGGCTTCATGGAAACAGGCGCGGATGTTTCGCAACACCCGCGCCCAGCTTAGGCCAGCGGCAAAATTTCAACAAGCGTGGAGCGCCCCGCGGGTGCGGTTGAAACTGCCGGTCAGCAATAGTGGCGTTTGGCGGCTTCCGAGGCCAGCGGAACCGGCACCCTCGGTTCGAGCAATCCCCTCCCCTTGTCCGTAGAGGGGAGCACGCGGCCGGAATCCGCCCCCCTTTCCCCGCTGAGCGGGGGTGAGGTTACTTCGAATTGACGGACGGTGAATTGGGCAAACGATGCACCATGCAGTCCAAGCACGAAGCACCTGTTAAGATCCGCCGCCATCGCGAACGTCGCCACGGCGATGAGTGGGAGGAGAGGGAGTTTGGCTTTCATGGTTTTTAGTTCGGTTGGGATTTGCGGCGGTTATTCAATATTCGCCAGATCGAGCGCCGATTTGCCGAGGAGCGAATCGACCGGGTCTTTTTTCCCGGCCTTGACCGTAATCAGCAGCGGCCAATACTTGTCAGCCTTCGCTTTGTTACCCGCGACATCGTTTTTCCACAATTTATCCGCGCCCTGCGTATGTTGCAGGATCAGTTGCCCGTCCACAATCGACCAGATCAGCGGATTTGCTGGGCGCACCTTGCCGATGCTCGCCGCGTAACCGCAATAGCCGCCGTAAGCGGGCGCATACTTCGAGGGTTTCGCGTCGAACCGATTTTTGCTTTCGGCGCCTGCGAAGTAATATTTCGCGCCCTCGTGTTCCGACGTGAACCTCGCGTGACCCTTTACGGCTTTGTTCTCGGTGAAGTAGGCCACGGGATCATAGCCCTGAATGGCGAGGCCCTGCTTGTTTTTGAGGACGAGAGATTTTCCTTTAACCTCGGCGGCGTGAGCCGCGGGAAGCACCAAAAAACCGGCAATAATACTGAGAACGATCATTTTCATGTTCGAATTCGATTGCGAGTTGATGACTGGCGGGAATGAGTCGCGGACGGACGGCAAATCTTTCATTGTTTCGCCGTAAAAACCGACACGAGGAAGCTCAATTTTTTCGAAGCCCGGTCAGCGCCTCGCATGGGCCGCTACCGTATTGATTGAGTTGCAACGCGTGTCCATCCGGATCGCGAATGACTTGCGCGGGTCCGGCAGTTCCGTGTTTGGAAACAAACCTCGTGTTGGTGGTTCGCAGGTTTTCCGTCAGTGCCGGCAGGTCATCCAACGCGAGCTGGGTATGCCAAAACACAAGATCGTTCGCCCTTGCGTCCGCTGGCAGATCACGCCCGCCGGGTGGCGCAATGTATTCGAGGAATTCGATTCCCGGCCCGCGCTCAGCCCGCAGTGCAGTGATGCGCAATCTCGCCCCAAAGACTTGATTCAAACGCTCCTGCTCTGGGCCGTAGTTGTGCGCGCCGCCAACGAGCTTGAATCCGAGCTGGTTGCGGTAGAACGCCAGGCTTCTGTCCGTGTCGCTCACCACGATGGCGGTATGGTCGATGCCGAGAAATAGTTTGTCCATCGGTTGCTGCCACTTTGAATTTCCCTTGCCGGGCGGAAATCGGATGATTTCCAGCACATGATCTTCCGGATCGCGAAAATAAAAGGCCTGGATGCCGCCCGCGTCCTTGTTCCACTCCGGGAGCGTCTGCGGCGCAGTCGAGATGTGCGTGACTTTGTGTGCGAGCAATCGCGCGTAAGCTTTCTCCATGTCGCTTACAACAATTGCGATGTGCTGAAACCAGCGATCACAACTTCGCGAGTCAGCCGGAATCGGTCTGCCCTTCTTGCCAAGGTGTTCGGTTAATGTAATGCGCTCCTCGCCCAGTTTGAGAGTCGCCACCCGCAACTTTGCCTTTCTCAGTCCCAACAGATCATCCTGTACCTTGCCACCCGCCTCCGAAATCGCAATTAACTCAAACGGCAGCGTGTTGGTATAAAAGGGCAGCGCGCGCTCGAGGTTATCCACCGTCAAACCGATTGCGCCCACCTCTCGGACGGCAGCAAACGCCGGCAGAGTTAGCAAGAGAAGCAGAAACCCGGCGATACTCGACGCGGGCGGTTGCCATTTCAGAATCGAACTGAACCACCGGTGCTTGGAAGCGTAAAGGCGGCACACTGGAGGTGAAACTACGGCGATGTTCCGGTTTGCTCGGGTAAATCTTCGGAGCAGAAAACCCGCGACTGAGTTGTGCGATTGCATTCACGAGTTCGTCGAAGTCGTGCCGGCAACCTTACGCAATCACTTCGCACGTTGGTAAGTCACCGGATCAGCCTTGAGTATAAGCATCTCGCCCTGACGTTCGACCGCTCCGGTGATTTTTACCGGCTCGGCAACCAGATCGAGAACTTGTTTGTTTACGGGTTTGCCGTCGGTGGAAACGAGGAACAGATAAACCGCTGGACCGCCCTGCTGCCGCACGAGCAAGACGGGCGGCACGCCGCCGCTGATGCAGCGAATCGCACAGGCGCGATGCGGCGTGAGTTGGCCTGGATTCATTACGCCGAGGAAGCATTTGCTGTCCACGATTTCGCCGATGAGTGTTTGCTGGCCGAGCCCGACGGCTTGCGGCAATGCTACTGCGGTTGCCGCGTCAGTCATCTGAATCGTGCCGGGCCGGACTTCAATCATCGTCTGGTTGCCGCGATAAATCAGCGTGCCTTGAAACGTCACGAACTTGCCATCGAATTCAGCGATGGTTTCCGTTTTTAAACCAAACTTCCACGGAGCAGCCAGGTAGTAAGTCGAGAATTGCGGTTGACTGCCCGTATTGCCGGGTCGGGGCACAAGCAGATGGGGATAGGGAGTAGTTTGGAGAATACCCGAAAAGGTCTTGTGCTTGCCCCATTCGAAAACGCTCTGACCAATCATACGCTGCGAAACGGCCAGCAGGACCGGAACGAGCCACGCCAGCAGCAATACGAGGACTGCGGCCTTGCGCGCCGTCTTCCCGATGCCCGGCGCGGCTTTGGCTTCCCAGCCGATATAGAATTCATCATTCATGAATGGATCAACGCTGGTGCTGTTCTTGTTCCGGCCGGATTCGGCTTGGGATGCACGAACACGCGCCCATTCTGTACGCGCACATTGAATGTCGGAACTTTCTCAACGAACGGCGGCGGCGATGCACCCGTGTCCGGCTGATACTGGTAGCCATGCCACGGACAGGTAATGCAGCCATAAATTATCTTCCCCTCGCCCAACGGCCCGTTCTGGTGCTGGCAGACATTTGAAACGGCGGAGATCTTTCCGTCGTATTTAAAAATCGCCACGCGTTCGCCCGACAGACAAAAGACGCAGGCGCGGTTTTCGGGAATATCGGTGACGGCGCAGACCTCAACGAATCCATCTGGAGCAGCGGCCCTAAGTCCGCTCTGATTCCCCGTTTTAGATGGAGTCGCCGTAAGTTGGCTGCTGCTTTCGGAGTCGAGGCGTCGCTCTCTGTTAGCCGCAATCAGATGCAACCCCAGTACCGTTGCAAAACCTAGCGCCGTCGCCCCGATAAAGGTCGGGCTGCCTTCGCCTTGCAACACGCCGAAAGTGACGTGCAACACGAGCAGGGCGTACGCGACATACACCAGCATGTGCAGCGCTTTCCAGACCGGCGCGCTTAGGTTGGCCAGCCAGAAATCATGGCTGGTCGCCACCATCAGAAACAGGATGACCAGAGCCAAGAACCCTAATGGCTGAAACGGCACGCCGGACACTGAGCCGGTGAGCGGACTCGAAACAAAGAGGCTCAAGATGGGATTGGTATCGCTGCCTGCGTGATAGGTGATAATGACGAGCGCGGCGTGGATCAGGCCGAGAAGAAAGCAGGTCACACCCGCGTGGCGACGATTGTATAGCAGTGGGAGGAGTTTCGGATTCAATCGGCAGAGTGGCCCAATGCAGAGAATGATGTGCAACATCAGAAATGCGCTCGTGCCAAACGCCCGGATTAACATGATCTCATCGGTCACCCGCGGAAACAGGAACTTGGTCATCACGCCAAAAGTGAGAAGAAATGCCGCCACGCCGCCGGCGACCACGGCGTCGTAAAGCTTCTTCTGCCGATTCCACTGCACGCTGACGTATTCGACGCCCATGATTCTTTGATCGTTAGTGTGTTGGAGCGCCGAAGCGGACTGGCTTCGACACATCCACGATTTCTTGATTCGCCAGGCTGAACAAAATGAGCACGCCTTCCTTTTCAGTGGCTTCGTTCGGCAACGGCAGCACCGTTGCGACGAACGCCCCAAGCAGAGTGGCGGAGTCCAGCACTTTGTCGTAAGCATCTGGCTGACCGGCAAGCCAATAGACAATCAGGTCCGGCTTGATGAAATCCTTGGCAGCGCGAAATCCCACGGCATGCGTGCGAGCACTCAAGTCCTGCCAGAGCCGCACTTTGACTCCAGACTTTTCGAAAAGATCGTCCCGCTCGTAGTCGGTCGCCGTGAAGGTTCGCGTTTGTGACGATAGTTCCGGAGGCAGGGCCTCCGCTGGTGTCGCCGTTTTTCGTGCCGCGATTCCGACGGCAAACGCGACGGGCAACAGCACGCTAAGCGCGGCGAACATGCGGCGATGGCGTTGGCGAAGTGGCAGAATCATGATGCTGCTCCAGCCACACGGCGATGGGCGTTGCCTTCTTCCGGCGGTTCTCTTAGTCCGGCAACCCAGCGTTTAAGGAACAATGGCCAAAGCGCCATTGCGCCGGGGATGATGAGTAATCGAAAGCCCCACGAGCCGCGTGCCACATGCGGATCAATTCGCCTCACGCCGATGAACGCGAATGGAATCGCGAACAATAATCCGCACCCAAGATAAACCCCAACCAGAATGAGAATCGCGGCGGCAATCATGGCGGTGGGTTAGGTCAGAGCCATCTCCGGCACACCCGGATTTTTCCTCGGCGCGCCATGCCGCAACATCGCCGTGTCTGCCGCTCCCAACAGCTCCAGCAGATGATCCCCGACGCGCAACGCGTTTGCGACGATGGTCAGTGTCGGATTCACCGCGCCGCTCGATACGAAGAAGCTTCCGTCCACGACGTAGAGATTATCCACATCATGCGCGCGACAATTGAGATCGAGCACGGAAGTTTTCGGATCTTCGCCGAATTTGCAGGTGCCGACCTGATGGCCGAGGCTGTGCATCGGCATCTTGGCCTCAAAGTATCCGGTGGTGGCTCTTGGAGCCGCGGCAAAGTCAATGTCCTGAAGAATCGCCTTCCAACGCGCGTTCAATCGCGCGAACGGCTCGCTGTTGTTTTCCGTGTAATCGATCACAGTGCCATCGGCGTTCACCCGGACCTGATTGCGCGGGTCGGGCAAATCTTCTGTCGTAAGCCACCAATCCACCGAGCACTTCGCGACTTCCTCCAACGTCAGCGGCGCATACTTGGCTTCCTGGCCGACCAGACCGTCCATGACCGTCTTGCCCATCAACTGGATGTTGCCCATCGGAAACTCGTAGCCCGGTTCGCCCCAATAAAAATCATTGAGCGCCATCGTCTTTTGAAACTTTGACGGATTGATCTTCGCATTCGTCACTGCAATCAGCGAGCCGAGGACATGCTTCATCAAGTTGCGCCCGACGAGGCCGGAAGAATTGTTGGCCATGCCGCGCGGGTGCCGCTCATTCGCCGAACGCAGCAGCAGCGCCGCTGAATTCACCGCGCCGCAAGCCACCACCACGATGTCCCCGCTGAATTCGCGCCGTTTGCCCTTCACCTCTGCCACCACGCTGGTGATTTCGCGTCCCGATGGGCTGCTGTGGAGGCGCAAGACTTTCGCTTCCAGGACGAGTGTGACGTTCCGTTTCTGCAAGGCGGGGCGAACCGCAAGAACATCTGCGTCCGCCTTTGCCCCCACCAGGCACGGATAGCCGTCGCAGGTGTCGCAGCGGATGCACGCGCTCTGGTGCATGGCGGCTTCGTTGAGCCGCACGCCCATCGGCGCGGGATACGGCTTGAATCCGCGTGCCGTGAGCGTTTGGAACACCTCCGCGATGCGTGGCTCATGACGGATGGGCGGATGCGGATATTCCTCGGCGCGCCACGGCTCCGTCGGGTCTGCGCCGGCCTGACCATGCACCTGGTAAAGCTCCTCCGCCTGCGTGTAATAATCTTGCCAATCGCAATACTTGATCGGCCACGCGGGCGAGAGTCCGTCGTGATGGCGGAACGATTCAAAATCCCTTTCCCGCAACCGGAATAGGGCCGCGCCATAAACTTTGGTGTTTCCGCCGACGAAGTAGGAGAAACCCGGATGGATTTCGCCTCCCTCCTTGTTGAACATGGGCTCGGACGAATAGTATTTGAACGACCCCTTGTAGCTCCAGTTGTCCTTTTCACGCGGCAAGAACGGGCCGCGCTCCAATACGAGAATCCTTTTGCCGCTCGGCGCAAGGCGATGGAGCAACGTGCCGCCGCCCGCACCGGTGCCGATGATGATAATGTCGAAGTGTTCGTTCACGACGGAGATTGGTCTGATAAAAGCGAGAAAGCTTACGATCGCGGGACGAGAACGGCTTTCTTGTTCAGGTAAACAGGTCTGTATCATCGTCCGCAGTCATGGATTTCATTCGCAATACTCGCCCCGGCGCCAGCAAGCTGGGAGAGATGGTCGGCTGGACCATGCCAGAAGTATTTCCTCCCGAACCGGATGCACCAGCAAATCTCTCGCCGCGCTGGGTTACGACGTGGCCATCCACAGCGAAAGGTTAATTCAATGCGCCTCATCGGGGCGCACCTCGGAGCGCGGGATTGCGACCGGCCAATCCTTGCCGCGAGAAGCTGACTACCTCATTCACCTCTTTGCGTCTCAAGCGTTAACCTATTTCCCGGGATGGCCGCAGAAGATGCAGCGGTGGTGCGGGTCATGATTCCATTTCGCGCAAGCGACTTGTGCGCTCTTGCGTAACGCTCGGTAAATCTCCACTGAGAGCAACATCCCGCCCATCGGCGCGACGAAGTAAATCCAACCTCCCGTCCACACGCCGCTCGGCAGCGCGGATGCAACCGTGCGCGCAGGATTGATGCTCATGCCGGAGAGCGGCGCTTCAAAGGTAATGAAGAGAAACACCAGCGTCCCGCCGCACAGCCCGGTGAAGCGCGCCAACTTCGGCGTGTTCGTCATGAACAACACCATCAGCATCATGCCGCAGGCGATGACGGTCTCGGCAATGAAGGCCGTGGCAACGCCTGATTTGCCCGGCACGGTGACGACATAGTTCACGGGTGCGTCTGTGAAGATGTTCCCCAGCACGAGGCTCACGAGCACCACTCCGGCGACGCCACCGAGCGTTTGAAAAACCGGGTAGAACAGCGCGTCCCATGGTCTCACTTTTCCGAGACGAAAGAACGTCCAAGTTACAGCGGGGTTCATGTGCGCCCCGGAGCGCGCACCGATGGGCGAGTAGATGATGGCGCTGGCAGTGAGCCCCATCGCGAGGCCGTTGAGGGCGAGGCGTGTGAAGTTATTCGGAATGGCACTGTGAACCGGCGATCCAGGATATTCGAGCAACGCAGTGAATGCGCCCGCCGAGATCATGAAGATGCCGAGACACGCGGCTTCCATCAAATACTCGGGCCAGTGCTGTCGCAGTGCC
>CAYZKY010000116.1:0-20161 GCA_964478815.1 uncultured Verrucomicrobiota bacterium
GGCCGGGCCGAGCGTGGCGATGATCTTGGTCTTTCTCATCCGACGCGGGGCAGGGTAAGGCCGGGGGCGGCGGGTTCAAGCCGCAATGGGAGCAAAGAGCGGAAGCGCGGCGGCGGGAGGCGGAACTGGTTCAACGCGCCGGAGGACAGACTTCCCGGCACCAGGAGTCGATGCGCGCGGCGATTTCGTCGCGGACGGCGCGGGTGCGGGCGAGTTTTTCCTCGGGGGAACCCGCGAAGGCGGATGGATCGGGAAAGCCCCAGTGGAGACGCCGTGCTCTGCCGGGAAAGACGGGGCATCGTTCGGCGCTCGCTTCGTCGCAAACGGTGATGACGTCGTCGAAAATCGGCCCGCTGGCCAGCATCTCGGCGGTGGATTTGGTGCGATGCCGCGAAATGTCGATGCCGGCTTCGCGCATCGCTTCGACGACCACCGGGTTGAGGCGGCCGGGTTCGAGCCCCGCGCTGTGGGCTTCGATGGCCGGAGCGCAGCGACGGTTGAGAAACGCCTCGGCCATCTGGCTGCGGGCGCTATTGTGGATGCAAACGAAGAGGACGCGGCGTGGGTTCATGGGGCAGTTCGAGGAGCGAGGGCGGTGCAACAGCCGGACTCGCGCACGCAGCGGCAGGCCAGCACGGCGCCGAGCGCGCCGAGGGTCGGCGCGAGGAGGTAGATCCAAAGATGTTCGAGCGGCCCGGCCACGAGCGCCGGAGCGAGCGAGCGGATGGGGTTCATCGACGCGCCGCAGATCGGCCCGGCAAACATGGCTTCGAGAGCGATGACCGCCCCGACAGCGATCCCGGCGGTGATGCCCTTTTCCTTCGCGCCGGTCGAGACGTTCAGGATGGTGAGCATGAGGAGGAACGTCAGGACGACTTCCAGGATGAACGATTGGGAGGCGGGACCGGCGGGCAGGGTCGCGCCGAGCGTGGCGGCCTGGGGAAATAACATGCGGAGGAGGCCGCTGGCCGCGAACGCACCGGCAATTTGGCTGGCGGCGTAGGGCAGCACCTCGGAGCCGGGCAGACGCCGCGCCGCCCAAAAGGCGAGCGTCACCGCGGGATTGAGATGCGCGCCGGAGATGTCGCCGAAGGTGTAGATCATCGCGAGGACGATCAAGCCGAAGGTCAGCGCCACGCCCGCGTGGCCGATGGTGCCGCCGGTCGTCTGATCGATAATGATCGCCCCGGTCCCCGCAAAGACCAGCGCGAACGTTCCTAAAAACTCGGCCAGATATCGCTTCATGCGCGCAGCGGCAAAATGAAGGATCAGGCGGCTAATGTCCACCCCAGACACGGCCGATCCTCCCGGCGGCGCGTTGACTCAAATTAAAAGACACCGGAGGCGAGGGCTCGCGGAAGTTTGACATGGGGCGGAGGGGTTTCTAATTTCCGACCAATGTCTGCTGCTCCGCGCGCTGCCGCTCGCCTGAACCTGCCCAAAGTGTGTGTGTTCGGGGTGGGCTCCTTCGCGCATTCCACGCTCAAGATTCTTTCCGCGGCCGGAGCCGAGGTGATCGGTTACCTGACGCGGGACTATGCCCAGGATCCGCCCGGGCTGGTGGCGCGCACGTTTTCCCACCAGGATCACCCGAATCCGGTGCCGCTGTTGCGCCGGGAAAAGGTCGGGTTGGTGGTGCCGATGTCGATCGACTGGGCGCAGAAGCCGTGGGCGGAGGAGCTGATCGCCTCGGGGATACCGATTTTCTGCCCCACCGGGGAGGCGTTGCGCCTGGAGCGGGAACGCGACTTCGCCCGGCAGCTTTGCGAGGAGTGCGGAATTCGGTTCCCGAAGGCGCATTTCGTCCGGACGCGGGCGGAGGCGGTGGCACGAGTGAAGGCGGAGAAGCAAGGCTTCGTGCTCAAGAATCCGCTGTGCGGGCCGTTCAGCCCGATGCACACGATCGTGTGCGAGACGGCCGAAGAGACCCTGAGCTGGCTGGAGCGGATCGACGACCGGGAGGGAATTTTCCTGCAGGAGTACATGGGGCGCGCGGAGGTGGGGCACATCGCGCTGGTAAGCGGCGGCGAGATCGTCTCGCTGGTGACGAATCAGGAGTACAAACGCGCCTTCGACGGCAATCAAGGGATCGTGGCAGGGGCGCCGCTGGGCGGTTTGGTCGAGCGCGATCCGAACGACCGGTACCGGCTGGCGACGGCGCTGCTCCATCCGCTGCGCGATTGGTTCGCCCGGACGGGCTTTCACGGGCCCGTGCAAGTGACCGCGGCGTTGCACAACCGCCGCTGGTACGTGCTCGAGTATAACGTGCGGCTGGGAGTGACCTCGGGCGCGATGATTTTGCGGATGTTAAAAAACCCGGTCGAGACGCTGCTGGCGGCGGCGGCCAACCAACCGCCCCGGCCGGAGTTCCGGCGCCGCTACGACTATGGCTGCTCGATCACGCTGGCCGGCTATGGCTACCCCTATACACAACTGACCGGCCCAGAGGTGCCGCTGATCCTCAAGGGGGAGCCGGGTTGCGATATCTGGCTGAACGAAGTCCGGGTGGATTCGGGCGGGAAGTACTGGGCGGCGGGCCATCGGCTGGCCGATGTGGTGGCGGTGGCGGACACCCTCGACCGGGCGGTCTTCAAAGCCCGGGCCAATATGAGCGCCTTGCGCTGTCTGGGCAGTTACTATCGCACGGATATCGGCCAGTCGCTCTGGCCGCCGGGGAATCTATAGGAGTCTGTTGAAAAACTGCGGCCATCCATTTTGCGGCGGCGGTGTGCATCTTGGCACTGCCCCCGAGACTCGTCTGCCTATGGTTCGGAGTTCCGCGTTTACGCGGCCGGGGGTCGGAAAAATCCCGAACCGCCTAAAGGCGGAACTCCAAACGGGCGGGCAAGTGTCCAGATGCGGCTGCGGCGGGGCCGGCGCGCTGGCGTCGTTGGCCCTCCCTTACAGATCGCAAAGGATATGCTCGGCCGGGCCGCCTCGCCATCGCACCGGCCGCGCTCGCACACTGGATGGCCGCAGTTTTTCAACAGACTTATAGGAGCGTGGTGGAAATTTCCCGCATCGAGTCCGCGCCGCAAGCGTGGGTGGAAATCGATTTGCGCCAACTGCGGCGCAACATCGAAACGATCGTCCGCGCCAAGCCGCCGGAGTTGGGCGTGCTGGCCGTGGTGAAGGACGATGCCTATGGCCACGGGGCGGCTCCGGTGGCGCGGGCCTGGCAGGAGGCCGGCGCGGCTTATTTCGGCGTGGCGACGGTTCGGGAGGGATTGGAGTTGCGGGGGGCTGGGATCGAGACGCCGATTTTGGTCTTCGGCGCGCGGTCGCCGGAGGAGTACGAAGCGTGCCTGAAGGCGGGGCTCACGACCTGCGTCTGCCAGACCGGGGATGTGGCCTCGATGGGGAACTGGCTGCGCGCGCGCGGCAGCTCGTGGCGGGTCCATTTGAAGTTCGACACCGGGATGAGCCGGTACGGCATCCGCTGGACGGACGCCGGCCGGCTGGGCGAGCAATTGCGCGCGTTCCCCGAATTGATCGTGGAAGGGGTCCTGACCCATTTCGCGATGTCGGACGAATTGGACAAATCGTTCGCGAATCTCCAGTTCGCGCGCTTTCGCGACGTGCTGGAGGCGTTGGGGCAGGCGGGTCTGCAACCTCGGTTGACGCATGCTTGCAATTCGGGCGGATTTCTCGATCTGCCCCACGCGCATCGGGACATGGTGCGGATCGGAATCCTGAGCTTCGGCGTTTATCCGTCCAAGGTGTGCCGTCGGATTGAAGGAATCGGTCCGGTCATGTCGGTGAAAACGCGGATCGCGCTGCTCAAGGAACTCGAGGAAGGGGACAAGGTGGGGTACGGCATGCGGTTCACGGCGCCTGGCCGGCTGCGCCTGGCCGTTCTCCCTCTGGGCTACGGAGCCGGGTTCCCGAGGGTGCGGAATCAGGGGGCCGTGCTGGTGCGAGGCCGGCGGGCGCCGATCATCGGAGGCGTCTCGATGGATGCCATCACGGTGGATGTGACGCACATTCCGGAGGCGCAGCCTTGGGACGAAGTCACCGTTATGGGCCGCGATGGCCCGGAGGAGATCGATGTCCACGAGCTGGCCGCGCTGAAAAACTCGGTGTCGTACGACATCCTGACCGGGTGGCAAATGCGGCTGCCGCGCCGCTACGCGACATGAAGCTCCTCTTTTCCGAAGCGAAGCCGGAGTATCAGCGGTACATTTTCCCCTATGTGATTTGGGCTTTCCCAGAAGCGGGCGAAACGCCGGCCGATCTGTTCGAGGCCGGATTTCTGCCCAGCTCGAAAGCGCTGGATCGTTTCTACCTGAACCGCCATATCCGCGTGGACTTGCGGCAGTTCAAGCTCTCCTCGGAGAACCGCCGGATTCTGCGGAAAGGGGAGGCCTTTCGCGTGCAACTCGTGCCGCGCGCCGAGTTCGCCTACACGCCGGAGCGGCGGGAATTCTGCCTGCGCTACGCGGAGCAGCGGCTGGGGCAGGGGGTCATGACCGCGGCGCGGCTCGACGAACTGTTCGCTTCGCCTCTGGCGACGCACCTGCTGGTGGCGCAGGACGCGGCGACAGGACGGGACGCGGGTTACGCGGTGCTCTACGTGTCTCCCGGACGGATGGCGTATTACTACTTCGCCTACTACGACCTGGAACTGGCGGCGAAGAATCTGGGGATGTTCCTGATGACCTCGGCGGTGGCGCACTTTGCGGCCGCCGGGTCCCGCCACTTGTATCTCGGCACCTGTTATTCGAAGAAAGGCCTGTATAAAACCCAGTTCGGCGGGTGCGAGTTTTTTAACGGAGTGCGGTGGTCGGCGAACCTCGACGAACTGAAGCATTTGCTGGCCCGGCAGGAGGAGAACCCGCCGGGCCATTTATTGGAAGATCCGGACTATCTCAGCCGGTTCGCGGCGCCCTTGCCGCACCTGAGCGCCGCCAGCCCCTTCCGGGTGGCTACTTCTCCTCCGGCGGATTGATCGCGAGCAGCTCGACGTCGAACAGCAGCACAGAGTTCGGCGGGATGGGCCCCTGGCCGGACGCGCCGTAGCCGAGGTCCGGAGGGATCACGAGCTGGATTTTGCCGCCCGGCTTGATCTTCTGCAGACCTTCCGTCCAGCCCTTGATTACGCCATCCAGTTCGAAGCTGATCGGTTCATTGCGCTTGTACGAACTGTCGAACTCGGTGCCATCGACCAGCGTGCCCCGGTAATGGACTTTGACCTTATCGGTCGCCTTGGGATTCGCGCCCGAACCGGCCGCCAGAATCTTGTATTGAAGTCCGCTCGCGGTCGTTTGCACGCCTTCCTTGGCTTTGTTCTGGGTGAGATAATCGGCCCCGACCTTCTCGGCCTTGGCGCCGCGCTCGGCGGTTTTGGACTGGATGCCCTGCTGAAAGCCGAGGATCGCCTGCTCGAGTTCCGCTTCAGTCAAGGCCGGTTTGGCGTTGCTCAAGTTGTCCCGGAAGCCGCGCACGAAGGCGTCGATGTCCAGATCGATCACTTCGCTTTTGAAGCGATTGCCGACATTCACGCCGACGGCGTAGCTCTGCTTTTCTTTCTCGGTCGCGAGCGGTTTGGAATCGGCGGCTTGCATCGGGATGGCCAGCGTCGCCGCGGCCAGGAAACTGAGGATTTTCATAGGTTTAGTCACAACGGTTCGCCAGCCGGACAGATGGCCGGGCGGAGAAAACCGAGCGGGCACCATAGGCGCAGCACCGGCGGCTTTCAACTAGACTTTGGCCACCAGCCACGTCGGTCGATGCGTGCAGCCGGATCGTATCATTCTTCCGGGTCCGGGCGGAAAACGCGGGGCAGCACCCACCAGGCCCAGAGCCCGAGCCCGGCCAGCCACAGGAGCGCGGCATACAGGTAATGAGAGGTCTGGATGCCGGGAAAAAAGCCGGCGGCGAGGCGCGTGGCGAGGCCGATCCAGATCAGGATGGCCGCGATGGAGAATCCCAGACAGCGGCCTTCGAGGCGGTGGCGCTCGCCGCTATGGCCGTAGACCACCCGCGCGGCGACGCTTAACGTAACGAGCGCGAACCCGCCGAGGAGTTCAAGGTGAAGCAGAGTGGTGCGGGCGGAGGGCCAAAGCGCGGCAGCGAAAATCCCGAGCGGGACGCAGAGAACGCCCAGCGCGAGCGGCCAATGCGCGCCTTGCCAGCGGAGGCGCAGGCGCTCGACCGGCATTTCCCAGGCCAGATAGGCCGAGACGACGAACGCCCGGGCGACGCCCGCAGAGCGCGTCCATCCGGCGGCTTCGGCGACGAAACTGGCGAGGATCAGGAGGCCGGACAGGGCGGCCACTCCGGCCGAGCACTTCCACACCGGAGAGGGAACGAGATCGTCCGGATAGCGCCGCCGGACGCCGAGATTGAGGAACCGGGGCAGGAGAAATCCGCCGGCTCCGAGAATGCAGAGCAGGGGAAAGCCGTGCCAGGCGAGGAGTCGCGCCAGGGGCTCGAGGAAGGATTCGAACGGACCCTCCGAATTCCAAACCGGTTGAGCGGCGTGGATGGCCGTGCCGGCCGCGGCGCCAACGAACGCCAGCGCGACCAGCAAAAAACCGGGCGGCGGCAGGCTCTTCCGGGCGGGCCAGCGGCGGAGCAGACTCACGGCGAACCAGAGCAATTCCGCAAGGAACAGGGCATCGCCCCAGATGATCCAGCCTCCCGCCAGAGCGAAGGTGTTGGCGAGGAACAAGGCCAGGAGCGGAAGCAGTTCCGAAGCGCGGAGCGGTGGCGCTTCCAGCAAGCGGGGGAGCGAGGTGCCGAGAAAGCCGAAGATGAATCCGCCGAAGAACCCCTGAATCATCAAGCGGGCGTGGGCGGGGCCGGGATATTCCTGCGTCCAGCCCGCCACGAGCAGCAGCCACAGTCCCACGCCGACCGCGCCGGCCAGCGCCGCCGCCGGAAAAAAGAAGCGGAAGGGCTCGCGCATCCAAAAATCGAGCGTCATCCAGCCGGCCGCCGGCCGCGGATCGCGGCTGAGTCGCGCGGCCCGGCGAGGGCACTGCGGGGCGGCCGGCCCGGGTGGCGGGTTGGCATCGGCGGGGGATGAAGAATTCCCGTTCATCAACGTCCAGCAGAGCACCAAACAGGTGCGTTTCCAATGGCAACGTCGAGGGAAAAGGCGAGCGCGGCTGCTCATTTCTTGGTTCTCGGCGGGCCGGAATTGGCCGGTGCGGGCCTCGGCCGTTGAACAATAGCCGCGCCAACTCTGACAAGAAGAAGAAAGCGGGGCAGCCGGGGATCGCAGAGGTTTGGGGCAGCGAATATGAAATCATTCCTGACCGTTTCCATCCTCACCCTGACTGCCGCCAGCGCGCTGCAGGCGGCCGAAAACTGGATCGACCACGCGATTGCGCCGGTGGCGAATCCGCTGTTCTTCGAGTCGCCCTTTATTCAGAGCGAAATCCGGCCGCTCTTCATGCACCACAATATCGACGACAGTTTCGCCACGCAGGGAGGGGACATCCGGGTTTATGCCATGCAGGCGCGCTACGCGGTGACCGAGCGCCTGGCCATCATTGCGACGAAAGACGGCGTTATCGAACTCAATCCGAAGGCGGCGGTGCCCAAGGCTGACGGTTGGGCCAACATCGCGGCCGGCCTGAAATATGCCGTCATCGACGATCGGGAGCGGCAGTTCATCTTGACCCCGGGGGTGAAGATCGACTTGCCGACCGGGAATACGGATGTGCTCCAGGGGCAGGGAGACGGGGAGTGGGATTTGTTTGTGTCGTCGGCCAAAGGCTGGGGCGACTTTCATTTGACGGGGAATGCCGGCGCCCGAATTCCGATGGACCTGGATGAGGGCACGACCCAGCTTCATTACAGCCTGCAGGCGGATTACTACACCTGCCAATGGTTCATCCCGTTCATCACGACGAGCGCGTTTACCATTCTGGATGAGGGGAAAGGGCCGGCCTTCGGCGTGGAAGGGTGGGACCTGGTCAACTTCGGGACATCGAACGCGCGCGGCGAAACGCAGGTGGTCGTGGGCGGCGGGTTTCGTTCGCGTCTCTGCCGGTGGGCGGATTTGGGATTTGCCTACGAGGCCGGGGTGAGCAAGCCCAAGGGTTTGTTCGACGATCGGGTTACCGTCGATTTGGCGATCCGGTTTTAGTTCAGAAACTCGTCGCAAAGCGGTCGCGGGCGCCACGCAGTCGCCACGGCCACTGGCCCGAGTTCGCCGGGATCGCGCTTGGGGGGAGCCCGCGGAGGGCTCCCCATTTTTTTGGGCAGCCTTGTTCACGCGGCCGGGTTTGGGGCAACAAGAAAAGAGCAGGAATTGCCAAGAAAGACGGAGGCGGGGCCGCGTTCCTCGGTAGTCTCGGTCCTGTCCCAAAAACTCGAACCTAAACTTGAACTTAAACTCGATATGATTTCCAAGTTGAAGATGGCGAAGATGACCGTGTCCAGCCTGGCGCTGGCCGTGGCGTTGGCGGCGGCGGCGGGCGTGGCGCAGGCGCAGGTCAAGAAGGGCAAGACGCGGGCGATGACCACCGGCCAGTTCATGAAGCAGGTGATCAAACCGCAGTGCGAAAGCTTGAAGAAGGGGTTGGACGCCACACCCGCGAACGACGAGGCGTGGGCCGCGCTGGCGGCGCATGCGGCCGTGCTCAACGAAGGGAGCTACCTCCTGATGGATGACGGGCGTTGTCCCGACGGCGTCTGGGCGGAGGCGGCGAGCAAGCTGCTCCGGCAGGGCAGCGCGGACGTGTTGAGCGCGGTGGATGTCAAAGACCTAGCTGCGGCGAAGGAGGCCTTTGGCCGGATGACGAAGGCGTGCGGCTCCTGCCACGATCAGCACAAGGAGAAGAAGTAGCCTTGCGGGAAAAGTAGCAGCCTTACGGCTTCGCGGCGGGTGGGGCCGGTTCGCCGGGACTGAGGCGCGCGCCGTCCCGAATCCACTCCAGCAGCGTCAGGACTTCCTCCGGCGCGAGCGGGCGCTTGCCTTCGGGGGGCATGACGTCGTCGTGGTGCGGCGGGAGGAGGATGAGGCGGATCAACTGGCTGCCGACCGGATCGCCCGGTTTGATGGCCGGGACGCCGCTGTGGCCGGCTTCGAACAGCGCGGCGGAGGAGTCGACACGATACCCGCCTTTTTGCTTTTCGGGACCGTGGCAGGAGAGGCATTTGGATTCGAGGATGGGGCGGACCTTGGCGGCGAAGACGTCGGGATTGGCGGTTTGGGATTGATCGGAGGAAGCGGATCGCAGGGAAGCGGCTTGAGGCTCGAGCAGCGCCCGGACAAAGGCCGGGGCGTTTTCGACGAGATAGCGGGAACCATGCGTGAGGTTCCCGCCGTAATGGCCGGCGACGACCACCAGGCCGACCGTGCCGGCCAGCACGAGGCGGTAAAGCCGCGTCCAGGCCCGGGCGGCTCCCGTTTGGGCGGCCCAGTGATGGAGCGCCAGGGCGAGGACCGTGGCCGCCGGGACGGCGAGGCCGAAGCGTTGGTGCAGTTCCAGCGTGCGGGCGTCGTAATCCGAACTGCCGGCGCGCAGCAGGCCGAAGCCGGCCGAGGCCAGTCCCGTGGCCAGCCCCAGCCAGAGGACGAGACCCGCCACCCGGCGGACCTCTTCGCCCGGCCGCCACAATCGGTAGACTTCGAGAATCGCGGCCAGGGTCAGAAAGCCGATGGGGAAATGAAGCACCACCGCGTGAAACGGAGCGAGGAACGGGCGCCACTGGAAGAGGGGCGCGGCCGCCCCGGCCGCGGGCTCCGTGGCCAGAACGGTCGCGACAGAGATCGACAGGGCGCAAAAAGCTGGGACGAGCATGACAGCGGAATGGGCCGGGTGGTTCGGGTTAGGGCAGCGACCAGTAGACGGGCAGTTCCTTCCGGGTGGCCAGCAGGATTTCCCGGAGGGCGTTGCGGCTTTCGACGCTGGCGAGGCGCGGGGTGGGGGGCGGTGCGGCGCCGGAGAGAATGTCCCAGAGCCGGCGATAGAGATGACGCCGCGCGCGCAACGGCAGGGCATCGAAACTCGGCGAAGCGATCATGAAACTGCACGGATGGGCCTGCAGGTGTTGCTTCAGGTCCAATTGCCGGAGCGAACGTCCTTGCGCATCGGCGAGCCCGGAGGCTTCGAAGGCGCGCCGGAAACCGGAACTGCCGGCGACGGGCGCCTGGAGCGGGGCCTCGTCGGCGAAGAGCAGGTACTGCAGCACGGCCTGGGTCGTGCTCTCGACGCGGCTTAACGATTCGGATTCGGGCAGGGCCTCCACCTCCGCGCGGAGGCGGGCGAGCAGATTCATCATGTGGACCTGATGATCGAAGACGAGCAGGGCGGCCACATCGCTCCCCGGCTCGGGGAATTTGCGACCCCAGGGAAATTCCGGCAGTTCGAGGCCGGGCGGCGTGGCGCCTCGCGAGGCGGGAAGGGCTTCGGCATCGAATCGGTTGCCCCGGTGGGGTTGTCCACCCGTTTGTCCGGTGACGTAGTAACCGCCCCAGCGCTCGGCGATGGGCGTGCGGTGATTCACCATCAAGCCGGCCAGCACATCCACTTCGCCATCGGCGTGCGTCGCAAAGGAACGAACGAGCCATCCGGGCACCTGGAGGGTCTTGCTGGAAGAATGGCATTCCAGGCAGCGATTGTCCCGGGCGAGCCGGGGCCGCCCGGCGGGATGCTGGTCGAGCGTGTAAAAAACCGAGCCGAGCTGGGGATCGTGCGCGGCCAATTCGATCAAGCTCGCGCCCGGCACGAACGCCAGCGAGACCTGATCGTTAAAGTAAAGCGCGCGAGGATTCTTCGGGGAAATGTGACTTTTGTTGGGCGAGGTTTTGGAAGCGACCAGCAATTGACTGGAAGGAGGAATGCGGAGTTCGCGCAGCAGCGCCGGGAGATAACCGAACTCGGGGGTGTATTCCAACCGGGCTTCCCCGCGTTCGAGGCGGCGTTCGAGTTCGGAAACGATGCCAACCGCCGGCGTGGCCGCATAACGAGTGGCGTCTTCTTCGAGCGGCAGAGGGGCGGCGGGCACCGCGAGGCAGGCGCCGGCCAAAAGCGCGGCGGACAGCCAGCGCAAGCGTGCGCCCATCCGGAGCGGCGGGCAACGGTTCGTCGAGGGTTGGGTGGCGTCCCTGGTTTGCATGTGTTTGCCACATTTGACCATGCGGCGCACGGCCGCGGCAGGCCGCGGTTGGCCAGTGCTTAGCCAATTTTGTTCAGCCGGCTGTTCGATCGGGGAAATGATCTCGTGGGCGCGCGCGCGGCACGGGCGATGCGGAAGCCGAAGGAGCCCCGTACTTGTTGAAACCTAAGAGCCTGTCTGAAAATTGCGGCAGGGCTGACGGCGGGTCTTTTGGCTGGGGCCTTCGTTGGCCCGACCGTTACAGCCCGCTGCGGGGATGCGCCGGTCGGGCCGCCTCGGCCGCAGCCAAAATCCCTCGCCGCCACCCCCGCCGGAATTTTCAGACAGGCTCTAAGGTCGCGGCGCCACGGCTAGCTCGGCGGCCAGTCGGACACCGGGGTCGGGGTCGGAGAGACCGCGCTGGACGAGGCCGGACGCGGCGAAATTGTCGGCGACCGATTGGACCAGCAAGAGCCGGGTGTCAGGATCGCCTCGGTCCATGATCTCGTTGAGCAGACCGAGTGCCTGTTTATCGTTCCGTCCCGCGAGTTCTTCGATCGCGCCGTGGGCGACCGCCGGGCCGCCATCCTGCAGGGCGCGCCGCACCGCCGGATCGGCCAGGTCGGGATCGACCAATTGGCTATTGAGAAGCAGTTGAACGGCCTGGACACGGTGCGGGTTGCCGGAATCCTCGACGAGCCGCAAGAGCGCTTCGAGAGCAGCCTCGGGATTTTCGGTCAGCAAATCATGGAACACCGAATTCGCCAGGATGAGATCGGGCTGGGAGAGGAGTGAAAGCAACGCCGCGAATTTCGCATCGGCCGCGGAACTTTCTTCCTCACCCTCTGGCTGAGCGGCGCCGGGGGTTCGTGGTGGATGCGGTAAATCCGCTTGAGTTGGCTGAATCGTGGCTTGGGCGGGAGTCGGCGCGGCTCCGTCTTTGGGTGCATCGGGCGAGGCGGACGACTGGACTTCGGCAACCGATTTCCCGGCCGCGATCTCTTGCTGGCTAGCCAGGGCAGTCTCGGCCGGTCGCGTGGCTGGCGTTATCCCGGTTGAACCGAAAGGGCGCGGCGAACGTTCCGCGTCCTGCGAGACGACGGCCTGGGCTGCGGGGGCCGTTGTGGGGCGCGTTCGCTCAACAGCCATGCGTCCGAACCAGCCGGCCGCGAGCGCGGCGGCCAGCAGGCCAAGCGGCAGAGATCGAAGGCGGTTTGGCGGAGGCACAACCGATGCGGACAAGCCCCTAGTCCGGCCGGCGCGCAATGGCGCCAGCCGGAACTTGGCGGCAAGAGTAACTTACCAGATCAGCGTGACATGGCCCACGCGGGCCGCGCCGGCGCCGTTATGCACACTCATCCGGGTCGGAGTCGCCCCGGCGGAGGCCACGACCTCCAACTCGACTTGATGCGCGAAGTCGAGGTAGACGATGTGAGTGCCCGTTATGTCGCTGAAACCTTGCGTGATCGCGGAACCCGCGGTCGATTCGAGTCCCGTCCATTCGATGAAGAAGGGCGCGACGCTCGTGCGCAGGAGCGTGACCTGGCCGACCCCCCGGACTCCAACGGTGGTGCAGATCCCCATCGCGAGGATGGGGCGATCGGCGGTGAGGCTGATGGCGGCGCTCGTCGCGCCAGCGGCCAGATTGTACGGGATGTTGGCCGCGTTCGCGATGACGACGGTTTGGGCGGCATTGACCAGGACGACCGAGGTGACGCCAATGACGGCCACGGCCGCAAGGCGCGCGATGGTTCTGAAGTATTTTCCAGTAACTTTCATTTGGATGGATCCTTTGGAGACTTCGTTTTTATGGTTCAGTTTGTTTGTTCCGGTTGAGCAGTCGTTCGGGAGGAATGCGAGGCCGTGGTTTTGGCCGCCGCTCGATCGGCCGGCGGAACCGCCGGCAGAAGCAAATGCCGATAGCTGAAGGCCAGGAGCACCGTCCCAGTCAGCATCAACAGCGCCGAAGCCAGTTTGTAGCGCCGTTCCTTGGCGACGAGCGCCTGGGGATCCACCGACTGGCCTGGGACCGCCAGTCGGGATGGGATGACGAAGCGCCCATCCGTGATTTCGAGGCGCGGCGCGAACAGTTGGAGGGCCAACCCAATTCCCAAGGCAATCCATCCTAGTGTCGCGGGCCAGTGGCGGTAAACGTTCATCACTCCTTGAGGGGTAACGCACAGGCTGGCAGAAACGAAATGGCCGGTCAATACTAAAGTGAAAATTAAATATTAGATGTCTTGATTGTGGTGTTGTGGATACTGCCCAGATCAGGCAGTTCGTCCGCATGCCGCGAGTGCTTCCCATGATTTCGCTCCCGGATTGACGGCGCGGAAGAAAAAACCACACCCTCGGGAAATGATCATCGCACCGTCGCTGTTGGCGGCGAATTTCAGCAAGTTTGGCGCGGAGGCGGTCCGGGCGCAGCGCGCCAAGGCGGACTGGCTGCATCTCGATATCATGGATGGCCATTTCGTCCCGAACCTTTCGTTCGGCCCGCAGGTGGTGCAGGTGTGCCGGGCCGCGGCGCCGAAGTTTTTCCTGGATGTCCATTTGATGTGCGACCGGCCGGAAATCTTGATCGAGCCGTTCGCCAAGGCGGGTGCGGATTCCATCACCGTCCACGCCGAGCTGGGCCAACAGGTGGAGTCATTGATCTGGAAGATACGCTCGCTCGGGAAGAAAGTGGGGCTGGCGGTGAACCCGCCGACGGCTTTGAAAGCGGCGGAGCCTTATCTGAAGAAGATCGATCTGCTGCTGATCATGACGGTGAACCCCGGCTTTGGCGGGCAGCCGTTCATCGAGGAAACGCTGCCGAAGATCCAGCAGGCGGCGGCCTGGCGGAAGGCCCGCAAACTGGCGTGGCATCTTGAGGTGGATGGCGGCATCAATTTTCAGACGGCGGCAGACTGCGCGCGGGCGGGCGCCGACACGTTCGTGAGCGGGACCGGGCTGTTCGCCAAGCGGAATATGAAAGCCGCGGTGAAGAAAATGCGGGATCTCGCCAAGGCGGCGGCCCCGGCGGCCTGACCGCCCCAACTCCTGGTTTCTCGATGAGCACCATTAAATTCGGCACGGACGGCTGGAGGGCGGTGATCGCGGAGGACTTCACCTTCGCAAACCTGGAAAAGGCGGCGCAGGCCACCGCGGATTACTGGCGCGCGCAAGGCGCGCCGGGAACGCTGGCCAAGGCGGTGGTGGGATTCGACCGCCGGTTTCTGTCCCCGGAATTCGCGATCCGCACGGCGGAGATCCTCGCCGGCAACGGCTTCGAAGCGATCCTCACGAGCGTGCCGACGCCCACGCCGGCCGTCTCGTGGCTGGTGAAGCGGGAAAATTGCGTGGGCGGCGTGATGATCACAGCGAGCCACAATCCGCCGATCTTCAACGGCTTCAAGCTCAAGGGGCATTACGGCGGCTCGGCCGACGCCACCATCTGCCAGGGCGTGGAGGCGCAACTCGGCCGGTCGGGCGTGCGGTCGCTCCCTCTCGCAGAAGTACTCAACAGCAAGCGGATCGTCCGCAAGGACATCCGCCCGGACTATTTCAAGGCGCTCAAGCGGCTCGTGGATTTTCCGGCGATCGCGGCCTCGAAACTGAAGTTTGCCCACGAAGCGTTGTTCGGGGTGGGCGCGGGTTGTTTCGACACCTTGCTGGCCGGGACCACCTGCCGCGTCACCACGCTCAATGCCGCGCACGATGTGCTGTTCGGCGGGATCAATCCGGAACCGATCGCGAAGAACTACGCGCGCAGCGCGGCCTATCTGGCGCGGCATCCGCACGATTTGTGCCTGGTGACGGATGGCGACGCCGACCGCGTCGGCGGGATGGATGGCCGCGGCCGGGCGCTGACGACGCATCATCTCGTCTGCCTGCTGCTGCAACATTTCATCCGGCGCCGCGGCGGCCAGGGGCGCGTGGTGAAAGCCCTCACGACCACTTCGATGGTCGACAAGATTTGCGCGAAACACGGCCTCGAACTCGTCGAGACCGGCGTCGGCTTCAAGTATATTACGGCGGAGTTGCTCAAGGGCGGGGTGCTGCTCGGGTTCGAGGAAAGCGGCGGAATCGCCTATCCCGGACATGTGCCGGAGCGGGATGGCATTCTCTCCGGGCTGATGCTCCTCGAGATGCTCGCCATCGAGCGCAAGCCGTTGGGGCAGCTCCTGGCGCAGTTGGAGCGGGAGTACGGGCCGCATCATTATGCCCGCATCGACACGCAGTTCCCTCTGGAAAAACGCGGCGCGCTCATGGAGTTCTGCCGGCGCAACCCGCCGGCCCGGCTGGGTGGCTCTCCGCTGGCCGGGATCAAGGACTACGACGGAGTGAAGTTCGTGGCCAGGGACGGCGCGTGGCTGATGTTGCGCGGGTCGGGCACGGAACCGATTTTGCGCATCTATGCGGAAGCGGCTTCGCCCGCCGCGGCCACCCGGTTGGTCAACCTCGGTGCCCGGCTCGCGCGCGACGTGGCGCGGCGCTGAAGCGTGCTTCGATTCTCCCACGGCCGAAACGCCGGACTCGCACTGGCGCAAGCGGCTGACTCGCGCGATGGTGCGGGCGCGTGATTAAAAATCCGATCTCGATGTTGCGCTGGGCCGGTTTGATCGAAGGGGTTTCCTTCATTCTCCTGGTCGGCTTGGCCATGCCGTTAAAGTACATCTGGGGCCAGCCCAAGGCCGTCTCGATCGTGGGGTCGTTGCACGGCGCGCTGTTCGTCTGGTTTTGCCTGGCGCTCGCCCGGGCGATGTGGGTGGGCGGCTGGCCGCTGAGCCGCGGAACGTTGATCTTCGTCGCGGCGCTGCTGCCCTTCGGGCCGTTTCTCATGGATCGGCGGATGAAAGGCTACGAGGCAGAATTTCTCGCCCACGCGCGCCAGCGATGACGCCGAATCTCGAGGGCGCTTTTGCGCGGGGCGGCGGCTGCGGCTAACTTCCGCGCCATGTCGATGCACCGGCACCAGTCAGCCGCCACCGATCCCAGCTTCAGCTCGAAAAAGCGGAGCACCTGGGAAATCGTGCGCCGCGTGGCGCGCTACTTGCGCCCGTATCGCGGCATGGCCGCGGGCACGATCGCATGCGCCATCGCGTCGCTGGCCTGTTCCTTCCTTTATCCCAAGCTGACGCAATTCGCCATCGATGAAGTGATCGGCCAAGGCCGCCGGGAATGGCTGCTGCCGGTCATGCTCGGGATCGCGGGCGCATTTCTCTTCCGGGACCTGTTCAACAGCCTCCGCATCTGGGTGAACAACACGTTCGAGCAGAACGTGATTTTCGACATGCGGCGGGAGGTCTTCGCGCGGTTGCAGCGGCTCCCCATCGGCTATTTCGATCAGCGCGCCTCGGGCGACTTGATGACCCGGGTGATCGAGGATGTTAATTCCGTCGAACGCGTGCTGATCGACGGAACGGAGCAGGGGACCGTCGCGGTGCTGAGCATTGTCGGGGTGCTGGCGATCCTGTTGGCGAATAATCCACTGCTGGCCGCCGTGGCGCTGGCGCCGATCCCGTTGCTCGCGGCGGGGGCCTACTGGTACACCACCACGGCGCACAAACGCTATCGCGCACAACGCGAGGCCGCGAGCGCCATGAACGCGCTGCTCATGGATAATTTGCAGGGCGTCCGCCAGATCAAGGCCTTCAGCCGCGAGCCGCACGAAGATGCGCGCTTCACGCAGCGCGCGGACGAGTTGCGCAAAGGGACGCTGCTGGTCATGCGCGCGTGGGCGGCTTACTCGCCGGCGATGAGCTTCGCCACGGCGCTGGGCACGGTGCTGGTGCTGGGCTTCGGCGGCGCGCAGGTCATCTCCGGCGAAATGACCATCGGCAAGCTCGTGGAGTTTCTCTTGTATCTGGCGCTCTTCTACGAGCCGATCGGCCGGCTGCACGGTCTCAATCAAATGCTCCAGGCGGCGCGCGCCGCCGGAGAGCGCGTCTTCGATATTCTCGACACCACCGAGGAACGGGCCGGGACGGAGCGAGTCATCGAGTTGCCCGCGAAAGTGGCGGGTGAAGTGGTCTACCATCAAGCCGGGTTCGCGTATTCGACCGAGAAACAGGTGCTAAAAGAAATTTCCCTGCGGGCCGAGCCGGGGGAAATGATCGCTCTGGTCGGGCCGACCGGCGCCGGAAAATCGACCCTCGTGAACCTGCTCCCCGCCTTTTACGAACTGACGGCGGGCCGCATCACCATCGACGGGATCGACACGCGGTCCGTTTCGCTCGCTTCCCTGCGCCGCCAGATGGCGGTGGTGAGCCAGGAACCCTTCCTGTTCAACGGCACGGTGCGGGAAAATATTCTGTACGGTCGGTTGGATGCCACCGAGGAGCAATTGATCGCGGCGGCGCGTGCCGCCCATTGCCACGAGTTCATCGCGCAATTGCCGGAAGGGTACGATTCGCGCGTCGGCGAGCGCGGCGTCAAGCTGAGCGTCGGCGAGAAGCAGCGGGTGAGCATCGCCCGCGCGTTGTTGAAGGATGCGCCGATACTGATTCTGGACGAAGCCACGGCCAGCGTGGATACCGGCACGGAACGGCTGATCCAGGACGCGCTCGATCGGTTGATGGCGGGCCGCACCAGCTTCGTCATCGCCCACCGCTTGAGCACCATTCGCAATGCCAGCCAGATTCTCGTGCTGCGCCACGGCGAGATCGTGGAACGCGGCACGCACGAGGAATTGGTGGAGAGCGGCGGTTTGTACGCCCGGCTGGCCCGGGTGCAGAATACGACGTTCATCGAGGAATCCTTCGCTCGATTGGAAGTAAAGTGAGAGGACTCGCCGGTCGCGCCGCCCGCCTGAAACCCGCGGCCGGGTTCGAGAAATTTTCCGATAAAAATTCTTGAATCGTCCCGCGCAAGGCGGAGTCTAAGAGCCGTCGTTTAGCACTCGCAGTGTTTTCGCGCGGCGGCTGGGTTTTTTGCACTACGAACCGCCCGGCCCGCGTGTGAATCTGCTCGCCTCCGGTAGAGGCGAGGCACAACAGCAAACCTTCGCTTCGCGGGTCGATCGAGGGCATGCCGTTGTTCCAGAGGAAGTCCGTCGGCGCGCTTCGGCGTGCCGGCGCGCATTTCCTTCGAGTGGCTGAGCGTCCCAAACAATCAGGAGGAAAACGCTTATGACCACGAAATCTCGAACCCATAGCCTGAACGGTTCACCATCCCGGCGCGCCACCAAGCCGGCGCGGCTCGCCAAAGCGGGGCCATCGCCGCAGGAACGACGGAAAGTATCGGTCGTCATCCCGGCCTTGAACGAAGCCCGCACCATCGAACGGGTGGTGCGCTTCGCCAGGCGGGACAAGCGCGTTGGAGAAGTGATCGTGGTGGACGATGGCTCGATCGACGGCACGCCGGAGCTGGCGGCCAAGGCCGGCGCACGCGTCATTTCGAGCGCGATCCTCGGCAAAGGATCTTCCATGGAAGATGGCATGCAAGCCGCGCGTTACGAATGCCTGCTCTATCTCGATGGCGATATGCGCGGCCTGCAAAAAGACCTGGTCGAGAAGATGACGCAGCCGATAATTTCGGGCGAGGCGGACTTCGTGAAGGCGAAGTTCGGCCGCAGCGGCGGCAGGGTGACCATTCTGACCGCGCGCCCATTGCTCCGAACCTATTTCCCCGAGCTGTCCCATTTCTCTCAACCGCTGGGCGGCATTGTGGCCGCCCGCCGGTCGCTCCTGCGGCAACTCCGCTTCGAGAACGATTATGGCGTGGATGTGGGGCTGTTGATCGATGCCGCCGCCGCCCGGGCGCGCCTGCTCGAAGTCGATATCGGCCGGATCGAGCACGACAGCCAGGATCTCGAAGCGCTCGGCGAAATGGCCACGCAGGTCGCGCGGACGATTTTGGAACGCGCGGCCGGCTGGGGACGGCTGCGGCTGCGGACGTTGCGCGCCGCGAAAGAGCGCGACCGGCTGCGGAAGGCGGATTTGCGCCACTCGATGGCCATGCTCCGCAACACCGAGCGGCTCGCGATTTTCGACATGGATGGCACGCTGCTCGCCGGGCGCTTCGTCATGGAACTGGCGCGGCACGCCGGCAAGCTGGACCAATTGCGGCCTCTGCTGGACAATGCCGAGATCGACCCGGTCACGCGGACGAAGCGCATCGCGGAACTGTTCGTGGGTCTGCGGGAGTCGGAGTTCGAGGCCGTGGCCAAAGCGGTGCCGCTGATGCCCGGCGCCGTGGAGACGGTCATCGCCCTGCGGCGCGCCGGCTATCTCGTCGGGGTGGTGACGGATAGCTACCGCCTGGCGGCGGAGACCGTCCGGCGGCGGGTCTATGCGGATTTTACGGTGAGCCATATCGGCCGGTTCCGCAACGATATCGCCACGGGCCGGATCTCTCTGTCGCCGGCGATGCAGCGTTCCAACGGCTGCCGCCGGCACAAGGTCTGCAAATTGAATGTGATGCGGAATTTGCTGGATGAATTAAACATCGGCGTGGAGAACGTGCTGGCCGTGGGCGATGGGGAAAACGATGTCTGTCTCTTGCGCGAGGCCGGCGTTTCCATCGCGTTTCAGCCGAAAACGGCGGCGGTGCGGGCCGCGGCCCGTCATGTGGTCGAAGACGATTTGCGGGAAATCCTGCCGATTCTGGGACTGTCCGCCGCGCCGAGGAACGAAGTGTTCGATTCGCTGATGTTGCCGTGACGCTCGCGGGAGCCGGGTTTGTACCGGAGCGGCGGAGGCCGGTCCCGTTGTCAATTCGGTTTTCGGTTACCGGTACAGTTCGACCTGTCGCTCTGTATTTTTCACTCGCATGCTCAATAACTGATCGCACCATTTGGCGCTGAACCGGATTACGGCCAGCATCGCGGATCATGATTAGAGCTTGGCGGTGCGGGGGGTGTGATTGAAACTGCCGGTCAGAAATCTTCGGGCAGGTGCACCGTGAAACGTTGGGATGTCGGCTGGTGTATCTCGTGGATGGCGTTTTGGCGTTAGGATTCGGTTTAAGGGGTTGATGATAAATGGATTCGACTTCAAAAATAACCGATTTCCGGCGTGCATTTCTTGTGTATTTTCGCGGAGAACAACACGACACTAAAGGCGAATGTCCAGGGCAAACGCATCTAAAATCCGAGTAATTGGAGCAAATAGGCATGGTTCCA
>CAYZKY010000117.1:0-19447 GCA_964478815.1 uncultured Verrucomicrobiota bacterium
CCTGCGGCCTTCAGGTTATGAGCCTGACGAGCTACCGGGCTGCTCCACCCCGCGATCCGTGACACCATGAACATACTCGCTTTATTCTCGTGCGCAAGCGGGAATGCAAAATATTCTTGATGCCCCGCCCGCCCTCGCCAACCTTTGGCCGCAACCACGCAAATCGGATATGCACAGCGCAACGAAGCGGACGGTGATCGCCACGGAGGCATCTCGATTTCGAGCACCGGCGAACCGCGAAAGGCCAGCCCGTGCGTGGGTCGATTCCTTTTCATCCCTAAACTCGATCCCTCCTTCACTTTCCCAACTGCGACCCTGGAATGAGAACTGCTGATACCGACTGGCCTGCGGATTTTTGGGAGATCGATGTATGAAATTGATCAAGGCGAACTGCCGGGTGCAGTTCACGGCGGAAGATATACAGTTTATTCTGCAGACGCTCGGCCAGTCTCGCAGGGACGAAAACCTTCTCCGGCAACTGATTTCCGATGAGGAATGCCGCGATCTCTTGCTGGATGACGACGCGCTCTTCCGCGCCCTGCTGGAACAGCGCGGCTGCCTGCGGGTCTCCCACCGCTTCTATTTCTTCGTCATCGTCCGCCATGTCCTCCGCTCCGCCGGGATCGAAGACCGCGCCGTGGCGGACTACACGGCGGAACTGCTGGTCGAGTATTCCCAACAGGAAGCCGCCCGCTGCCGGTTGCCCGGGCAGCCGGAGGCGATCGAGTACTTCTTCGAGATGCTGGCCGCCTTGCAGGAGGCCGATGACCGAACCCGCTTTCATATCCGGGCGCATATCGGAAACCATTCGCTCTTTTTCTCCGGCGTTTTCCCGAAGCGCATTCTCGCCCGGGCCGAACGAAAGGGGGCGCCCGGACTGAGCTATTACGAGGCGCTCGGCGAGAGCAGCTTCCGCATCGCCAGCGATCATCGCCTGGCGGCCCGGTACGATCTCGCCCCGATCTACTCGACCCTGGCGGATAATTTTCACGCGGCGCGCGAAGCCTTGAACGACATGAGCGAACGGCTCGTGACCCTCGGCGACGCCGACGAAGGGCTCGATCGATTCCTCTTGGAGACCCTCTCGCCTGCCAAATAGCAGCGACGCGACGGCCGGGCCACTCTCGGCGCATTGCCTCGCATGCAGGCTCGTGGTATCGTGGCGGCAGTCAACCTGAAACCATTGCCGAGTCGTTATGCTTAAAGTTACCGGACGCGGTTCCATCACCACTTGCGACGGCCTTACGCGCCGCGATTTTCTCGAGATCGGCAGTCTGGGGGCGCTCGGCCTCAGCATCTCCCACCTCGCGGGCTTGCAGGCCCAGGCCACCCCCACCGGCAAATTCAGCACCGACAAATCGGTGATCATGATTTTCAACCTCGGGGCGCCGAGCCAGCTCGACACCTGGGATATGAAGCCCGATGCGCCCCGGGAGATTCGCGGCCCCTTCCAACCGATCCGCACGAACAACCCGGATATTCAGATTTCCGAGATCTTCCCCCTGCACGCCAAGATTGCGGACAAGTTCTCGCTCGTCCGAAGCTGCTATCACACCGCGGCGGCGGTCCACGATACCGGCCACCAGATGATGCAGACCGGCCGTCTCTTCACGGGCGGCATCAATACGCCGCACGCCGGCAGCGCGCTCGAATTTCTGCAAGGCCGGCGCAGCGAACTTCCGGCCAATGTCATTCTCCCCCAGCCGATGGGGCCGACCGGGGGCAATATGCCGCACGGCCAGGACGGCGGGTTTCTCGGCAAGGCCTACGATCCATTTGTCTTGAACGCCGATCCGTCCCAGTCCGGCTTCAAGGTGCCCGACCTGCTGCCCCCGCCCTCGATCGGCGAAGCCCGCCTCAAGCGCCGCCAGTCCCTCCGCGACACCGTCGAGAAAACCGTGCAGGCCTTCGAAGCCAGCCCGGAGGCGGAGTTGATGGACGCGAATTTCGCCTCCGCTTACCGGCTCATGACGAGCGAGAAGGCGCGCGAGGCGTTCGATCTTTCGAAGGAGCCACAGAAAGTCCGCGAACGCTACGGCATGACCCGCTTCGGCCAGTGTTGCCTCCTCTCCCGCCGCCTCGTCGAAGCCGGCGTCCCCTTCGTCACCATCAATACGTTCATCACGGTGTTCGACGAGATCACCTGGGACATTCACGGCTCGAAGCCCTTTACGTCCATCGCCGGCATGAAGGACATCGTAGCGCCGATGTATGATCAGGGGTACAGCGCGTTGATCGAAGATCTCCACCAGCGCGGGATGCTCGATAAGACGATGGTCTGCAATCTGGCCGAATTCGGCCGGACGCCGAAGATCAATCCGGCCGGGGGGCGCGACCATTGGCCGCAGTGCTGGACGGTTTATTTCGCGGGCGGCGGCGTGAAGGGCGGGCGGGTGGTGGGGAAGAGCGACGATATCGGCGCCTATCCGGCCGAGCGCCCCGTCAACCCCGCCGAAATCGTGGCCACCATTTACCACAGCCTCGGGCTCGATCTGACGACCCATCTGCCGGGACCGAATTCCCGCCCGTTCCCGCTCGTCGATTTCGGGACCCAGGCGATCCGCGAATTGTTTTAGGCCGGGTTCAGGTCGCCGCCTGCGGCCGTGGAGGCCCCAGCTTTCGCTGCCGTCGGGCCGCGGTGCTTCACCCCGCCGGCTGGCGAAGCAACTCCCGCACATCCACCGCTTCCATGCCGGCCGCGCGAATGGCCTCGAGGCCAAGGTCTGTGTCTTCGTAGGCCCGGCAATATTCCGGAGCCACGCCGATGCGCCGGGCCGCTTCCAAAAAGATATCCGGAGCCGGCTTTTGGCGTTGGACATGTTCGCTCGTCACGATCGCATCGAAGAAATGGCGGATTCCGAGATGCTCCAGCACCTGCACGATGACATGCTGCGTCCCTCCCGAGGCCACTCCCATCGGCAGCTTGCCGTAGTGCGCTTGCGCGACGGCGGCGACGGGATAGATGGGGCGCACATCCGGCAGGAATGGCAGATAGGCGTGCTCCTTCTCCCTGGTCACGGTGGGGATATCGAACTGGAGCCCCTGCTCCCGGGAGAGCACGGCCAGAATATCGCGTGTCGGCACGCCTCCCAACGCGTAGAACCGCTCCTCAGAGAACTGGATGCGGTGCCGCGCCGTGACGACGTTCCACGCCTTCCAATGCAGCGGCATGGTGTCGGCCAGCGTGCCGTCGCAATCGAAAACAATTCCTTTGATCTCTCGCATCTCCGTTCGCTTCCGCTCGAATCGCCTGGCTCACAATTGCAACGCCGCCAGCTTCTCCTTCAGATGGTTGGCCATGAGCGGATCGATCATCGAATCGATGCTTCCTTCGATAAAGGTGGGCAGATTGTAAATCGTTAACTCGATCCGGTGATCCGTCACCCGGTTCTGCGGGAAATTGTAGGTGCGGATGCGCTCATTCCGTTCGCCCGTGCCGACCTGCGCCTTCCGCTGCGCCGCGTACTTCGCATTTTCCTCGGCAACCTTTTGCTCGAGCAAGCGCGACCGCAACACCGTGAGCGCCCGCGCCTTGTTCTTTTGCTGCGAGCGCTGGTCGGCGCAACGCACCGTCATGCCGGACGGCTTGTGTATGATCTGCACCGCCGAGTCGGTCGTATTCACCCCCTGCCCCCCCGGGCCCGACGCGCGGCACACGGTAATATCCAGATCCTCCGGCTTGAGTTCGATATCGACCTCCTCCGCCTCGGGCAGCACCGCCACCGTGGCCGTGCTCGTATGAATCCGGCCCTGGGCCTCCGTCGCGGGGACTCGCTGCACCCGATGCACGCCGCTCTCGTACTTCAACCGCTTGAACACGTCCGTGCCCGTGACGCTGAAGATGATTTCGCGGTAACCGCCCAGTTCGGAAGGACTCGCGTCCATCGTCTCCACCTTCCAGCCCTGGCCGTCCGCGTAGCGGGTATACATGCGGTACAAATCCGCCGCGAACAACGCCGATTCCGACCCGCCCGCCCCGGCGCGGATTTCGATGATCGTGTTGCGCGAATCGGTCGGATCCGGCGGGATGATGCCTCGCTGCAATTCCAGCGCGAGCCGTTCCTCCTCGGACTGCAATCGCGCCAGCTCTTCGCCGGCCATCTGCGCCATCTCGGCGTCCGTGCCTTGCTGGAGCGCGCGGTTCTCCTCGATCTCCCGCTGCACCTTCAGGTAGGCCTCCCCGCTCGCCGCGAGTTCCTTCAACCGGGCATATTCGCGAGCCAGCTCTTGCGCGCGCTGATTGTTCTCGAAAACCTTCGGATCGTTCAGCGCCGCTTCCACCTCGGCGAACCGGCGTTTGAACCGGTCGATATGTGGCCGCAAATCCAGACCGCCCATGGCAAAAAGAAAGCGCCCGCGGAAGTCCGTGACTCGGCGGGCGCTTCGGCAAAAAAGGCTAGCGGCGCTTCTTCTTCGTGGCGGCGGCGGCGGCTTGGGCGGCTTGCGCCGCCTGCGTCTTCGCCAGGCGCTGCTGGAATTTGTCCACCCGGCCGGCCGTGTCGATGAACTTTTGCGTGCCGGTGTAGAACGGATGGCAGGCATTGCAAATGCCCACGATGGTCACCGGCTTGCAGCTTCGCGTCTTGATCACGTTGCCGCAGGCGCAGCGAATTTCGGCATCCTCGTATCTTGGATGAATATCGGCTCTCATAACAAAAGTCGGAGAAACTACCCTCCGCGCTCATCTTGACAAGTCCATTCGCGCTTTCCGCGCCAACCCCGCCAAAACGAACGCCTATTGTAGCACACCCCGTTTATCCCGCAAATGCCATTTTCTCAACGGCTTCCGCCGCCCCGGCATCGCTCCCGCCCCCGCGCACTTTCGGGCCATTTTCGCAAGGTTGCGAACCAAACCCCCGGCATCCGAATTGCTCCAAGAACGACCGGAGAATCTGGATTTATGCTGCGCTGGAAACACTATCGATGGACATCCGCCGGAACGCTGGCTTTTGGTTTAACCCTGGCCTTTGCCAGCGGCTGGTTCGACCGCGAAGCCGTGGCCGCCACCAGTGAAGCGGTGGCTCATTCCGCCCAAGCGGTTTCGGGGCGGCTATTCGCGGTCGCGAGCATCTTCGTGCTGATCGCCGTGCTCGAACGGCAACACTGGAAAACCCTGAACCGCCTTCGCAGCATCGAGGAGGAACTCGCCGCTCTGAAAGCCCCGCCGCTCTCGACGATTTCCTGAGGCCGGGCAGCCGAGGGGCGGATTCCCCATCCGCGAAAAGCTTCGCGTCAGTCTTCCAGCGCGAACGCTCTCAAAGAAAGAGCGCGCCACCGAGGCGCGCTCTTCGTGCAGATCGTCAAAGCGTCAAGCCTTCAACGCACCGTTGCATCCGCCATTCCGGACGGAGGGGCGGGCACAGTCGGCCGGCCGGAATCGCTTACGCTTTGCGGCGGGAGACGGAGGCGAGTGCCACCGAGGCCAGGCCCAGCAGCAGCGCGGTGCCGCCCGCATCGGGAACGCCTACACCGATGCTGGCGAACGATTGGACCCCCGAGCGAGCCTCAACTTGAACCGTAGTGGGGCCAAAACTACCGACCACTACGTTTTCCGATGAAGGATAGCCGCCCATGCCGTTCAAAGAGTCTTCCAAGGCCCACCAATTCATGCTGGATCCGATAAACGGATTTTGGAACAGCAACGCGTTCGGGCCAGCACCGCTGAAGTCAAGCAGCAGATCGGTGGGTGTCCCCGTGAAACTGCCATATACGAGCAAATCAGAATTATTTCCGCTGAGCGGGCCCAGCAGCGTGAACTGCGCGGAACCGTTATCCAGCACCAGGTTCCAGTCGAGGACGTTTGCATCGGTCAACGCGCCGAACGTGCCGTCCGTGGTGATCGTTCCCGTCACGCCGCCGGCACCGATGGTGCTGTTCACCGTATAATCGAGCGCTAAAGCCTGGCTGACGCTGCCGATGGAGCAAAGCACCGCAGCGAGGGCAATTCCGAAGGATGGTTTAATCATAATGTGGTGAGTTTTAGTTAACCGTATCGTCAAGCAAGAAGCAGTTCTCGTTCCTGCGCGGTCGATTTTCTTAAAGCCCTAATAGCCAATTAGTTGCAACAAATCCAAGTTCGAGCTATCCCAAAAAAGTGTAAATTAACCTGACAATTCTGCCTTACTCCGCCTGCCAGGGTGGTCCTGCCCAGCTACATCCGCTCCGCCAGCCGCTCCGCGCTCGCCGCGAAAATCTCCCGGTGGAGCGAGCGCCCGTGCGAATCCATCGTCACCACCGCCGGGAACCCCTCGACTTCCAGCTCCCAGATCGCTTCCGGCGAGCCGAACTCCTTCAGGAAGGAGACTCCGCGCACTTTCTTGACGCACTCGGCCAGCACCTGCGCGGCTCCGCCCACGGCATGGAAGTAGACGCAGCCGAACTCCTGGCACGCCTGCAAGGTCTTCTCCCCCATCCCCCCCTTGCCGATCACCCCGCGCAACCCGAAATCCCGGATCACCTGCCACTGGTACGGCTCCTCGCGGATCGAGGTCGTCGGCCCGGCCGCCGTCACTTTCCAGTCCCCCTTCTCGTCTTTCAGCACCACCGGCCCGCAGTGGTACAACACTCCATCCTTCAGGCTCACCTCCGGCGGCAATGTCCCACCTTCGTGCAGATATTTATGCACCACGTCGCGGCCGGTAAACACCACGCCGCTCAGTTGCACCTCGTCCCCCGCGTGCAAGGAACGGACGGTTTCTTCCGACAAGGGCAGCCGCAGCGGTTTCATATCAGTAAAGCCATTTCGCGATCGCCCCCGCGGGGCTCAATTTGATGCCCTGCCGCCGGTAGGCCCAGCACATGTAACTGACGCTGACGAAATAGGAGGCCGGGAGCCGGTTGGCCGCGCAAATCTTCACGCCGAGCAGCGTCGTCTTGCCTCCGAACCCCATCGGGCCGATCCCCAGCTCGTTGGCCGTGGCCAGGATCTCCTGCTCGAGCCGGTCCAGGTCGGGCTGCGGATTTCGATCCTCCAGCCGCCGGAGGAACTGCTGCTTGGAAAACTCGTAACCCGTCGCCCGATCCCCCCCGATGCACACGCCGAGAATCCCCGGGCCGCACCCCTTCCCCTGCGCCTGCAACACCGCGTCCAGAATTACCTTCCGGCACCCATCCAAATCCCGGTTCGCGTTCAACTTTTCGTTCGGCAGCGAATACTGCGCCCCAACATTCTCGCACCCGCCCCCTTTGAGCATCAGCCGCACCTCCGTGCCCGCTCCCCGGTGCTGATGGAAATGCAGCGTCGGCGAACCCGGCCCGACATTCGTTCCATCGTTCACGCCCGTCAGCGAGTCCACCGAGTTCTGCCGCAAAAAGCCCCGGCGCGTCGCCTCCTTCACCGCCTCCTGCGCCGCCGCTTCGAACGCGATCTGATCCAGCCCCACCGGGCCATCCACGTAAAAAATGATGCTGCCCGTATCCTGGCAGATCGGCTGCGACTTCTGCCGCGCCAGCGCGATGTTCCGCTCGATGATCTTCATCGCCGACTCCGCGATCGTCCCCTGCTTTTCCCGCTCCAACGAAGCGAGAATCGCCTGATGCACATCGTCGGGAATCTCCGCCGATGTCCGCCGGATCAATTCCAGCAATGAACTCCGCCATTCATCCATAAGTCCCCGCGACCGTACGAACGGCCCTGTCCCCTGTCAACGATCCGTCCCGCCCCGACATCCACCGCTTGGAACACGCCTCAAACATCCGCCGATCCCGCTTGCGGAAGCGCCGGCCGTTGCGGTAGATTCGTCGAAAGCCCGAAGACTAAGCCTGCTGGCTGGACGGACTCGAATGAAGATTGCATCGATGCGTTTGACGCTGCTGCTGGCGAGTGCGATTTCGCTCCCCGCCGCGGCTGCGGCCCCCAAGGCGGAAGCCCTCCCTGAAAAACCGCCCGTTCCGGCGATCACGCATCTGGAAGTAACTCCAGCCCGCCTGACGCTGCACGACCTCCGCGACATGCGCCGCGTCCTGGTGACCGGGAAAACCGCGGATGGCACCCGCATCGACCTCACGGGCGATGCCGTCTTCAAAACCGCTTCTCCGAACCTCGCCCTCGATTCCGAGCGCTACATCCTCGCGAAAACCGCCGGCGAAGGGCAGGTCTCCATCGCCGTCGCCGGGCTGGAGGCTCAGCTCCCGGTGACGGTGGGCGGAGCGGGCGAGCCGGCGCTCGGCTTTGTGCGGGATGTCCTGCCGATCATGAGCAAGCTCGGCTGCAATGCCGGCACCTGCCACGGGTCCGCCAAGGGCAAGAACGGCTTCAAGCTCTCCCTGCGCGGCTACGATCCCGAATTCGATTACCAGGCGCTGGTGGATGACATTTCCGGCCGCCGCTTCAACCGCGTGAAGGTCGACGAAAGCCTCATGCTCCAGAAGCCGACCGCCGAAGTTCCCCACGAAGGCGGGCAGGCGCTCAAGCCCGACTCCCGGGAGTACCGGGTGCTGCGGGATTGGATCGCGCAAGGCGTGCTCTACGAGGAGCCGGCCAAGGCGCGCGCCAACCGGATCGAAGTGCTCCCGGCCGAAATCGCCCTGGATTTGCCCGGCCGCGCGCAGCAGGTGATCGTCTTGGCGCATTACCCCGATGGCTCGAATCGGGAAGTGACCCGCGAGGCCGTGATCACGAGCAATAGCGACGAAATCGCCAAGGTCCACGGCCACACCGTCACGGGCATTCGCCGGGGCGAAGCGGCGATCTTGATCCGCTACGAGGGCAATTACGCGTCGCAGGAAGTGCGGATCATGGGCGACCGCACCGGCTACGAATGGGCGGACGTCCCCGAGTACAATTACGTCGACCGGCACGTTCACGCCAAATTGCGGAAGATGAAGATCCTTCCTTCGGCCGTTTGCACCGATGCGGAATTCATCCGCCGCGTGACGCTGGACCTGACCGGGCTGCCACCCAGCGCCGATCAGATGCGCGCCTTCCTGGCGGACACCGCGCCTTCAAAAGAGAAGCGCGGCCGGCTGGTCGAGGAGCTGCTGAAGGGGCCGGACTACGTCGAAAACTGGGCCAATAAGTGGGCCGACCTGCTTCAATGCAGCGGCGAGAACCTCGGGATGAAATCCGTCTGGCAGTACCGGGATTGGATCCGCCAGGCGGTGGCGGACAACAAACCGTACGACCAGTTCGTCCGTGAGATTCTCATGGCCAAGGGCAGTTCCTACCAGAACCCGGCGGCCAACTATTATCGCGTGCTGCGGGAGCCCGGCAAGATCGCGGAGGATGTGAGCCAGACCTTCCTCGGCGTGCGGTTCAACTGCAATAAATGCCACGACCATCCGTTCGAGCGCTGGACGCAGAACCAGTACTACGAGTTCGCGGCGTATTTCGCCAAGGTCTCCTTCAAGCGCGGCGCCGTCGGCACCCAGGCGATCAAGGACGAAGGCACCAGCACCGCCCGCGTGCATGCGGAAGAAACGGTCTATCTGAACTACAACGAGAGCGAAGTGGAACATCCCAAGAACGGTCGTGTCGTCGGCGCGCATGTTCCTTTCGGCGAGGCCAAGCCGGTCGAGCCCGGATCGGATCGGCGCGAGGTTTTCGCCGAATGGATCACCTCCAAGAACAATCCACTCTTCGCCAAGGCGATGGCCAACCGCGTCTGGAGCTATTTCTTCGGGCTGGGGATCATTGACCCGGTCGATGATATCCGGGCGGGCAACCCGCCTTCCAATCCGGCGCTGCTCGAAGCGCTGACGGAGGAGTTCCTCCAGAGCAATTTCGATGTGCGCCAGCTCATGCGCACCATCTGCAATTCCCGGACCTATCAGCTTTCCTTCGTCCCGAATCGTTGGAACGAAGACGACAAGGTCAATTTCTCCCATGCCCGGCCGCGGCGCTTGAGCGCGGAGCAGTTATACGATGCCGTGGCGCGGATCACCGGCTCCCGCAATCAGTTTGCGAACCTGCCCAAGGGCATGCGCGCCGTCGAAGTGGCCGACGGCAAGGTGGCCGGCGACGATTTTCTGACGCTGTTCGGGCGGCCCAAACGCCAGTCGGCCTGCGAATGCGAGCGCACGAGCAATCTCACGCTGTCGCACGCGATGAGCCTGATCAATGGCCGGACCATCGGCGAAGCGGTGAATACGCCCGGCGGCCGCATCGAAAAACTCGTGGCCGAGGAAAAAGACGATCGCAAGATCATCGAGGAGCTGTACCTTTCCATCCTGAACCGGCCGCCGAGCGAAAGCGAAATCAAACTCGCGGCCCTCAGCGGCGCCCCTTCCCGGTTGGAAGGCGCGCAAGACCTGGCTTGGGCCTTGTTGAACAGCCCCGCCTTTTTGTTTAACCGCTAGCCGTCCCGTTTCATCACTCAATCACCATAAGCCGAAAGGAAGCCACCTATGTTATCCATTCCGGGCCAGTCTGGCCGAACCTGCGATGGGGTGACCCGCCGCGAATTCCTCCGCGTGGGCGGCTCCGGCCTGCTGGGCGTGAGCCTGGCCGATCTCCTCCGCCTCCAGGCCGCCTCGGTGGAACCCACCGCCGGCAATGCCAAGACCGGTTGGGGCCAGGCCAAGTCGGTCATCATGATCTTCCTGCAAGGTGGACCGAGCCATATCGATATTTGGGATCCGAAGCCGGACGCGCCCTCGAACATTCGCGGGGAGTTCAAAGCCATCAAGTCGAACGTGCCGGGCATCTGGCTCAGCGAGACCATGCCGCTGCTCGCGAAGCAGATGGACAAAGCCACGCTCATTCGCTCGCTGAGCTACACGCCGGCGGGTCTCTTTAATCACACCGCCGCGATTTACCAGATGATGACCGGCTACACGCCGGACCGGGTTTCCCCGTCGGGCCAGCTCGAACCGCCGAGCCCCAGCGATTTCCCCCACGCCGGCTCCCAGGTGGCCAAGATTCAGCCGCCCCAGGTTCCGATGCTTCCTTTCGTCATGCTCCCGCGCCCGCTGCAGGAAAGCGGCGTCATCGGCAAGGGAGGCACCGCGGGATATCTCGGAGCCGCCCACGATCCGTACTATTTTTATCAGGATCCGAACGCGGAAATTAAGCTGGATGACCTGACGCTGCGGAAGGACATCTCGAAGGACCGCCTGACCCGGCGCGCAAAGCTGCTCGATCAGGTCAATGCCGCCATGCCCGACATCGAGAAGGCCGTCTCCGGCTATGCGCTCGATCGCTACTACGAACGCGCGTTCGATCTCATTCTCTCCGGCCGCGCCCGCAATGCCTTCGATCTTTCCCAGGAACCCGACAAGGTGCGGGATCGTTACGGCCGCCACACGTTCGGCCAGGGCGTTCTGCTGGCACGCCGCCTGATCGAAGCCGGCACCCGCTTCGTCCAGATGAATTGGCCCTCCGTGGCCAATGGCGATCCGACCACCACCGCGTGGGACACCCACGCCGCCAATTTCGGCCCGCTCCGCAATCTCCATTGCCCGAAGCTGGACAGCGCCCTCTCCGCCTTGCTCGAAGACCTCGATCAACGCGGGTTGCTCAAGGAAACGCTGGTGGTGACGGTCGGCGAATTTGGCCGTTCCCCGCGCCTCGGCGTGAGCACCTCCGGCAACGGCAATGCCCCGGATGGCCGCGATCACTGGCCTTATTGCTACACGGGCCTCGTCGCGGGCGCGGGCATTCGCCGCGGCGCGCTCTACGGCAAATCGGATGCCACCGCCTCCTCGCCCGTCGAGAACCCGGTTCACCCGACGCAATTGCTGGCGACGATCTACCACGCGCTCGGCATCAATCCGCACACCATCGCCTACAACCATCTGAACCAGCCGCGCGAACTCGTGCAGGCCGAGCCGATTCCCGCGTTGTTCGGCTAAAACGCCGCGGCAATCGGGACCGGGTTTAACCCCCTCTCCAGAAGCTGGAGCAACCGCATGACGTCGGATAAAACTCAGGCGGGAATGCGCGCGCTCCTTTTGCTGCTGCTGACGTCGCTCGCGGGGGCGGCCGCTCCCCTGCGCGACGAGGCATTGCAGGCTTACTTCACCGGCCAGGCCGCCTCCATCGCGTCGAATGGCCTGGCGCAATACCGCACGTTGGCCGACTGGCAGGCCGCGCGCCCGCGCCTGCGCGAACAACTCTTCGAGATGTTGTCCCTCGCGCCCCTGCCGCCGCGAGAGGACTTGCGAGCGGTCGTCACCGGCACGGCCGAACGCGAAGATTTCCGCGTCGAGAATCTCCACTTCCAGTCGATGCCGGGTCTGTACGTCACCGCCAATCTCTACCTCCCGAAGAAGATCGACCGTCCCCTGCCGGCCATTCTCTATCTGTGCGGCCACGGCCCGGTGAAGACGAACGGCATCAGCTACGGCAACAAGGTTCGCTACCAGCATCACGCGGCGTGGTTTGCCCGCCAGGGCTACGCGTGCCTGATTCTCGACACGCTCCAGCTTGGCGAGATCGAGGGGTTGCACCACGGCACCTACCGCGAAGGAATGTGGTGGTGGAATTCCCGCGGGTACACCCCGGCCGGCGTGGAAGCCTGGAACGCCATGCGGGCGCTCGATTACCTCCAGGAGCGTCCCGAGGTGGATCGCGCGCGCCTCGGCGTGACCGGACGGTCCGGCGGCGGTGCCTATAGCTGGTGGCTGGCCGCGCTGGATGACCGCATCCAGGTCGCCGCTCCCGTCGCCGGCATCACCGATTTGCAAGACCATCTGGGGGATGGTGTCGTCGATGGCCACTGCGATTGCATGTACTTCGTGAACACCTATCGCTGGGATTTCCCGACGGTAGCCGCGCTGGTCGCTCCCCGGCCGCTCCTGATCGCGAACACGGATAAAGACTCGATCTTTCCCCTGGACGGCGTGGTGCGCGTGCATGCCGAAACGGCCAGAATCTACGACTTGTACCGGGAGCCAGCCCGGCTCGGCCTGCTGATCACCGAGGGGCCGCATGCCGACACGCAGGACTTGCAGGTCCCGGTGTTCCGCTGGTTCAACCGTTTTCTCAAGCAGGACCAAGGTCCGGTCGAGGTCGCGGCACGTCCGTTTTTCCAGCCCGAAGAGTTGCGCGTGTTCTCCAACCTGCCCGCGGACGAGCGCAACACCAGAATTCAGGAGACCTTCCCCTGGACGACCAAAGATGTTCCGCGCGCGGCAGGCGCTCCCCCTTGCTCGGTGGAAACGTTGCGCGAGCGGGTCTTTCGCGCCTGGCCATCGCATGGCCAGGCCTCGCGGCAGGCCGATGTCAGCACGCCGCGCCCCGGCTGGCGGCTGGAGAAGCACCGCTTCGAATCGCAGCCCGGCGTGCCCGTGGAACTCCACCTCTGGCTGCCCGCCGCCAAACCGGAGTCCGTCCGGTTGCGCGTGCTCCACCCCGGCCAGTGGGCGTCCTATGCCAAACTGCTCGGCGGCAACGAATCGTCGCCGGAATGGGCGGAGTTCGAGCGCGAGGCGCAACAAAATCCCGGCGCGGTGATCGCCTGCTTTTTTGCCCGAGGCGCCGGCCCGGTCGCCTGGCAGGAGGACGAACGCCGGCTGGTCCAGATTCGGAGGCGGTTCATGCTCGCCGGGCAGACGCTCGCCGGGATGCGGGTCTACGATACCGTCCAGGCCCTGCGTATCCTGCACGAAATGCCCCGCCTGAGCGCCCTGCCGATCGATGCCTCCGCGCAGGGCGACGCGTCGGTCCAACTCCTCCTGGCCGCCATTTTCCAGCCGGATCGGTTGCGCGGCCTGCACCTGGGATCGATGCCCGGCTCGTGGGAAACCGCGCCGGACTTTCTGAACATCGCCCGCTGCTGTTCCCTCGATGAACTGCCGGCTTTGCTCCCTTCCTCCGTGCGCGTGACTCGCCAAGACGCCGCCCCGTGAACGTTTTCCCCGCCGGAGCATTCCGTCCCGAAGCCGCAGCCACTTCGTCCGTTGCCTGCCACGAATTTCTGAGGCACTCTGAGGGCGTTGCAACCGGATGAGTAATGGCCTGAAACTTGCCTTGTATCTCGTTCTGCTCGTCTTGGCGGGCATCTCGGGCCAATTCGCTTTGACTCAATTCAAGTCCGTGATGGACGCCCGCGGCTCCTCCATCAGCACGGATCTCGAAAATGTCCGCATTCCCGGCGACCGCCCGACCCGCCCGGAACCCGCCGCGCCGACGCCGGAAACCAACACCGTGCCGTCGACCAACCTTTCGACCACCCTCGCCACCAATCTGGCGGGGGCGGCGACCAATCTCCTGGCGGAAACGAATCAAACCGAGGCGGCCGCGCCGCCGTCCACCGCCGAAGCAGCGCCCGCGCCGCCGAAAGAACGCCGCCTGGGCTTGTGGTTCGGGCTTTTTATCGTTTCGGTCATCGCGTTGGGCCTGTTGCTGGCGCTGGATCTCGCCCACTATTTCGGCAACCGCACCTTGAAGGTGCTCTACAACGACGAAGGGGATGGCGTCGCCAACCCGGATTACGAGGCCGCCGAGCAAGTCTGGGCCAATGGGCAATTCCTGGATTCGATCAGCCTGATGCGGGATTATTTGAAACGGAATCCCCGGGAGCAGCATGTGGCGTTGCGGATCGCGGAGATTTACGAGAAGGATTTGGGCAACTTTCTCGCGGCCGCCCTCGAGTACGAAGAAGTCCTCAAGCACAAATTGCCCCCGGATCGCTGGGGCTGGGGCGCGATCCACCTCTGCAACCTCTATTTCAAGCTGAATCAGGCCGAGAAAGGCTTCGAGCTGCTGCGGCGGATCGTGCGGGAGTACCCGGAAACCCAGGCGGCGGACAAGGCCAGGAAACGCCTGGAGCAAGTGGACGCGCAAATGGCTTCGAACACCGCGCTCCCGGACACGGCGGAAGAACCGGCCGCCCCGGCCCCGGCACCCCCTCCGCCCGACGCGTCGAGTTCCCATCTCCCTCCGGGCTTCCGGCTCAAGAAATAGCTCCGGGACGGCCCGAACCCACGCGGCTTCCGGCGGGTCCGGGCGGCGGATTCACACCATCCGGACGATATACCCGCCGGATTTCTCATCCGGTTCCAGTCGCAACAACTGGCGCTTCTGCGCTTCCAGCAACAAATCGTTGAACGACCGGAAGCCGTGGGCCCGTTCGTTAAATCCCGGATGCCGCCGGCGAATCGTCTGCTTGATCATCGAGCCCCAGATCAGCTCGTTGGCGCCTCGTTCTTCGGTCAAGGCCTCGATCGTTTTGAGAACGTGATCGAGCGCTTCCTCCAGCGAAAGATTCTTGGGCCCCTGCCGGGCCGCCTGCGGCTCCTCCGGATTCCCCCCCCTCCGCCGCCCGGGCGGGACGGAGGCGCGGACCAGATCGTCGTAGTACAGGAATTCGTCGCAGTTGTTCAGAAACAGGTCCGAGGTCGAATTCTTCACGCCGAACCCGATCACTGTCTTGTCGTTTTCCCGGAGCTTGCTGACGAGCGGAGAGAAATCGGAATCGCCGCTCATGATCACGAAGGTATCCACATGGCCCTTCGTGTAGCAAAGGTCGAGCGCATCCACGACCATCCGGATATCCGCGGAATTCTTGCCCGATTGCCGGACATGCGGAATCTCGATCATCTCGAAGGAAGCCTCATGCAGGTCGCGCTTGAAGGTCTTGTACCGGTCGAAATCGCAATAGGCCTTTTTCACCACGATATGCCCTTTCAGGAGCAGCCGTTCGAGCACCTTTTGGATCTCGAAGGTCGGGTAATGGGCTTCATGCACCCCGATGGCAATGTTCTCGAGATCGAGAAAGAGGGCCATCGTGGCGTCGGGCGCTTCGGCGCCGGACTCGACTCTGGGTTCGCTGCGTTTCGTCATGACTGGGCTCACCTTGCCCCGAACCAACCCCGCGGTCGATCCTTTTGGCTTCATCCGGGGAGGACGGGCGTCTCGCCTGTCCGCTGCGGGCGTCTCGCCCGCAGCCAGCCCCGTCCGCCCACGTTCCGGGTACGGGCGCCCTCGCCTGTTCCGGCGGGTGCCTCGCCCGCCGCCGCGTGGCCGTGTGCCAGCACCCGTTTGCGCCACACCTCTACCTGCTGACCGCCCCGCTTCCGACCAAACGCGCATCCGAGCCTCCGAGGTTCGGCTTGCGCGCATGGGCTGCCTCGGCATACTCGCCCGCACAAACGATCACGGAGATTCACATGCGTTTTGCCCGTCTACTATCGATTCTGCTTGTCAGTCTGGCTTGTCTTGCGGTCCAAGCCGAGGATCCCCAACCCGGCCGCCAGGTCGAGCAACGCCTCGAAGTCGATGGCCAGACCATCCCCTTCCTCCTTTACCTGCCCAAGGACTACTCGGCCCAATCCGGCTCCTGGCCCCTCATGCTTTTCCTGCACGGTCGTGGCGAAAGCTTCGGCCCGCTCAGCATCGTCGCCAAGTGGGGCCCGCCCCGGCAGGTGCTGCGTGGCGAGTCGTTCCCGTTCGTCATGGTCTCCCCGCAATGCCCCACCAATCAGTCCTGGAACCAGCCCGGCCAGCAGGCGCTCCTCGTAAAATTGCTCGACCACGCGCTCTCGAAGTACCGGATCGATGCCGATCGTGTTTACCTCACGGGCTTGAGCATGGGCGGCTACGGTTCCTGGCGCTTGGCGGCGGATCATCCGGGCCGGTTCGCTGCCGTGGTCCCCGTCTGCGGCGGAGGAAAGCCGGAAGACGGGCCGAAACTCAAGGATCTGCCCATCTGGGTCTGGCACGGCACCGAAGACCGCCCCGTCCCGTTTCAACGCTCGGTCGAGATGGTCGAAGCCATCAAGGCCGCCGGCGGCACGAACATCCGCTTCACCGCCCTGGAGCACATCGGCCACAACTCCTGGGAGGCGGCTTACTGCACTCCGGAACTCTACGAATGGTTCGCCAGGCAAAAGCGCGCCCAATAATCTTCAAACCTTCCATCTCTCCAAACTCTCCTCCTGATCCATGATCAAATTCGGAACCTCCGGATGGCGCGGCCTGATTGCGCGCGATTTCACGTTCGAGAACGTCCGCCTCGCCAGCCAGGCCATCGCCAATTACCTCAAGGAGGATCTTGCATCCCCCGCCAGCCCGATCCACGGACGCAAACCCGTCGTTGTCCTCGGCTACGACACCCGCTTTCTCGGCCGCGAATTCACCCTGGCCGCCGCGGAAATCCTCGAACTGAACGGCCTCTCCCCGTTGCTGTGCGACCGCGATGCCCCAACACCGGTTATCGCCCACAATATACGCGCCCGCAAAGCGATCGGCGGCATCAACATGACCGCCAGCCACAATCCGGCCGAATATCAGGGCCTCAAATTCTCGACGGCGAATGGCGCGGCCGCGCCGCCCGAAGCGACCAGGCGCATCGAATCCCACGCCCAGCAGCTCGCCGCCGCCGGCTGGAAAGCGAAAACCGCCATCGTCGGAACGTATCGGTGCAAAACGTTCGATCCCAAGCCGGCCTATTTCAAACAGATCGCGAAGTTGATCGATTTCGATGCGATTCGTCAGGCGAAGCTCAAGATCGCCCTTGAACTGATGTACGGCACCGGGCGCGGCTATCTGGACACCCTGCTGGCCGGCGCCGGAGTTAAACTCACCGTCATGCACGACCAGCCGGATCCGCTCTTCGGCGGCCATCACCCGGAGCCGAACGCCGAGGGCATGGCCGAAGTGCGCGAGTGCATCCGCAAAGGTCGGGCTACTCTCGGCCTCGGGCTCGATGGCGACGCGGATCGCTTCGGCATCGTCGACAAGGATGGCACCTGGCTCACGCCCAACCAGATTCTCGCCCTCGCCCTCTATCACCTGAGGAAAAACCGCTGTTGGACCGGCGCCGCCGTCCGCACCGTGCCCACCAGCCATCAGGTCGATGCCGTCGCGCAGTTGCTCGGTGTTACCATCCACGAGACGCCCGTGGGCTTCAAATACATCGGCGCGCTCATGGAATCGGAGCCGATCATCGTGGGCGGCGAGGAATCCGGCGGGCTCAGCGTCAAGGGTCACATCCCCGAAAAGGATGGCATTCTCGCCTGTCTCCTGATGGCTGAGTTAGTGGCCGTCGAAGGGAAACCCCTCCTGAAAATCCTGCAAGAGCTGGAGAAGCAAACCGGCGAGTTTCATACCACGCGCATCAATGTCGCCATCCCGCCCGAGAAGAAAGAAGCGCTGCTGGCCCGGCTCGGAGCGGGGCTTCCGAACGTGGGCGGCTTCCCGGTCCAGCAATTCATCACGACCGATGGCTACAAATTCCTGCTGCCGAAAGGCGAGTGGGTGGCGTTCCGCGCCAGCGGCACCGAGCCGCTGATCCGCTGCTACATCGAGGCGAAGTCGGCGGCTCAACTCAAAAAACTCGTGGCCGCGTGCCAGAAGCTCCTCGCGGCCTGATGGGCTCCTATGAGTGTTCAGCAGACTCGAATCCGGCGCGATAAAGTCACCGTCCAGCGGTTTTACACCGAGCAAACCACGAAGCTCGGCTTGCACCTCCTCGCGGGCGCGAACGGCCTGGGCCGCATCATTCGCGAGGCTACCGTGAACCGTCCCGGCCTCGTGCTCGCCGGTTTCACCCGTTACTTCGCCGGCAAGCGCATCCAGGTCATCGGCAACGCGGAATCCCACTTCCTGAAAGCGCTTCCGGTCGCCGAACGGGAAAAGCGCTACTCGATCCTCTTCTCGCACAAGATTCCCTGCGTGGTCTTCTGCCGCGGCTTCCGCCCCGATCGCGCCTTTCTGCGCCATGCCGAAAAGCATGACGTGCCGGTCTTCAGCACCGCGCAGATCACCATGAAGTTCATCAACCACGCCACGCTCGCGCTCGAGACCATGTTCGCCCCGCACGGCACCGAGCTGGGCAGCATGGTGGATATCGATGGCGTCGGCGTCATCATCCGCGGCGAGAGCGGCATCGGCAAAAGCGAAAGCGTCCTGGCCCTCATCGAGCGCGGCTACAGCCTCGTCTCGGACGACGTCACGAAGGTCACGCTCGTCGATGGCCGCGAAGTCGTCGGCAGCAGCAACGAGCTGACCCGCAATCACATGGAGGTGCGCGGCATCGGCATCGTCAATGTCGCCGCCATGTTCGGCATCAAGAGCATTCGCCGCGAAAAGACGGTCGATCTGCTCGTCACCCTCAAGGCTTGGGAGGACGTCCCCGACATCGACCGCCTCGGCATGGACGAAAAGATGGTCAAAATTCTCGGGGTCGAAATTCCCGAAATGATCATCCCGGTCCGTCCCGGCCGCGATCTCGCCCGCCTCATCGAGGTCGCCGCCCTCCAAACCCAGCTTCGCGCCGTCGGCTACAATCCCGCCAAGGAACTCAACGAACGCCTCATCGCCAAGATGACGGCGAAATAACTCGCTCTCATCCTTCTTCCGCACCATCCCCCGTCTCTTCCGATCCGGCTGATCCAACTCTCAGCCCTCCGAATCCTGCTCATCCCGTAAATCCTGTCCAATTCCCCTCCTCCTATCCGCGTTCTCCGCCATCCGCGGTCTTCTCTCCTCCCCTCCTTCCCTCTCTGCGAACTCTGTGCGCTCGGTGATCTCTGTGTTGAATTTCCCCGCCTCGTCCACCCAGAA
>CAYZKY010000118.1:0-19181 GCA_964478815.1 uncultured Verrucomicrobiota bacterium
CGCGTTCTGTCATACCCCCAATGCCAGAACTGACCGCCACTTCCGATCGCACCCGTTTCGGCGGATCGGCTTGACAGGGGCGGAGGGGGCACGTACGAAGTCCGCATGATCCAATCGCGTTCGATTTCGCGCCGTCGTTTTGTGGGCGCGGCGGCTCAATTCGCGGCGGCCGCAGCGGCTTTTCCTTATTTGGCGACCTCGAGCAAGGGGGCGGACCGGCTGGTGGTGGGCACCGGGGATTACCAGTATGAGGTGCTGCACGACTGGCCGAAATTGCCGGAGAAGTATAGCTGGCAGACGACGCATAACGTGGCGGTGGATCGGGAGGGGCTTCTGTATGTGATCCATGAGGGGCGGGAGGAGATGAAGGATCATCCTTCGATCTTCGTGTTCGATTCGAAGGGGGAATTCGTGCGGGCGTTCGGCAGCCAGTTTCAGGGAGGCGGGCATGGCCTGGAGGTAATTACGGAGGGCTCGGAGCAGTTTCTGTATGTGACGGGGTATCAGCAGCTCAAGAATTTCGCGAAGATGACGCTGAAGGGGGAGCTGGTGTGGGAACGGCGCGCGCCGATGTCTTCGGGGCTTTATCCGGACGGCGAAGCGGGCCAGCCGAAGAAGGAGTGGGGCCGCAACCGGTTCATGCCGACGAATTACGCGTTCCTGCCGGATGGCGGGTTTTTCCTCGCGGACGGGTACGGGTCGTATCGAATCCATCGGTACGACCGGCACGGGAATTGGGTTTCGACGTTCGGCGCGGAGGGGAAGGGCCCGGGCCAGTTCAATACGCCGCACGGGATCTGCCTCGATGCGCGACCCGGCCGGGAGCCGATGGTGGCGGTGGCGGATCGGGCGAATGCGCGGCTGCAATGGTTCACGCTCGACGGGCAGCACCGGAAGACGATGGACGGGTTTCTCCTGCCGGCAAATCTCGACACGTATAAGAATTTGTTGCTGGTGCCAGATTTGCAGGCGCGGATCACGCTTCTGGACGCCAAGGACAATGTGGTGGCGCAGCTCGGCGAGGATGCCGCATGGCGGACGGAAGTGCTGAAGGATGGGCTCAAATTGCGCCGGGAGCCGCAGCGCTGGGTGGCGGGCAAATTCCTGCATCCGCACGATGCGTGTTTCGACGCGGAGGGAAACATCTTCGTGGCGGAGTGGGTTCACACCGGCCGGATTACGAAACTCCGGCGGATGGCGTAACGCGATTCTCCCGAGGCTGAGCGGCGCGCGGCACGCCGGGCTGGACCTGGGTTCGCGGATTTCGGTTTTTTCCGGCGAGACATCGCCGCGACTCCGCTTCACAGGACGCAACCCCGCGGGAGTTGGGAAGGGGGCGGGGGGGATCGGAAGGGGCGGTCCGCAGGGGGCTTTGTCGACGGACGGGGCTGGCGGTGGGCGAGGCGCCCACCGCGACAGGCGAGGGCGCCTGTCCCACCCGGAGGAAGGGCGGTTCGTTGCGAGGGAATAAATAGTTACCGGCACTTCTAATCGCACCCACGGTCGGGAATGGGGTTGCCGGGGAGGCGGGCGGTTTGTTATCCAAGGGCACATGAACAGGGCAGGAACGGCCAACCGGCGGAGGGCTTGGACCTCCGGCGCGGAGCCCCGGCGCGCCAGCGCCACGGCAGCCGGTGCCGGCCAAGCCGCGAAGAGGCAGGTGCGTCATGGCTGAGCCGAAACCTGCGCCAGGTGCCTCTCCGCCTGCCGCGGGCACTCCACCCCGCACGGAGCCGGAGCTGGGCAGCGCCACTTACGAGATCATCCGGCAGCGGCTCGGCACGCAGGTCGGCGCGTTGCAGGAGCGGTTGGGGCGGCTGGACGCACGCCGGCAGGAGGTCTTCGGCGCGATCGAATCCAAGTTGCTCCAGGCCCACCGAGTTACCACCGCGCACAATTGTCTCCCCCGGGACATGGTTCCGCTGGGGCGGGGACGGTTTCTCTTCGGCTTTAATGTGCGGTTCGGGCTGAAGAAAGAGATCGATCTCGGGGATGTCTTCGCGATTTATCAACGGGACGAGGCTACGGGCGAATTCAAGGAAACGACGCTCGAACCGCTGCAGGACCGGAGCTTTCAGACCGATTTCAAGCGGCTCTACAACGTCTACGAAAAAGCCGCGTTTGCGAAATTCTCGTTGATCGAGAATGCGCTCTACATGGTCTTTCAGATCGGCGCGGCGGTGAGCGACATCGCCGTGTTCAAATGGGCGTTCAACGGCGGGCAGTTGCGATACCTGGACGGCCGGAGCGAAGGGGATTACCGCAAGACCGGGTTTCCCGCCACGCATCAATTCCGCTGGCGCACGCCGGATCGGGAATCGTTCCGCTACGGGGATCATCCTCATCTGTCGATCGAGAACCGGGTGTTCGTGGAGTGCATCGGCGGCGATCTGACGATCAAGATCGAGGATAACACGGCCACGGGCGAAGGCATCTACGCCGAGCCGGTGGATGACCGAAACCAAAAGGTCGACGACGCCGAGATCGCCTACGCGATCCTGGATCATTTGATCCTGCTGAAGATTCGGCCCTACAAGGAAACGGTCGCGCGCTATTTCATCTTTAACGAAAAGCAGCACTCGGTGGCGCGCGTGGATTCGATCGGGCAATCGTGCGCGATCCTGCCCGAGGATCACGGACTGATTTTTCCGGACGGCTATTACCTGGCGACGGGAGAGTTGAAGCGGTTCGAGAGCCGCGAGCCGGGACTGGTGCTCGAACGGGTGTGGCACGCGCCGAACGGGGAGGATTCGCTGTATGTTTTTTACGAGCACGGCGGCGGCCATTACGTGCTGATGCCGTACCGGCTGACGACGCAAAAGGTCGAGGAACGGATGGTCTGCCACGGTTTTTCGCTCTTCGCGGACGGGCATCTCTTGCTGTTCCGCGCGGATGCGGAGCCGCAGAAACATCACACGCTGCAATTGCGCCAGACGCCGTTTTACCAACCGGGTTATGAGCCGGCCGGGCAAAAGGAGGCGTTTTTGTACCAGGTCGGCAATAAGGAAGTGGTGCGTTGCCTGGCCGAAGGCAACGAGTTGCTGACCTTGCTGCGCAAGGAGCATCCCTACGCCGAACTGTACGACGATGTGGTGAAGCGCTGCGTGGCGGTGCTGGACAGCTATCCCTGGCTGGCGAGCCCGGACGGGTTCGGGATCAACGACAGCCTGCGGGAAATCCGCACGACGGCGGATCAGGCGGTCGAGGAATTCGACAAGGTGCGGCGAAGGCAGCAGGAGGCCGCGCAGAAGACGGCCGAGCTGCGGAAGCGGTGCGAGACGCAATTTCAGACATTGCGCCGCGCGAGTTTCCGGACGCTGGACGATTTCGTGAAGAATCTCGCGGCGCTGCGGCAATTGCGCGGCGAGTTGATAACGCTCACGGAATTGCCGTACGTGGACGCGGCGCAGATCGGCGAGACGGAAAAGGCCGTGGTGGCGGCGGCCGAGGATCTTTCGAAATCGTGCGTGAAATTCCTGCTGCAACCGGCGGCCCTCGATCCGGACCGGCAGCAAGCGGCAGCCCACCTGAGCGCGGTGGACAAGGTCACCCGCGCCGCGGAAGGGAAGAAACTGGAACAGGCGGTCTCCAGCCAGGGCGCGGAACTCGAGATGCTCATCGAGATCATGAACGCGCTCCAGATCGAGGATGCGACGGAGGCGACCCGGATCATCGACAGCATCACCGCCGTTTACGCGACGCTCAATCAGGTCAAGGCGGCGCTGAAGACGCGCCTCCAGCAACTGGCCGTTACCGAAGGCGCGGCCCAGTTCGCCGCGCGGATGAAGTTGTTGAGCCAGTCGGCGGCGAGTTATCTCGACCTCTGCGGCACCCCGGCCAAATGCGACGAGTATTTGAACCGGATCACGGTGCAGCTCGAAGAACTCGAAGGCACCTTCGCGGATTTCGAGGAGTACACCGTTCAGATCGCCGACAAGCGCACGGCGATTTACGAAGCCTTCGAGCAACGCAAGCTTGCCCTGATCGAGCAGCGCAATCGCAAGACCGCCGCGCTGCTGACCGCCGCCGAGCGGATTCTGAAGGTCGTCCAAAACCGGCTTGGCCAGGCGAAATCGATCGAGGAGATCAACACCTGCATGGCGTCCGACGTGATGATCGCGAAGGTGCGCGATCTAGTCGGGCAGCTCCGGGAGTTGGAGGACAGCGTCAAGGCGGACGACCTGGAAGGCCGGCTGAAGAGCTTGCAGCAGGAAGCCGTGCGGCAGTTCAAGGATCGCCAAGAGCTGTTCGCGGGCGGCCCCGATCTCATCCAGCTCGGGAAGCACCGGTTCCATATCAACACGCAGCCGCTCGATCTCACCGTCGTGCAGCGCGACGGGGCTCCGCAGCTCCATCTGACCAGCACCAAGTATTTCGAGGCGCTGACCGACGAAGCCTTGCTGGCGACCCGCGCGGTCTGGGATCAGGAAGTCATTTCGGAGAATCGGGACGTCTATCGCGGCGAGTATCTGGCCTGGCAATTCCTGCGCTCGATCGAGGCGCAGCCGGGCGGCGCGGAACGCCTGGCCTCGCTCGTGGCGTTGCCCGAGGCCGAACGCCTGGCGCGGCTGCAGGAGTTCATGGGCGCGCGCTATCAGGAGGGCTACACCAAGGGCGTCCACGATCTGGATGCGGCGCTTATTTTCCAAGCCCTGGCCGAGGCGCATCTGGGCTTGCAACTGGCGCGGTTTCACCCCGTGGCGCGCGCCTGCGCGGCGGTGTACTGGACACGGTTCTGCCCGGCCGAAGTCCGCACCCTGTGGGATGCCAAGCTCAAGGGCTTCTCGGCGCGCAACCGGTTGTTCCCGGGCGATGCCGCCCAGCGGGAGTATCTCGCCGGGCTCCAACAACTGCTGGCCGGCTTCGTCCAAGAGACCGCGCTCTTTCCCGCCGAGATCACGGGCGCGGCGGGCGAATATCTCTTCGCGGAGCGGATCGGCGGGGACTCGTTCGCCGTCAGCCAGGAGGCTCACACCCTGCTGGGGGCGTTCCACCAGCATTTGGTGGTGAAAGGTTCCGACGAGGAGTTCCAACAATCGCGCCAGGCCCTGGCCGGCCATCCGGCGAGCGACTTTCAGTTGGTGCGCGATTGGGTGCGCGGCTTTCTGCTGGACCGGCCGGAAGTTCAGGCCTACCAGGACGAAGTGGCCGCCCTGCTTTTTTGCGGCGACGCCATTGTCCAAGCGGTCACGCCCGCCGCGGCGGCCCGCAAGCTGGAGGGCCTGCGCGGCGCGCACTCATCGATTCGCGAAAGCCGTTACGATTTCGAGTATCTCAACTTTCGGGTCCGCCTCGAATCGTTCGAGCGGGAGGTGGCGCCGAAGTTCGAGGCGTATCACCGCGTGAAGCAGCAACTCGTCGAACGCGAGCGCACCCGCCTGCGGTTGGATGAATTCAAGCCCCGCGTGCTGACCTCCTTCGTGCGGAACCAGTTGATCGACGAAGTGTACCTGCCGCTGGTGGGCGATAACCTGGCGAAGCAAATCGGCGCGGCGGGCGCGGCCAAGCGCACCGATCTGATGGGGCTCCTGCTGCTCGTTTCCCCGCCGGGCTACGGCAAGACGACGCTCGTGGAGTACGTCGCCAGCCGGTTGGGACTGGTCTTCATGAAGATCAACGGGCCCGCTATCGGCCATGCGGTGACTTCGCTCGACCCGGAGGAGGCGCCCAATGCCGCCGCCCGGGAGGAAGTGCAAAAGCTGAATCTGGCCTTCGAGATGGGCGACAACGTGATGGTCTGCCTCGACGACATTCAGCACACGAACCCCGAGTTTCTCCAGAAGTTCATCTCGCTGTGCGACGGGCAGCGCAAGATCGAAGGAGTCTGGCGGGGGCAGCCGCGCACCTACGACCTGCGCGGGCGCAAAGTAGTGGTGGTGATGGCGGGCAACCCGTACACCGAGAGCGGGCAGAAATTCAAGATTCCCGACATGCTCGCCAACCGGGCCGATACCTACAATCTTGGCGATGTCATCGGCAGCAATGCGGAATGGTTCGAGGCGAGCTATCTTGAGAACGCGATCACCTCCAACGCCGTGCTCGCGCCGCTGGCTCACAAGGGCCAGAAGGATATCCGCGCCTTCATTCGCATGGCCGCGCAGGGCGCGCAGGGGGAGGCCAATTTCGAGGCGAGCTACAGCCAGCCGGAAATCGAGGAAATCCTTTCGGTGATGAAAAAACTCGTGGCGATCCGCGAGGTCATTCTGAAAGTGAATCTGGAATATATCCGGTCGGCGGCGCAGGCGGATGAATTCCGCACGGAGCCGCCGTTTCGCTTGCAGGGTTCCTACCGCAACATGAACCGGCTGGCCGAGAAGGTCGTGCCGATCATGAACGACAGCGAATTGCAGGCGATTATTCTCGATCATTACGAGAGCGAATCGCAAACGCTCACGACCGGCGCGGAAGCGAACCTGCTCAAGTTCAAGGAATTGACCGGACGCCAGAGCGAGGCGGAAGCCGCCCGGTGGCGCGAGATCAAGCAAACCTTCCAGCGCAACCAGGCCTCCCGGGGAGCGGATGCGAGCGATCCGGTGGGGCGGCTCGTGGTGCAGCTCGCCGGTTTCCAGCAGGGCCTGCAAGGCATTCAGGGAACTCTGGAAAAGCAATTGGCCCGAGCGGCGGAAGCGGCTTCCGCGCCGCCACCGGTTTCGGCTCCGGCGGCCGTGACCATCGATTTGACGCCGATCGGGCAGGCCCTCGAGGCCTTGCGGCAAACCATCGCGCAGGCGCCGCCAGCCGCTCCGGTGCCGGCCCCGGCCGCGTCAGGCCCGCCCGAAACGAATTCCATTGCGGCGCAGCTCGGCGAGAACTTGAAGGCGCTGCGCGAAGATCTCAGCCGCGCGATCACCGCAGTGCATCAGGGGACCATGGCGGAAAAGGTGGACAGCCTTTCGCATGAGCTGGAGATGATTCACAGCACGCTCGCCACGCTGAAAGATCTGGCCGCCCAGCAGCGCGATCATCTGCGGAGCGCTCAGGATTTGCTCGCGACTCGCGCCAAGCAGGGCACCGTCGAGATCGATCTGACGCAGGAAATGCTTTCGAATGAGCGCGCTTTCCTCGAACGCTTTCAAGAAGTGCTCGCAAAGACCCGCCAGGAGGAGTCGCAGCCTCCTCCCAATCGCTGAGTCCGTCCTGTGGGGCCGGTGACTCGATTGTGTGGCTTGGCAACGCTGGAGCCGGTGTCTACCATCCGGGTCGGTTCGTATGGATGCGATGATCAACCGGGGCACGGCTTGGGCAAGACTCTGCGGCTTCGCCTTCCTGGTGATCGCCAGCCTCGAAGGCAGGGGCGCAAGCCGCGGGAAGCTGATCCAGGTTCATGCCGCCGTGGCGAGAGGCGCGACCACGTTCACCATCGAGAACCTGCAGACGGCCCATGTCACCGTGACTTTTGCGCTGACCACTCGCCACTTTGCCGCCCCGCCGTCCCGGGAACAGACCTTCACGCTGGAGCCGCTCGCCCGCACGAATTTGTGCCGGATTCAATCCCAACCCGGGGAGGGCGAACCTACTTGGTCCTACACGTACCACGCAACATGGGGCGATCTCGAGGCCCGCCATGACGACGATTACCAGTACTCCCGGCCCTTTGCGCCGAATCGTGCGTTTCCGGTGAGCCAGGGCTTCAACAGCCAATTCAGCCATACGGGCGGGGATGCGTATGCCATCGACTTCAAGATGCCCGTGGGCACACCCGTCCACGCTGCCCGGGGTGGCGTCGTGGCGGCGGTAAAGGTGGATTCGGAGAGCGGCGGGCCGGAGGCGCGCTTCGAGTGGGATGCGAACTTCATCCTCATCCGGCACGCGGATGGCACGTTCGGCCATTACGTGCATCTCCAAAAAGATGGGGCGCGCGTCCAGGTCGGTCAGGCGGTCGAAACCGGCGACTGGATCGGCCTGTCCGGCGATACCGGCCGCTCGACCGGCCCGCATCTGCATTTCGCCGTCTTTCGCGCCCGCGATGGCCGGTCGCGGGAGACTTTCCCAATTCGATTCCGCGCGCCGAGGCTGATCGCGCCGGAGGCGATCACCGTCGCCGCGCGTGATTGAGGAGCAGTAAACGCGGGCAAGTTTCGGACGTGAACGACGGAAGGGTGTGATCGGGAGCGGCGGTCCGCAACGGCGCGACTGGCCCCAGGTTCGGAGGCTCTCGGATCGGATCTCTCTTTTTTCTACTTTCTGAAATAAAAAAACACGATTTAACACGGATTAACACGGAAAAACACCCTTTTTCAGAGGGGGGGGTATCGATTTGCTCCCCCTCCCCCGCCAGCCCCATCCTCCTACCCACTCCATCCACACGATCCAACACGCTCCGCTGCTAAGCCGGGAAGGGGGGCAGACCCTGGCCGAGATCTCCCCCGGCCGCGCGTTCCTCGGCGGCCAGCCCGTGCCCTCATTTCCGACCGCCACTTCCGATCGCCCCCACGACCGAAAAGCGGCTTGATCGCCGGGCGATTCGAGGCAGAGTATTTCCCGATCAGCTTGCGAAAACGTTTCCCTGGGGCGGGCCATCCTGTCCGGGAATCAGGTCGCGGCGGAAACCGGTAATTGCGATGAGTCTTCCGAGAATTGGACTTTGCCTCGCGGCCCTGACGGTCGCGGCGGGAGCGCAGGGTGTCCCCAAAATCACTTCGCTTTCGAAGACCTGGCTCGAACGCGGGAACGCGGCCCGCATCACGGTCTCCGGCGAAAACCTGGCCGGCGCGACGAGCCTGCTCGTCGATGGGGCTCCCGGTGCGAAAGCCCGGCTGGTGCCGCGCACTGCGTCCCGGCTGGCCGTCGAATCGACCGCGGGCGGCGTCTCGACTGTTCAATTGCCGGATGCCAAGTCGCTCCAGGTCGAGCTCGAACTCGATCCTTCGGCCGCGTTGGTGGAGCGCGAGCTGCGCATCGTCACGCCCGAGGGAGTTTCCAATCCTCTCGTCTTTCGGGCGAGCCCGTGGCCGGAGCTGGCCGGCGCGGATAGCAATACCACGCTCGAAACCGCCCAACCGGTCACGCTGCCCGCCACCCTCTCGGGAATGATCGGGGCCGCCGCCGAGACGGATTACTATCGCTTCAAGGCGCGCAGCGGCGAACGCCTGATCTTCGACCTGAACGCCTACCGCATCGGCTCGCCGCTCGATTCCTCCCTCGCCATTCTCGACCCCAGCGGCAAGGAATTGGCCCGGAACGAAGACGCGGCGGGGCTCGACTCGATCCTCGAGTTCGCGGCTCCGGCCGAGGGCGAGTATCTCGTCCAGGTTCGCGATTTTCGGTATCAGGGCGGCGGGAACTACACTTACCGGCTGACCGCCGGGGTCCTGCCCTTCGTCTCCTCGGCTTTCCCCTACGGCGGACAGCGGGGGCAGACGGTTGAAGTCGCCCTCAAGGGAGCCAATCTGGAGGGTGCCGGCAAGCTCGTGTTGAGCCTCGCGCCAGACGCTCCGCTCGGCCGCCAGGAAATACGGGCCTCGACCGGCCGCGGCCTCTCCAATCCCTTCCCCTTCGAAGTCAGCGATCTGCCGAGCTTCGCCGAACGGGAACCGAACGGAGCTCTTGACCAGGCCGACCCGATCGCGCCACCCGTGGCGATCAACGGGAAGATCGCCAAGGAAGGGGATTGGGACGCCTTTCGGTTCCGGGCCGAGAAAGACCAGGCCATCGTTTTTGAGCTGGCGGCCTTCCGCCACGGCTCGCCCCTCGATGCGCTCCTGACGCTCGCGGATGATCGCGGGGCCATCCTGCAACGCAATGACGATGCCACCGGCACCGATGCCCGCATCGAATACCGGTTTGCCCAGGCCGGCAGCTATTTCATTTATGTCGAGGACCTGCTCGGCCGCGGCGGCGACGACTATGGGTATCGCCTCGCCATCCGCAGCCCGCGACCGGACTTCTCGGTCGCTTTTCTGCCGGACTCTCCCCGGCTGCGCCGGGGCGGGCGCGTGCCGATCCGTTGCGAAATCGGCCGGCAGAACGGCTTCGGCGAAGCGGTGCGCCTTGTGGCGGAAAACCTGCCGCGCGGGGTCTATGCCGAACCGCTGCTCGTCGATCGCGGATCGCCCTCGGGCCTCCTTCTCCTGAGCGCTTCGCTGGATGCGGAGCTCGGTTCCTTCCCGATCCAACTGGCCGGCACCGCGGTGCTCGACGGGCGAAGCTCCCGCCGCGCCGGGCAGCCGATCGCCGGGGACCGGCCGGCCAGGGCGGCGTACCTGACGGTTCTTCCGGAGGCTCCTTTCTCCATCGAAGCCGCCACGCTCGTGATGGGGCTCGAACAGAATCAATCCGGCCAGATCGAGGTGGTCGTCGAACGGAAGGACGGTTTCTCCGGCGATCTCACGGTCGCTCCCGAAGGTTTCTCGTTCGGGCGGGATCCCATCACCCGCAGTTTCGACGTTCAGCCGGTCACCATCAAGGCCGGTCAAACCCGCGGCACCCTCGCCCTCAAGGCGCGGCTCGATTCGGAAATCGGCACCCGGGCGGTCGTGCTCCGGGCCGAGGGCGGGCCCAACATCGCCGAATACAGCGCCGCCCTGCCGGTGACCACCACCCAAGTGCCTTTCGTGCTGAGCACCACCTTGAAGAAACTGGTGGTCACGGCCATGCCTGGCGGCACGACATCCGCCGCCGCCGAAGGGTTGTTCAACGTCAAAGCCGAGCGCCGCGCCGGATTCGCCGGGGAAATCGCCTTGAAATTGGAGGGCGTGCCCGAGGGAATCACGGCGACGGTCACGAACATCGCGGCGAACGGCGCGGAAGCGACGATCCGGCTGGTCGCCTCCGAGAAGGCCCCCAGCGGCAAGGATCACACCCTGTCGATCACCGGCTTCGGGGTTCACAATGACCGGAACTACCGCTTCCAGCCGGCCGCGATCACGCTGACCATCAATGCTCCCGAGCCCGCCGAAGCCAAGGAATCCAAACTGGCCGGTTCGAATTAATCCCATGAAGTTGGAACTGATCCTCGGCGCCACCCTGACTCTGGCAGCCACCCCGGCCCAAGAGGCCAAGCCGGTCAGCTATTACCACCAGATCGTGCCGGTGCTGAAGCGGAGCTGCAACGGCTGCCACCAGCCTGCGAAAATGAAAGGCGACCTGGACCTGACCACCTTCGGGGCGATCCAGAAAGGGGGCAAGCACGGCCCCATCGTCAAATCGGGCGACGCGAAAGGCAGCGCGCTCATCGAGGAGATCGTCGGCCCGGAACCTTCGATGCCGAAGGATGGCGAACCGCTGACCGCCGAGGAGGTCGCGCTCTTCACCCGCTGGGTGCAGGAAGGCGCGCAGGACGACACTCCGGCCGACAAACGAAATCCGTACAAGCTGACCGGACCGCCGGTTTATGCCGCGCCGCCCGTCATTTCTTCGGTGGCCTACGCGCCGGATGGCGGTCTGCTGGCGGTTTCCGGTTATCATGAAGTCCTGTTATGGAGCCCGGATGGCTCCGCGGTGGCCGGGCGATTGGTGGGCGAAGCGCCGAAAATCGAGTCCATCGCGTTCTCGCCGGATGGGCAGCGCCTGGCCGTGGCGGGGAGCGCGCCAGCCGTCTTCGGCGAAGTGCAGATCTGGGACGTGCGCGAACGAAAGCTCTCGGCCGCCTGGAAAGTTTCGAACGACTCGGTCTACGGCATTTCGTTTTCGCCCGACGCGACCAAGGTGGCGGTGGGCGGAGCCGACAAATCCGTCCGCGTGCTCAACGTGGCCGACGGCAAGGAACTGATGAAGTTCGACAACCACAGCGACTGGGTTTTCTCCACCGCGTTCACCGTGGATGGCAAGCGCGTGTTGAGCGGCAGCCGCGACATGGCCATGAAACTGATCGATGCCTCAAGCGGCCAGTTTATCGACGACATCAACAAACTGCTCGAAGAAGTGGTTTGTTTCTCGCGGCATCCGAAGCAGGACATGGTGGCCTACGGCGGCGCGCTGGGCCTGACCCGCATCTACAAGATTTCCGAAAACCAGGGCCGCACGGCCGCGAACAACGACGTGAACCTTCAGCGGCTTTTCGAGCGGCAACCCGGCCCCGTGCGCTCCATCGCTTACAGCCCCGACGGTTCCCAGATCGCCATCGGCAGCCTGGGGGATGAAGTCCGCATTTACAAAACCGACGGCACCCGCTCCGCCACGCTCAAGGGGCATCGCGGCGCCACCTTCTCCATCGCCTGGAATCCGGCCAAGTCGGAGATCCTGACGGCCGGGTTCGAGGGAAAAATCCGCGTCTTCAACCCGGCCGACGGCGCTCCCATCCGGGAATTCATTCCCTTCCCGATCCAAAAGGGCGAGCAAGTGGCCGCAAGGCCTTGATTCCAATGCGCCGCTCTCGGCGCCAGATCAATCCCACGGATCGGGGCCGTTCTTCATGGAGGAAGTCCGTTGGGCGAGCCACCAGATGTCCCGGTTGTTCGCGATCCGTCCGTCGTCCATGCGGCCCAGGTCGGTCACTTTGGCATCCAGCCCCAGCCGATTGGCGCGGGGGCGTTCCTGCCATTTGTGCGTTTCCGCGTGCCCATCGATGAAGGAGAAGGCCCCGGCTCCGCCGTGGAACGCGGCGGGGTAATCGACCCAGCCGCGGCTGGCCGTACCGGAAAGGGAGTCCGGGATGCGGTGGCCGAAGCCGCCGTCGTTAATGCTGGCGGGATGTTCGTCGGTGAAGACCCACGTTTGCGAGGCCTTGACCACGTCGCTGTCCTTGCCGAAGACCCGGTACCGTCCGCCCCGATTGTTCGGGACGATTCCCTCCTGTTTGGAGTCGAGCCAGTAGCCCATGGTCGGGCCGTGGTCGGACCACGATCCGACGGCCTGGCTGGCCGAGACGCTGCGGATGCGCCGCACCGTGCCGGTGGGACGCTTCACCGAGGTCCAGTCTGAAGGGCACTGATAGATGCCGGGTGTGCTGGTGTAGGGCCCGAGCACGGCCGTCTTCTTATCCATCAGGGTCAGCGGGTCGTAATTCGAGGCGTTGCCGGCGTTGAAATCGACGCTGCCGCGCACCCAGCCATCGCCGCCGTAGGTGTTCGGCATGTAACGGCCTTGATTGTCATCGGCGTAGAGGTGAAAGGCGAGCTGGAGTTGCTTCATGTTCGCCATGCATTTGGTGCCCTGAGCCTTGAGCTTGGCCTTGCCCAGCGCGGGCAGGAGCATGCCGGCCAGAATGGCGATGATGGCGATGACGACCAGCAGCTCGATGAGGGTGAAGCCGCGCCAGTGGCGGGTGGCTCGGCGGAGGCGCGATGGCTGCGGCTGGAGGTGGATTACGTGGCGATCGGTCATAAGCATCCCGGGTTGACATGGCGATCATAGCGGGCTGGGCCGCCCGGGCAATGGTTTTGCGACCGCACACCCCGGCTTCTCCGGCAGCCTGCAGGCTCTCTTTTGGGTCGGCGGCTGGCGGCTGACCGGCCAGTCGAAACGTGGGGGCATTTCCGGGCGCTTTCCGGCAGGAAGCCGCAAGACGGACTTCGGGATGGAGGCAACCCCCCCCCCTGTTTTTTTGATGGTGAGGCCGGGCCTGGGGCCGGGGATGCGGCCCCATAGGCGCTAACTTAATAAAGTTTCCCACGGATACCGGTGACACTGGGATCGCCGTGATCGGGTGCGCTCTTTGAGACCGGCTCGAATGGCGGCACCGCGTTGGACCAATTGAGTAGGGCGCAGGGGGCGAGTCAACACCGAGACCGCCGCGTCGCGCGCTTCAACGAACTCGCGCCAGTGGCTCGGCGGCAGGGAGTCGATATCCCCAGGGAAAAAAGAACTCCGCCTCGCGCATTAAGCGTTCGATGAGCAGGCCGCACAGCAACTTGGCCTGGATCCAGGCCCGGCAGGATGGCTCGTCATATTTGGGCAGGCAGCCCAGCCCCAGGAGGCTTTTGAGATGTTTGAAGCGCAGCTCGATCTGCCAGCGGACTCGATATAATTCCAGCGCCGGCCGGGTGCTGAGTTCCTGGGCGCGGACCGTGGTGAACACGAGAATGAATGCCGCCAGTTGCAGAGCCTCCTCGCTCGCTTCTTTCTGCTTTCGGCGCGCCGTCGCGACGGCCCCCTTGCGAATGGCGCACAGCCGTCCACGGTAGCGCGCGCCCTCCTGGTCGAAACAAACCTTCCATTCCCGGCCGCCGCGCGGGAGTAATGAATTCCGTTCGCGGAGCGCGTCGAACGGCTTTCCGCCCGGTGTTCTCAAGGGAAAACTGAAACTGTTCCAGCGCACCAGCACGTCGCCGCCCGCCTGGAGAACCGCCCGAACTCCGGCGGCGTTGCTGTAGCCCCCGATCCGCCAGCAGCAGGTCGCGGGCCTGAACGGGAATGCGCCGGTAGGTTTCTCCGCCCGTTTCATCGGTGAGTTCGAAAAAGTCGCACTTTAAATCCGGCAGACACAGCGTGTCGTGCAGCCGCCAGTTCGCACCGCCCCGCCTTGCTCCGCGACGGTGGTGGCATCGACCACACGCACGCGCCGCCGGCCGGAGAGTTCCTGGAGAAGCTCGATCTCGGGCATTTCAGTCAAGCGCGCGGTGAGCCAGCGCAACCAGCCCTCGCTGGAGCGAAGCCGCTTGAGCAAGGCCACGTCCGAGATATCGGCGAGGTGTTGCTCACGCGCCCGGACGGCCGTTTGGCAAAGCGACAGGCCGGTCGCGGTATGCATCAGGATCACCTGGAGCAGCCGGTCGGCATCCTTGATGCCTCGGGCGCGGCGGAGCGCGCCGCTGGTCCGCGCGTTCCCTCCAGCCCTCCGGCAGCAGCTCGGTGAGAAACGCCCATTCCTCATCCAGCAAATTGAGATCGTTCACGCCTGCGCCCTGACATTTCCATTTCTCAGAATCAATCGTTAAGTTAGCGCCTATGGGGGCCAGGGGTGAGGATTTCTCTCTCCGCGCCCCGCGTCTCGCCCTTCACCACCATCAACCTCAATCTTCACTCTGGGCTTTTCCGTCCGCCCAACGGAAATCGTGGCCGTGCGCCAGAACCTCTCCGCCGTTCCGAACGGGGGAGAGGGTGGCCGCAAGCCCGCTGAGGTGGCTCCCCGATCCGCCCACCGCTCCCATATCTGCGGCCCCACCATAAATCCGACCGCTCCGTCTGATCCGTCCGACCCATCCGCGCTTCCCCACTCATTTTGGAAATACCTCTTCGACTCCCGTCCAAATCCCCCAGACCCCGAAGCGGGTCGAAAGCCATTAGCCCAGGGTCCCCACCGGAAACACCGCAGCGCCGCGCGGCCACCCGGGGTTAAGTCCCACCACAGAAATCCCCTCTCCTTTACGCCGGCCCAAAGGAGAAGGGCCAGGGGTGAGGATTCTTTCCTCAGCGCAATCATGATTCCGTTTATCAACAACGCTTTCCCGTCGCGCCAGTCCTACCCGCGGCCTCCGCCTTCGCATCGCCCTGTCCCTCAAGTTACGAAATCCTGAGCCACCAGCCGTCCTCGGTCTTTGCCAATTCCCATCGCTGAACGCAACGCTTACACACCGATCCGGGCATCAATCACAACCGCGCGAAGACTCTTCCCGGAATTCGAAAGGCTCTCTGCCTGCTCCATCAGCATTTCCGCACCTCCTCAATCTTCTTCTTGTGCGCCCCCGTCTTCCGGCGCATAGCTGCGGGATCATTCCAGGCAGCACATTCAAAATAGCCCACCACATACACGCCAGTGTTCAGCGAAGACCCGCCCAGGTATCGGTCGCGCAACTGACCCTTGATATCGTCAAAAACGTCGTTGTTCCACCCACCCTTTATCTCGACGACCACCTGCAACCGCGGACTTGCGCTCTTGTTTGGATCGAGGTTGACCAGTTGAACTAGCAAATCGACATCCTGAGCGGGAGCATCGCCCGCTCTTCGCCCAATCCGAACTTCCCGATTTGCCAAGATTCCATGCTCTTTAAGATCCTCCACCAGGAATCTCTTCAGGCAGTTGGAAAAGTTCTCCTCAGATTTTGGGGACGAACGTTTGCCTTCGTTCCATAGCTCCAAAGGCTGGCCTGCATCCCGCAGTCTGGCTTGGTATCGCTCCAGCGAATCCGCCACGAGCTGCTGCAGCTCAGTTTCTGATCGGATTAGCCGCTTTTCGCTGCGCGCGAAAAGTTCCATCAGTTCTTTTGGCGTTGGCGGTGCCCATGTGCTTCCAGCCATCGTCTTGCGCATGGTTGCCAACACATCCCCGAGCCAAAAATCCTCTGGTCGTCGCTGCTTCAACTCTTCTATTGCCTTGCAAGCATCAAGAGTCGGTTTGTTTGTTATGGCCTGAAAAACTGCATTCCGAAAATGGTATATCTCATGAGAAGCGGTGACAGCTCCGCCGCCAGTATCCTTGGCGTACGGATCGCCTGGATACTCGTCGTTCAAAAACTCCCAAAATCGCACCAGACTTTCGACCGGAACTCGTTCCAACCAGCCCGATGGCCGGTGGGAACTACGGGTGAACTCAGGTATAATCCGTTGGCCGAGAGCACGGTTCAGTTGTAATTGATCCAGAATCCCTTTCCCGCGCCTTTGAGGGAAATTCACCAACAAGGTAAGCGTCGCCATCGGCAAATTGGTACCGCAGCACCGCTCATTGGAATCCTCGACAGCAAGCTTTGCCAAGATCGTTTCCATCAGGTCCGGCTCTTCTGCCGCGAGCATTTGCATCAAATCCCGCGCCGCGTCCGGCCGTACTGAGTCGCCTCGGACCAGGTTCAGCAGAAAACCACGTATTCGTGGGCCCTACACTTCATCCAGAAGCCAAAGGAACTGCCGCGCGGTGGAGTCATTAATACTCGCCGTTAGATGCCGCTCTACCGCGTCCCAGAGCTTGGCCTCAGCCTTAGCCTTGCCAAGCTGCAGGATGGCTCTAAACGGCGCATCGTCGCCGGCGTTATGTCGATATGCGTATCGGACGAACACCGCGATCCATTTCTCCCAGACCTCCGGCGATAACGTATCAAGAGCTTCCCGATTCTCATCGAGCAAAAGCACAAGCAAAGGATTCAGCAGGTAATAACGTGTAGGGGTACGGTCGGCGTCCCAGAACTCATCTTCGCTCACTACTTGGGTTTGTAGATAAGTCATTCCGGCGTTTCGAATCCTCCGGCGCATGTCGGCTGAGAGACTCTTCCATGCCTTGCCGTCCGAAATTCTGATACTCAGTGCTCGCCTCCAAGGCAAGAGGTCTTCCGGATCGGAATCGAGCAGTTCATAAACCCTGCAAAACCCGCCTCGATCCCCCGCTTCGCTCGCACTCAGCGCCCTTTCCAGTTGCTCGTGAAAACCAGGCCGGGATTTCTTCCGTTCTTGGTCCTCCTTACTCTCCAGGTAGTTCTGCTTCCTCCAGTTGTGGTCATCAGGCAGGATTGGCCAACTTGTATTCCTGGCCAGATTAATCGAGATAGCTTCGTCCGTTCTCGCAACGTCGCAGAGCAACTCTAAGGCCTCGGCATCCCCGAACCAAAAGACCGAAAATATCAGTTCGCGCCAACGGTCCCGAAGGCGATTGTCGCAACAGCGCAAGTACTCATCTAAGAAGCCACGTAGATCCGCCTGCACCAAAAGAGTCTCTTTTGGCGTTCGACAGGCGCAAATTATGCTCCCTACGTTCAGGTCAGACTGCACCACCGTCCGCCAGAACGACAATCGGATGAGCGCGGTCAGCTCTGTTTCGGCAAGCCTTTCTCGGAGCACCCGCAGCACACGATAATCGTTGCATTTAAGGAGGGAAACCACTGCTGCTCCAACGTGTGCGTAGTTTAATAGTGAAAGTGCTCTCCCGAATATTTTCGGCGGGAGGTATCCGAAAGATTCGAGTATATCGAAATCGATGTTAGCATCCTCAAGCCATTTGAGCATGGCCGGAAGTTCAGTGTCGCCAAGACTTGCTGGAAGGTCGTACTCGAGGAAATGCCGGTACGTTCCGAAAAAGTTTTTCCGTTTTGGAGCTGGGATTGGCAAGAGCTCGTCAACGCGGAGATGAGAAGGCCAGAGAATCCTGAACCATTGCCCCTTGAGATCATCCTCGATGTCTCCAACCAAGTCAATCTGCCCCCGCTCCTTCAACGCGCGGCGGATAGAATCATCGGCAATTTCTTCCAGCGCATGCCCCGCATGCTTCCGGACTCGAAATACGTCGTTTGGATCATAGAATGCTTGGACGAGTTCTTTTCCCACGTCAGCAATCCCAGCAAAACCCGCGATATCGATCGCCGTCTCGCGCACCAGTGCGTCATCCTTGGTATTTGCAATCACCGGACGGAGCAGCTTGCTCAATCCGTCATCTTTAAGTTTGGCGAAGTTGTGTTTCGTCGGCCAATCGAGATTTGTGGCCTGATGATTCCGTACCAAGCCGAGATACGCTGTTACCAGGCTCCGTTTCGTCGCTGCGTCCCATGCCAAGGATTCGCAACGCAGCAACACGTCAGCGTTATGAACCGCCAGAATGTCGAAAAGCTCCGGTTTCATTAGTGCTGCCCAGCACGCGACTTCTTCAAGCTGTGGAGCAATTCGTCGAGTTGCTCCATTGCTTACCGTGAGGACGCTGACAACCCGTTCGGAAGACAATCCACGCCTCACGAGATAATCGGCCGCAAGAAATTCTGCGTACGACTGGTGGCGCCATGTCTGGCCGCCCGGCATCTGCTCCGTGAATAAGCCGGTTTGCAGCGTCTCGCTGACCAAAGTGTGATCAATTCCCTGTTTGTCGAGAAACTCAGGTTCCTGCGGGCCACCGATGGCTTCCGTTGCTTCAAGTGCATCCGGCCCGGAAATTTTCGTAAACTTACCAGAAATCAGCAACTTTCCGTCGGGCTGAATAAATAAACCTAATATAGACTCGTTCGGGCCGGATCCAACTTTGAAAGAATCGTCGATCGATCCATCCGAATTGAGGCGAATAATTCGCGGGTGCTCTTCTCCGTCAAAACCATTAAACTCGCCAGCCACAACAACCTTCCCATCTGGTTGAGCCGCCACGAACCTGACACTCGCAGTGGCACCGTTGCCCGGATCGAAAGTGATATCCACGCTGCCAGGCGTGGGATCTGGAATTGGTCTTACCGCAAGATCGGCGACGAGGTTGGTGATAGCCCCGACCTCGTTGCTGACTACCACTGAGTATGTGCCTCCATCATTTGAGGTCGCTCGGTTGATAGTGAAAGCTCGGTTCGTAGCGTTTAGTCCCTTACCGGAAAAATCCTGCGCAAAAGGCGCGACATTTTCAATGAGAT
>CAYZKY010000119.1:0-19171 GCA_964478815.1 uncultured Verrucomicrobiota bacterium
AGGCCTCCCTCCGCCTCCAGATCGTCCGCCAGGTCCTCCAGCACTCCGCCGAGATCGGCTCCATCCGCGGCAACCCCGGCCTCAACGAAGACCGCAAACTCGACCTCATCGCCCAACGCCTCTTCCCCACCCCCCATCCCCAGGAGCAATAATGCCAACCCCGTGCCTCTGCCGGTGACACGCGGAGCCCATCATCAGCCCTTCCCCTCCCTCGCCCCATCCGATGGGGCGAGGGCCGGGGTGAGGGGGAACTCCTGCGTTCCACCGGCCCTCGTAATGAATTTCATTCTGGCGCGACTGAGGTAGATTGGATGGATACGAAATGAAACGGTGCCTTTCGATTTTGTGGGTGGCGTTGTGGGGTTGTCTGATCGTTCCAGTGAGCGAGGCGGCGGCCAAGGTGCAGGTGTCGCTGCTGGTCTCGCACGAGGTGGCGCAACCGGGCGACACGGTCACGCTGGGCCTGCAGATGAAGCTGCCCGCCAAGGTGCATACCTACTGGAGAAATCCGGGAGACGCGGGCCTGCCGACCACGGTGGAATGGGAGTTGCCGGCCGGTTTCAAAGTGGGCGCAACCGAATGGCCGGTGCCGGAAAAGTTAATCCTGACCAAGATCTTCGCCTACGCCTACGATGGGGAAGCGATCTTGCTCATGCCGCTCTCCATCCCGGCGGATGCGGCGCCGGGGATGGTGACCATCAAGGGGCAGGCGGATTGGCTCGAGTGTACCGATGAGATTTGCCTTCCGGCCGGCGGGCCGGTTTCGGCCTCGCTCACCATCGGCGGCGAGCGGAAACCCTCGGCCCAGGCGGCCGTGCTGGAAGCCGCGCGCGGGCGCTTGCCGAAGCTCGATCCAACCTTGCGCGTGACCGCGCGCTGGGACGGGCCGGCCACGGAGAATGAACGGCCCTTGCGCATCGAGTGGACGCCCAAAAAATCGCCCTCCGCGCCCGACTTTTTCCCGTTCGAAGCGGAAGCCTACAAGCTGGAAAACAAGACGGAGGTGCAGCCGTCGGACGCGCAGCGGGTGTCGGTCCGGAAAATCGTCACGAAAAACGAGGCCTGGCCGACGAATTTCGGGGGACTGGTGCTGGATCAAACCGGGCCGGGCCGGCATGAGGCATTCGCCGTGGAAGTGGCGATCGAACCCGGCGGGCCGGCCACCGGAGTGGGAACAGCCGGTGCCGCAGGCGCGATGGGAGGAGCGGCCGCCGGACCGCAGGCGAGCTTGTGGCTGGTGCTGGGGTTCGCCTTGTTGGGAGGATTTATCCTGAATTTCATGCCGTGCGTGTTGCCGGTGATCGCGCTGAAAATTCTTTCGTTCGTCAACCAGACGCGCGAGGAACCAGCCCGGGCCCGGCAGCTCGGTTTGATCTACGCGCTCGGCGTGTGGGTCTCGTTCCTGGTGATCGCGGGCATCGTGATCGGCGTGAAATCGGCCGGGGGCATTGCGTCCTGGGGGATGCAGTATCAGAACCCGGTGTTTCTCATCGTGATCACGGCCTTGGTCATGTTGATCGCCCTGAATCTCTTCGGCGCATTCGAGATCACGCTCGGCGGTTCGGCGCTCGGGACGGCGGGGGAGCTGGCGTCGCGCGAGGGGAAATCGGGAGCCTTTTTCAATGGCATGCTGGCGACCATTCTCGGCACGTCCTGCACCGCGCCGTTTTTGACGTTCGCGATTGGCTATGCCTTGAGCCAGCCCTCGTGGGTGACGGTGCTGGTGTTCTCGACGATGGCGGTGGGGCTGGCGCTGCCGTATGTGGCCTTCACCTGGAATCCGCGGCTCATGAAGTTCCTGCCGAAACCGGGAGCCTGGATGGACAGCTTCAAGAAGGCGATGGGCTTTCCGATGCTGGCGACGGGGCTGTGGCTTTTCGATGTCACCTTGCGGCATTTCAACGCCGGGGATGCCTTCTGGCTCGCGATCTTTCTGTTGCTGACGGCCTTCGCGGCGTGGATGTACGGGGAATTCGTCCAGCGGAGCAGCCGCCGGCGCACGCTGGCCTGGGTGACGATCATGGTGACCCTCGGCGTGGCCGTGGGCTTTGTGTTGGAGAGGAAGTTGCACTGGCGAAATCCGGTGGTGGCGGAATCGAGCGGGCCGCTGCCAAAGGAGCCGGGCGGCATCGCGTGGCAGAAGTGGTCGCCCGCAGGCATCGCGGACGCGCGCAAGGCGGGCCGGCCGGTGCTGGTGGATTTCACGGCGGCCTGGTGCCCGAATTGCCTGGTCAATAAAGCCACGAGCATCGAGATCGAATCGGTGCGGGAAAAGCTCAAGGCGGTGAATGCCGTGGCCATGATCGGAGACTTCACGCGCAAGGATCCGGCCATCGCGGCCGAGCTGCAGCGCTTCGGCCGGAACGCGGTGCCGCTGGTCTTGGTGTATCCGGCCGATCCGGCGAAGGAGCCGATCATCCTGCCCGCGATCCTGACGCCGGCCATCGTGCTGGAGGCATTGGACGCCGCCGCGAACAAGGGTGGTTCGTGAGCGTCTAGTGTGGTGTCACAGATGTTCATTAATGAAATCCGTCGTGCAGTTTCTCAGTCCCGGAGGGACGTTCGACAATAGCCCACCGATTCATCGGTGGGTCCACGGTTACAGCTTAGCCCAGTCCCGGAGGGACGGCAGAATTCCGGTGCTCCATTCATGAAGCGAACTTTCGTGACACCACACTAGCCCACGGTCAGGGCCTCGCCATTGTGGCGGGCGGAAAGCTTGAGGATGAACGGCACGGCGGTGCGGGCCCAGACATCGGGCGCCGGGTAACCGTGTGCCGATTGGCCAAAGCAGCTCTGGAGCATCGCGGTATCGATGATGCCGGGATTAAGGGCGACTGCGGCGAGGCCACCGGGAAGCTCTTGCGCCAAAGCTTGGGTGAGTCCTTCGATCGCCCACTTTGTGGCACAGTAAGGTGCGACATCGGGCGAAGTGGAGCGCCCCCAGCCGGAACTGAAATTGACGATGACGCCTTGCCTCCGCCGGGCCATCGCCGGGACGAACGACCGGATCACATGGAAAACGCCCTTGATATTGATGTCGATCACGTCGGAAAATGCCGCGACGGACTGTTCCCAGAGGGGGCCGCTCGGGTTGATGATGGCGGCGCTGTTGAGAAGGAAATCGGGGGCCGGGCACGCGGCGAGCACCTGGGCCGCCCAGGCGTCGACGGCTCGGGCATCCCGGACATCCACCACGGCAAAGGAGTGAGGCGCAGGATGAGCCCGGCCCAATTGCGCGACGGCTTCCGGGGAGCGGGCGCAACCGTGGACGACATGGCCGGCTTGAATGAAGCCGTTCGTCATGGCGAGGCCGAGCCCGCGCGAAACGCCGGTGATCACAATGTTCTTCGCGTTGCTCATGACTTGGCGCGGGCGAATTCCGGACGGCTGGATCCCGGCATCCAGCGGGGCAGGCGATTCGAAACCGGAGCCGGCTTCCAGAGGCGGCGTTCGGCGAGGTACCACCGAAACCAGCGGATCGTATCGCGGGCCGGGCTGATTTTGCTGCGCTCGCCCCGGTAAATGGTGGCGATGGGGACGAAGTCCACCCGGGCGCCGTGGCGCAGGAAGGCCATGAGGGATTCGGATTCCCATTCGAACATGCGGCTGCGCAAATCGAGCGCGGCCCAGGCCCCGAGCCGGAGGAGGCGGTAGCCGCATTGGGTATCGGGTAGCGCGCGGCCGGAGAGGGCGGAGAGGCGGGTGCTCATCCAGCGGTTGACCTGGCGGCGAAGCCAGGGCATGCCGGCGGGAGTATGCAGGCGGTTGCCGACGATTAGATTCGCGCCCCGGCTGGCCGCCGCTGCGAATGTCGGAACATCGGCCGGGGCATGCTGGCCATCGCCGTCGAGCACGAGCGCCCAGGCGAAACCGTCGGCGCGTGCCTGGGCCAGACCCGTTTGGAGGGCGGCTCCTTTGCCGCAGGGGGAGGCGTGTCGGAGCACGGTCGCCCCGGCTTGGGCGGCTTCGACGCCGGTGGTGTCCGCGGAGCCGTCGTCCACGACATAGATGCGCGGCAGGTAAGCGCGGAGTTCGGTCACCAAGCCGCCGATGGTCCGGGCTTCGTTGAGGCAAGGCACCACCGCGGCGCATTCGGCCAGATCAGTCACAATCGATGCCGGAACTTCGTAGCGAGTGGGCGGTTTGACAAGGGGTCGAGAAGCGTGGGCTGGCGGACTCAACTGGCGCGGCCGATCATGCGGCGCAGAATGTTGGCGGTGATGCGCTGGGCGCGGGGATCGGGGCCTTGCGGAGAGGTGTAGACCGAGGGCCGGACATAGCCGGGCGGCTCGGAGAGCCCATCGCCCCACCAGCAGCTCGAAGCATTGAAAACAACATTATCCCTCGGCCCGGGATAGACCGTGGCGGTAAAGGTGCCGCCATTGAGCTTGCCGGGGGCGTCCTGCGTGGGGCCGGTGGCCACGACGGAGAGGCCGGGGATGCTGGCTGGATCGCCATGAAATTCCCAGCCGACCAGGCCGGGAATCCCGTCGCCGCGCTTCATGCCGGTGCCCTCGAAGATCCAGTGCTCCGGCTCCTCGCACGTCCAGTCCGCCCCGCCGGTGCAGGGAGGGACGTTGCGCGCTCCCATGAGCAGGCTTTCGTGGGGGCTTTGGTAAGGGAAAGCGCCCATCGTGGGGAAGCGGGCGATCATGCCGGGATCGCGCGGGCCAAAGTAATCGACGCGGCCATAGATGCGATTCGGCTGGCCGGTCGAGCTGGGCCGCGGATCGATCCGCCCGCAGCAGGTGTTGCCGGAAAAAAATCCGACGCTGACTCCCTCGCGAATCGCGGCGAGCAAATGGTGGTAAATTTCGGTCGAGTAGTACTCGTCATGGCCGACCGAAAGAATCCCTTTACCTCGCAAGAGCCCCTGCGGATCGGCGTGCGTGTCGAAGTTGGAAATATAGGTGACGTCGTAGCCGTGGGCTTCGAGCCAGTAGGCGAAGGGGAATTCCCAGAGAAACCACTCGCCGGAGCCGGTGGAGAGGGGCGCGTTCAGGATCTGGCAGTACTTGCCGTAAGGCCGGTCGAAACTCACGTCCACGCCCGGCCCGCAATGCCACTCGTAATGGCCGTCGTCGTAGAGCGAGAACTGGCTGGGCCAGCGGTTGTAAGCCTGCCAGGTGGTATCGGAGCATTGGAAGAGGAGGTCCGCGGCACGATCGTCGCGGACGATGAAGATGACGTAGCTTTGCCAGCCGCCGCGCTCGACCGTGAGCTTGCCGAGGTAAACGCCGCTGAGCCAATCCTGCGGAATCTTGAGCGTCGCGCACGGTTCCCACTGGCATTCGCGCAGTCGCTTCGGGCCGATGGGAGGGTCGGGCATCGTCCGGCCAGGAAATGGACCGAGCGTGCCGACCTGCCGGCCGCCGGTGCCGAGGTAGTAGCCCATGCGGTAGAGATCGATGCGGAACGGCGAGGGGGGATTGGTGCTGACGTGGAAGGAAATGCTTTCGCCCGCCCGGACGCTGGTATGGGAGCAATAGCCCTCGATCCAGGGGCAGCGATATTTCGTTTTGGGATCGATGGCGGTTTTCTGGAGCATCCAGTCGCGCGTGCCGGGCCGGGCGTTTTCGACCCGGATGGCATCGGACCGCCGAGGGGCGGGCGGGCGGAGGCGGGCGGCGGGGCCGCTCGTGGCGCAACCCGCCAGCCCGGCCGCCGCACCGGCTCCGGCGACCGTTTCCAAAAAAGTCCGGCGAGTAAGAGGACTCATGGCGCGAGTGTAGGCGAATGGGCGCGGCGTGAAACCCAAAAAGAGATCGGGTGTGGCCGAAGAACAGACTCTGCCCAAGCGGTTGGCAAAGGAGGCCAGGGCCCGCACGCGACTCGGGATGGATGTCAGGCCCGGATTCGGTTAGGCTGCGGGGAAGAGTTATGCCCCAAGCGATCATGGATCCGGAGCAGGTGCGGCGCTTCGCGGAGGAGTTGCAGCGCTTCAACCGGGATTTGCAGGCGCGGCTGGGATCGCTGCATGCGCGGTTCACGGCGTTAAGCGAGACGTGGCAGGATCAGGAACAGGCGAAGTTCGCGGAGGAATACGTGCAGACGACCAAGGCGCTCAAGCGCTTTATGGACTTGTCGGAGCAGCATGTGCCGTTCCTCTTGCGAAAGGCGCAGCGAGTCGAGGACTATTTGCGGCAGAAATAGCGCATGGCCAAAGCAGGCGCGCAGGTCGGGTCGGTCGAAGCCATCCGGGCCTTCCGGGTGCAACTGATCCTTTATCTGAAAAAGGCGAAACCGATGCTGGAAGATGTGTCGGCCGAAGCGATGGTCCGGCGGGAATGGGTGCGGACGGACCGGCGGGTGCATTGGGAAAACGAGATGCGGCGGCGCAAAAAGGTGTTGGAGCAGGCCGAGCAGGCTTATTTCAACACCCGGTTTTCCAATATCCGCACGGGAGGGCAGGTCGAGCAGATCGCGGTGCAGCGGGCCCAGCGGGCGGTGGAAGAAGCGGAGGAGAAGCTGCGCAAGATCAAGCGCTGGAACCTGGATTTCGACCGGCAGGTCGGGCCGCTCTTGAAACAGTTGGAAGCCCTGCACACGGTGTACGCGCAGGATTTAGCGCAGGCGGCGCGGCGGCTGGACGAGTTGGACCGCGCCCTGGCGGTTTACCTGGAGGTTGGCTCAGGATCCTCCGCGACAAAGCCGGTGGCGGCGGCGGAACCGGGAGAGGAGCCGGCATCGTGAGCGCCAGTTCGAACGGTCATGCGATTGCCGTGGCGACGCGGGAGCTGGCGAGGCGCTGGGCCGAGACCCGGGAATTGTGGCGCGACGCGCAGGCGGCGGATTTCGAGCGAGATTATCTGGCTGAGTTGTTCGCGGCGGTGGAGCGGGCGGGGCCGGTCTTCGAATCGCTGGACAAGATCTTGAAGAAAGTGGGCGAGGATTGTGAGTGAGCTGTTGAGTATCGCCGCGAGCGTCGAGCTGCTCGATCGCATGCGGGAAACGGCTGCGGAATTCGCGGCGCGGGAGGATTCGCTGATCCGGGAACACCGGACCGCGATGGAATCCGCCCAACGCCGCTTCGACGCCGAAGCCAAAAACGCCGCCGAGGGAGCGGCGGCCCGCGTGTCGGCCCTTGAAGCGGCGATTGCCGCGGAGACGGGCCAGCAACACGAACGCTATGCGCGAGGGGAAACGCGGCTGGCCGAGGCCTACGCCCGGGCCCGCAAGGGAGCGGCGGAACGCATCGAACTCGAAGAAGGACGGCGGAAGTATCGCGTGCAAAAAGGCATGCTGGATGCCGAGAAATTCCAGACCGAATCTTTAGCGGTCAATGACGGCGCATTAGGAGAGTTTCGAGCGAACTTGGCGGAGAAGGAGGGAGCGTTGGCCGGACTGGAAGCTGCCGCAGACAAGGCCTTTCGAGGGTACGGAGTGTTCCGAAAGTGGATTCGACTCGATGGAACTGTGTCGTTGGACGATGCCGGAAGGGACCATCTCGGCTTGCTGGGCCGGCTGACCGAAACGCTCAGCCAGGCGTCGGAACAACTGCGGCAGTTCCGGGGCAAAGTGCTGCCGGCCCTGTTTCGAATGGCTCCGATCTGGGTTTGGGCCGTGCTGCTTTTGGGAGGCGCCGCGGCGGCCCAGTACGGAGGCTTCATTTCGGACGGTCCCCGCGTGGCGAAGTGGCTCCTCGGAGGCTTTGGGGCCGTTCTGGCCCTCTATGCGGCCGGATTCTGGCAGGGCCGAACGCTCGCCAAACCACTCGCGGAGTCGATCGCCACGGCCCGATCGTTGAGCCACCTGGCCGCGCGGGCCGGAGAGAGCTGGCACGACAGCGAGCGAACCCGGATCAAGACCGAAACCCGGGAACGGGCGGCTGAATTGGACCGGGAGTGGCAGAGCGCCTTGCAGGCGGCGGCGGCGGCGCGCAAGGGCTGGCCCCACCGGCTCGAAACGAAATGGCGTCGTTATCGGGATCGGCACGAAGCGAGATACCGCGTCCGCGTCGAAGCGGTCGCGGCAGATCAGGCAGCCCGGCGGTCCGCTCTGGCCGGGCAGGATCGCGATCCGGCCGCGGTCAAGCGCCAGGAGTTCGAAGCGCGCACGGCGGCCCTGGAAGCGGAACATGCGCGCCGATGGGCGGACCTGGAGCAGGCGTGGCGGGAGCGTTGGAACCCCCTGCACGACGCGCGGGTGCGTTCTCAGCACAGCGCCACCGCTTTGTTGCCTGCGTGGGAGGAAGACGGGTGGTCTCGCTGGCAACCGCCCACGGCATTGGCGCCGGTGGCCAGACTGGGCGACCTGGCAGCACATCCCGAGCGAGCGCAGTGGGCCAGGCCGAAGGATGCGCGCTTGGCGCTGCCACCGGAACCGCTCTCCCTGCCGCTGGTGTTGACGGCGCCGAACGAAATGTCGGTGCTCATCGAAGCGACGGGAACCGCGCGGGATGCCGCGCTGGCCACCCTGAACAATCTGGTCTTCGGCCTGTTGGCGACCTCGCGCGCCGGGAAAATCCGCCTCGAACTGTTCGATCCAGTGGGGCTGGGGCGAAGCTTCGCCGCCTTGGCGCGGCTGGCGGATGAGGAAGGGGGCGCGTTGAGCGGGCGCATCTGGACCCAGCCGGATCAATTGGAGGAACGGCTCCTCGAACTGAGCGAACATGTCGAGAAAGTCCTGCAGATGTATCTGCGGAACGAGTATGCGACGATCGCCGAGTACAACCGCGCGGCCGGCAACATGGCCGAAAAGTACCACTATCTGGTGCTGGCCGATTTTCCGGCGGGAATTTCGGAATTGGGCGCGCGGCGGCTGGCCCGCATCGCCACGAGCGGCCCGCGGTGCGGCGTGTATCTGCTGGTCCACTGGGATGCCCGGCAGGGGAATCCGCCGGAGGCGTTGTTGACCGAATTGCGGGCGCATGGGCTGGTGCTGAAACACCACGGCAATCAGGTGGCGCTGGTGCGGCCGCGTTCGGCCCACGGAGAGGTGCAACTGGCGCTGCCGCCGCGCGCGGAGTCGGGCAACGCCTTTCTGGACCGGCTCATGGCGTTGACGCGCGGCGCGAACCGGGTCGAGGTGCCGTTCGCGCAGGTCGCGCCGGGCGATGGAGAGATGTGGTCCTTGGAGACGGCCTCGGAGTTGCGAGTGCCGATCGGGCGCGCGGGGCCGGGCCGCTTGCAATATCTCGCGGTGGGGCAGGGGACGCGGCAGCATGTGCTGCTCTCGGGCAAGACCGGTTCCGGCAAATCGACCCTCCTGCATGTCATCGTGACCAATCTGGCGCTGTGGTGCCGCCCGGATCAGGTCGAGTTTTACCTGATCGATTTCAAGAAGGGTGTGGAGTTCAAGAGCTACGCCACCGCGCGGCTGCCCCACGCGCGCGTGGTGGCCATCGAGAGCGACCGGGAATTCGGACTGAGCGTCCTGCAACGCGTGGATGAGGAATTGCGGCGGCGGGGCGAATTGTTCCGGCGCGCGGGCGTGCAGGACATCGCCGGGTATCGCCGTAGCGCCGGCGCGGGGCCGATGCCGCGCACCTTGCTTTTGATCGACGAATTTCAGGAGTTTTTCGTGGAGGAAGATCGGATCGCGCAATCGGCCAATCTCTTGCTCGACCGCATCGTGCGGCAGGGGCGGGCCTTCGGCATCCACGTCATGCTCGGTTCGCAGACGCTGGGAGGCGCCTACACCCTGGCGCGGGCGACGATGGGGCAGATGGTCGTGCGCATCGCGCTGCAATCGAACGAGGCCGACGCGTATCTGATCATGGACGAAAATAATTCCGCGCCTCGCCTGCTCTCCCGGCCGGGGGAAGGGATTTACAACGACCAGGCCGGCGCGACGGCCGGAAACAGCCCGTTCCAGGTGGTCTGGCTTTCCGAGGGCGAACGGGAGGCGGCGTTGCACAAGATACGGGAGCGCGCGGACCGGGAAAACCTGGCCGGCGCCGCACCGATCGTCTTCGAAGGAAATGCGCCGGCGGAAGTCGCTTCAAATAGCGCGCTCGCGAGTTTGGTTCGAACCGTCCCCAACACCCCGCCGGAAGTGGCGCGCGTCTGGCTTGGGGAACCCAACTCGATCAAGGGACCCACGGAAGCGGCCTTCCGGCCGCGGAGCGGGAGCAATCTGTTGATCGTCGGGCAGCGCGACGAAGTGGTTCTGACCATGCTGGGCGTGGCCATGCTCGCGTTGGATGCCCAGTTCCCGCAGGGCGGAGCCAGGTTCTTTCTACTGCACAGCGCGGCGGAAGGAAGCGCGGAACGGGCGTTCCTGGAAAGCGTCGTCCGCACCGCGCGCGAGGAGGTGGTGCTGGCCAACGGGGATCTGGCGGGAAGTCTGGCCGCGCTCGGGGACGAACTGGCCCGCCGCGCCGAGAGCCGCGGGAGCGGCCCGCGCATTTTCCTGATCATCCACGGCTTGCAAAACTTCAAAAAACTGCGGCCCGAGGATGAGTTTTCGTTTTCGGCGAGCACGAGCGACGGGCCGGGTGCGGCCGCGCGATTGACGACGATCATCTCCGAAGGGGGCAGCCACGGCATCCATACGATCGCGAGTGTGGACACCTACAATAACGTGAATCGCTATCTCGGACGAAAAGGCTTGAGCGAGTTCGAGATGCGCGTCCTGCTGCAAATGAGCGCGGCGGACTCCGCGGCGCTGTGCGACGATCCGAAGGCCAGCACGCTCGGGCTGCATCGCGCCCTCCTCTACAACGAGCAGCTCGGCCAGATCGAAACGTTCCGGCCCTACGCGCTGCCTGGTTTCGAATGGTTCGAACACATGCGGTCCGCGAGTGCTCCAAGTCGGTAATTCGTGTCGAGTTGTCGATGGAGGCGCACCACTGGGCGAGCCCTTATGTGAGCAGGCCAAGCCATCGTTTCATGGCCATCTCGACCGGCCTCATCTCCTCGCGCGTCAGACCGCCCAACCGGCGCTCGAACTTTGCGGCAGGCACGGCCAGCATCCCTTGAACATTGAAGGCTCCCGCCGCGAGAAAACGAAGGGGCAAAGAGACCTCAAACCGGCCTCCGCGTTCTGAGTTGTATGGGGAACAATCTGAATCAGCGCGTAGTCGCTGCTCTCGAACGGAACGCTGACGACCAAGGCGGGCCGCACTTTGGCAGCCAGGCCGAGATCGACCAGCCAAACCTCCCCGCGTTCAGGCGATTCCATGACGCCGCGATTCTTCCTGGTCCATCAGCAAGAAAGCCTCTGCCGCCGCGGAGATTTGGTCTTCTTCGGTCCAAATGCCGTAAGCGTCATCGTAAAGAATGCCGAGTTTTCGCTGGCGGAATTGACGGTGAAGCGCGGCATCGATTTGGTGAAGATCCTGATCGCTCAAAACTGTGAGCGCTGCCTCGACTTCCTGCAGAGTACTCATGCGTCTATATTAGATTGGAAATAAGTCCGCGGCAACTCTATCGCCCGGCCACCGACTTGATTCGAATTAAACGTGACCCGACCTGGACGGTGGATCCGCTTACCATTTCGTCGCCTTGAGGAAGGCGATCAGATCGGAGAGTTCGGCGGTGGAAAGCTGTTGGTCGAGGCCCTGCGGCATCGTCGAGACGCGGCCGGGGCGCATCTCGACAATATCCGGGCGCGCGAGGCGCACTTCCGTTTCGGGGCCGGTGGCGAGAATCACTTCATCCGGCGCGTTCTTGCGCAGGACGCCGCTGTGTTCGTCGCCGGAGCGGGTGCTGACGATGATCGGTTCATAGCTGCGCACGAAGCTGGCGCTGGGATAAACGATCGCTTCCAGCAGATCGCGCTCGTTGCGAATCTGGCCGATGCGCGTGAGGTCGGGACCGACTTGCCCGCCGCGATACCCAATGGCGTGGCAGGAAACGCACGCGGCCTTCTCGCTGTTGAAGATGGCCTGGCCGCGGCGAATATCGCCCTCTTTGAGCTTGGGCAGGAGCTGGTCCAAATGCGCGGCTTGTTGCGCGGCATCTTGATTTAACTGGGCGGCCAGTTCGCGGCCGGCCCGCTGCACGGCGTCGGGATACTTCGCTAGAACGGCCATCAGCCGGTCGGTCTGGAGCCCGGCAATGCCCTTCGCCTCGCGGAGGCTGGCGACGAGCTTGGCGCCCAGTTCATCGGAAGGAGCCGCTTCGAACGGGGCCAGCAGCGCGGACAATTCGAGCGGCCCGGCCTCGCGGAGATCCTCGGTCACCCGAAGCAATTGCGCCGGGGTAAGCGCGGATCTGGTCAGCACCTCGACCGCCGCGGAGCGGAGCGAGACGGGCTGGTCGGAGCGGACGCGCGCCCGGGCAAATTCGAACAACGGTTCCTCGATCGGCTGGCCGCTCGTAGAGGCAGCCAGGGCCTGGAGCCGGGTTTCGACCGGCACGCTGGTGTTCTCGGCCACGCGCACCAAGGCCACGCGCAATGAACCAAGCAGGGACGCCGCGGGCACCGAGCGGGCGACACGCACCACGCCCGGAATGAGGCGGGTTTCGGCCAGGCTGGCGATGAGCACCCCGTTCCACTCCAGGGGGAGTTCCTTCAGCGAGGCGCGGGCCATGGCCGCCAGCGCGATCGGTCGCGCCGGTGCGGGTCCGGTGAGGGTGCGGGCCAGCAATTCGCGAATCTCCGCGCTCCCGGAGAACGCCGCGAGCTGTTCTTCCAGTTCGGCCCGATCCTGCTCGGGGATGGCGCTGCGCTCAAGGCGGCTGGCATAGTGAAAGGCCAGGCTGTTGCCCCAATCGCGGTGCCGTCGCACGATCCAGGCGGCGGTGCTTTTGAGCGCGGGTTCCGGAGAGGCGAGCAATGGGGCGATTTTGCTGGGATCGAGCCGGCCGCGATCCATTTGGTCCAGGGCGATCAGCGCGGCCCGCTTCACGAAGGGATGGGGGCTCTCGGCCGCTTCTTGAAGTTCCGCGGGGTTGTTCAACTCGACCAAGGCGAAGATCAGCGAGTGTTCCAGGATGCGGTCGGGCAGCGGGCTGCCTGGGGCGGGAGTCAGCTTCTCGATTTCGAGGAGCAGGTTCGGGATGGCGGCCGGATTGCCCAGCCGGCCCAGGGCCTCCGCGGCGGCGCGCTTCAGCCCGGGATCGGTTCCTTTGAGCAGGGAGAGAAGCCCTTCGAAGGCTCCCGTATCGCGCCGGACGCTGGCGGCGTGAATGGCCGCTTGGGCGACCGTTGGGTCGGCATCCTTCAAGCCGAGGCGCGCGGCTTCGCGGGCGGAGGAATCATCAATGCGGGCCAGGGTCCACACCGCGTTCCGGCGGGCTTCAAGGTCGGAGGATCGGGCCAGCGTGCGGCGCAGCGGTTCCACCGCGCGGCTGCCCAACGCGGCGAGTTGAGCGGTGGCCCGCTCCCGGACGGCCGGGCGCGGATCGTCGAGCAATCCGGTCAGCCGCTGCGGAGACCGGCTCCAATCGATGCGGAGGCCGCGCGGATCATTGATTCTGCGTGCTCCCGTCTTTCGCACGCGATAGATCGCGCCCAGCACATCCGGCTTCCAGAGCTGCGACGTGGGGCAACAGAGCTTGTACCAGCCTCCCGTGTCGAGGATCAGCAGGCTGCCATCCGCATCCTCGATGACATCCGTCGGATGAAAATCGGCATTGTCCGAAACGAGAAAATCGGAATCGATGCTGCGGAAGGAGGCGCCGGACTTCACGAGGACATGCCGGCTCACCTTCCGCGTGTTGAACTGGCAGGCGAAGAGATTGTCGCGGAACTCCGCCCCGAAGCTCGTGGAGCGATAGCGCCACAGGCCCGCGGGAGCGGCCGCTCCGAAATGGCTCAGGACAGGCATCAGGTCGCCCGTGCGCTTCTGGTTGGCCAGCACATCGTGATCCTTGCCGTAAACGCCGCCGTAAATGGCGTGGATCAGGCCATCCCGCTGCCCGCCGCCCGGATGTTGAAAGAAGGTGGTGGTGAAAATCCGCTCGCCCTCGGGGGTGAACACCAGGCCGACCGGGTTATCCATGCCGCCGGTCATGACAGGTTCCACGAGACCGCCCTCCGGCCGCCGGCGAAAAATGTGCGCGGCGCGGGTCACGAACGGCGCCGAGGAAGGACGCTCGTACGTTTGTTCCGCGAAGGCTCCCTTGCACCAGTAAATCCAGCCGTCCGGGCCAAGATAGGGGCCATGCAGATCATTGGCGCAACCGGTCAGAGTCTTGGCGTCGAACCATTCTTCGCGGCGGTCCGCGACGCCGTCGTCGTTGGTATCCGTGAGTTTCCAGATGACTGGTGGTGCCGCTACATAGAGCGAGCCGTCGTGCCACATCGCGCCTTCCGGAAACATCATCTTGTCGGCGAAGACCGTGCTTTTATCGAAGCGGCCGTCGCCGTCCGAATCTTCGAGCCGCACGATCCGGTGGGGTTTGTCCTTGAGCTGCTGGTCCGGCTTGTCGTTCGACCCGGAAGAATCGGTGACATACAGGCGGCCGCGCTCGTCGAAATCGCACTCGATCGGGCGTTCGACCATTCCCGGGCCCGCGACGCGCTCGATGGAAAATCCGTCGGGCAGGGAGAAATGATGGCCATCGAGCGCCACCGAGGCGGCGGCCAGCGGCAGGATCGACAGGATCGAAACTCCCCATCCAAGCAGCAGCGAGCGGCATGTCATGGCCGCATGATAGCGAACGCGGCCCGGGATGCCATCATGTTATGAAGGCCGGAGGCGCAGGCAAGAGCCTGACGGAGATGAGATGGCTTCTGCCGAAGGTCATGGCGATCGATAATGCCCGCTCACTTCGGGCAGGACACGGAGCGCCGCCGGGGGCAAACTCGCGAGGCGGAATGAAATTGCCGAATGCCAGGTTAGCAATAGTTCCAGAGCGCAAACTGACTCATTACTTGCTGGACCCGGCGCATCCCGCGGGCGGCAGCAAGGCGCGGTTTTTTCTTCAATCCGGTTTCCGCTCGAGCGATTGGCAGCGCTTGTCCGCGGCATTGCGAAAGCAGGCCCAGGAACATGAGGTGATCGAGGCCGAAGAAACTCCTCACGGAACTCGGTATGTGATCGACGGAAAATTGGAGGCGCCAGACGGCGCGCGCTTGAATGTTCGCAGCGTGTGGTATATTCACTTGGGCCGCAAAGCGCCGCGATTTGTGACGGCGCATCCATTGCCGCGCCGATGAAGACGATCAAAGAACTCGATGCTGTCGCCCTGACCAGCGACCTCCCCGGGCACAACTTGGTGCGCGGCGATGTCGGCACGGTGGTCCTGGCTCACGCGCGGGGCAGAGCTTTCGAGGTCGAGTTTGTCGACTACGATGGCCAAACGGTTGCGTTGGTGACTGTTGATCGGACGCAGGTGCGCCCCCTCAGTTCGCGCGATCTCCCGCATGCTCGGGAGTTAGCGGCCTGTTAATTCCAGTTCGCGTTCCAGATGAGACGAAGGCGCGCCGGGATTTTGGCCGCTGGCAAGGCGCGAGGAGGGAGCATAGCCTTGCGCTCTGTGACCGACGAGCCACGCAGCCAGCGGTCGAAAGACCAAGCGCATTCGTCTCATCTGGAACGCGAACTGGAATAAGGAACTTCGCGGCGTCAACAACTTCTCCGAGGCCTATTCGAGCCTGACCGCATGCACCTGCCCCGTTGGCGGATTCGCCAAGACCGTGGGCGCCGCGGCTCCGATCGCAAAGATTCGCGCCTCTTGAATTGCCGATCCGGCACCCAGGCCAAAGTGGAGTACGGCGGGGTGCTGCGTGCGGTAAGAATCGCCGACCAGGTAAGTGCGCACTCGCTTCTCCCCCGACGAGAGGGTCAATTCGATGATCGTGCCGGGTGCATGGAGGCGAGGGCCATCCTGGAGCGCAAAGGCGATCCACGACCGGCGCGGCGCCCGATTCTTCAGCGCGCGCAGCTCCTGTTCCACGGCCGGCCATTGCCGCAGCGTGGTGTAAGCCAGGTCGAGCTGGCCATCGCCATCCAGGTCGACGCTCGCCGCGCTGCGCGAATCCGTTTCCGAGGCCGCGCCGAAGAGGTAGCCCACTTCCAGGAAATTCGTGCGCCCCAGATTCAGGAAGAATTTGTTCTTGTGGAAACCTCCATAGGAACGCCCGTCCCCGTACAGCCGGGTTCCGGCGGACTGAAAGAAGAGCTGCGTGGCCGGATGGTGCTCCGAGGTGCCGATGTAGATATCGTGCGTCCAGAACTGCGGCTCATAATCCGCCACGCTGGCGCGGCTGTTGTGGCCGTTGACGATGGCGACATCGGTGTCGCCATCCTCGTCGAAATCGAAGGAAGCCGTGCCCCAAGCCCAGCCCGCTTGAGCAATGGAGGCGGCCAGGCGGCTCTCGGTATACCGGTTTCCCTGCCAGGAGAAGAGTCGGTTCCCGTAGGTCATGGCGCGGCGGAAGCGCGCGCGATCCGGCAAGTCCTCCCGCGAAAGCCCCAAGGCCTCGAGTCGGCTGGCGGCGTCCGAATTCATCCCGACCATCAGCAGATCGAGAGCGCCATCGCCATCGTAGTCGTCCGCTCCCAGGGCCATGCCGAAGCCGTGCCACTCCGGCAGCAACGCTGATGTCGCGTTTTCAAACCGGCCGGAGCCATCGTTGCGATGCAGCTCGATCCCCGCGAAATCGCTGACGTTGGCCAGATCGAGATCGCCGTCGCGGTCGAAATCGAGAAACGCCGCGCTGTATGTCCGGCGAAAGCGTTTGGCGGCAAGACCGCCGGGTTCGGTGGCGTCTCGAAAAGCGCCGCGGCCATCGTTCAGGAGCAGGTAGGAAGGAAAGCCGTCGTTTGCATCGTAGTAGGGCGTCGGCATCTGTCCTTCCACATAGGGAAGCTTGTACTGCGTGAGCCAGACATCAAGGTCGCCATCCCGGTCGATGTCCCCGGCCGTCCACGCGAAGCAATAAATCGAACCGGGCGCTCTCCAGGCCAGTCGACGAGCTCCAGCAAACCGGCCCTCTGCATCCCCCTCCCACAGCCAGACCGCTCGCGTGTCGGCCGCCAGAAAATCGGTTCGCCCGTCGCCCGTGAAATCGGCGAACATCCCGTGATACAAGAGTTGCGGCGCATCCCGCACGATCGGTTCCGGCGTCAACCGGCCGGCATCGTTCCGCAATACGAGGTTCTTCGTGACGACCGCCACCTCCGGGAGGTGATCGCCGTTCAAATCGTGGAAGAGAACTCCCGGATCGAGCGTTTCGAACTGGGGAACCGGATCGATGATTTCCGCCAGCGCTTCCCGGAAGAGCGGCGCGCCAGCGCGCTCCAAGATGGTTGGGTTCAGCACTTCCAGCAGTTCCGCGCGCGGTTTATTCGCAGGCTCCCGGTTTGCCCAAGTGATGCGCAATTCAAAACGAACGACAGAACGGATCTGCTGCGATTCGTTACTCAGATGCAGCTCCACCTGGAATCGGCTGCGGGCCGGCGCGGCCCCGGCCGGGGTAAATTCGATATGCCGCCATTCCGATTGCTCCAGCCGGAAGCCGCGCGATTTCAGTCGCAGCAGCATTTCCAGCCACCCGCCGCGATCCAAAGTCTCGAACGGTTCGGAAAAGGTGTCTCGCGAGATGGAGTGTTCGATCGGCTCGCGCCGGGGCGTCGTGGGCAGGACGAGCCGGTCGAAGTCGAACCGGCCCGCCACCTCGTATCCGTCGTGCTGGCGCAATGCATCCCACAACTCCACGATGACCTGGCCGTGGCGTTGCGCTTCGATCTCCGGCTGCCAGAGCGAATCGTCGAGATGCTTCTCCCGCGCCTCCAGCGCCAGAAAAGCCGCGGTGGGATCGGGCGCGGCTTGCGACGGGGTTGCTGGCGCGGGTGTCTTCGGGCCGCACCCTGCGGCAAGCAGGGCGATGCTGACGGACAGCACCGCCCGGCATTTCCAGCCGAAAGTGCGCCTGCCGTTACGCCCAGGGCGGGTTTTCCGGGAGGCTGGCGTCGAACTCCTTGATGAGGGCAGCCTCATAATCCCCGGCGTAGCGTCCGGCAAAAAAGCGATCCAGCGCCTCGCCATGGAAGCGCTGCCAGGAAACTTCCTCGCGGCCCGGCACGATCGGATAGAAGAGCGCGCCGTTCGATTTGGCGGCTTTGAAGTCGCCGGGAGCATCGCCGATCATCAGAATGTTCGCTGCGGGATACTTGTCCTTGGCCGCGAACTTAATGTGCTCCGTCTTCGTGCCGAGTTCCTGCCCGGCGATGATGCCGACCCCTTTGCGAATGCCGTGCTCCTGCCACTCGCGTTCGAGGGCATCCGTCGGCGTCTGCGAAATGACCATCGTATCCGCTTTCGTGCCCATCTTGGCGAGGCTCTCCTGAAACAGCGGAAATGGGGGCACTCCGTGGACGATGTCTTCCACCGCGCGGTTCACCGCGTCCGACCATTCCTTCACCTGGGTCAGGCCCTGATTGCCGCGCTTCACCTCGGCTGCCAGCGTCGCATTGCCGAGCTTGGTCTCGCGCGCGATCCATTCATCCAGCGCATGGGTTTCGGTGACTCTTACCTGGCGGGCTTGAACTTGCGGCCGCGCGCGCAGCAAGCTCAGCGCCCGCACCAGCGCGGGGAAACGGTTTGCCCCCCGGGTCTTGGAATACAGGTTCACGAAGTCCCACACTTCGCGCGCGTACTTGCTCACCGCTTGCAGGTGGAAGTGCTTGATGAACGCGGGCGTGAAACATTCCTTGTGCTTGATCTCCATCGAATCGAACACGCACCCATCGGAATCGATCCCTATGAAGAACGGCTTCGACGGCTTGAAATCGCGCAATACTTGGACTGGGTCAGACATAGATCGGAGTTTAGATACCGCAATTCAATCTCAGGTTAAATGGCAAGGACTGGACGATGCGAATCCTGAACGAAAGCTTCGATCTGTTCCACGGATCCGCGCAACAACGGGACATCAGCGGCCTCCAAGGACGGGAGGCGGCTCGACAAGGTTTCGTCGAACAATAGCTTCACCGAGGCGTGGTCATTACCTCGACCAACCCATCCTGAGCGGCCGCGAAAGCAAGACACACGAGGAGTTGTTCGCGGCTCAATGGAGGAAAGTCCTCAAGAATCTCCTCGTGAGTCACCCCGGAGGCCATGTAGCTCAACATGTCGTAAGGCGTGATCCGGGTTCCCTTCAAACACGGGCGTCCCCCTCGTCGATGAGGATCGACCTCGAAGAACGATCGATATTCCAAGTCCACCACGGGAAATTGCCCGCAGAGTCAGCGGGCGTCAAGCCGGTCGCCCATATCGGGCAGGGCAAACGCATCTAAAATCCGAGTAATTGGAGCAAATAGGCATGGTTC
>CAYZKY010000120.1:0-19051 GCA_964478815.1 uncultured Verrucomicrobiota bacterium
CAGCGTCAATGCGGTCGGCTACATCACGCACCCGGTGGCGGAAGCGCCGGCGGCCCGAAGCGTCCGGTTGCAGACACGAGCCGGACGTCCGTTATCCCCCTCGCACATTGGCGAGGCTCTAGCCTGGCTGATCGAGGGGGCGGACCGCCGAGTGCAGGCGCTCATCTCCAAAGGCAAGGTAGAGTTCTCCCCCGGCATCTCGAATGGCCCGCCGGTGCAATTTCAAGTCGTGGGCGGATCGTTGCGGCCCGCAGAATTGCCGTTGAGTCATAGTGATACAAATCAATCGAGAGAGACACAACGCAGTGCTGGACCGCATTTTCTCGACCTCATTGAGTTGAACGATTTCACGATACCGCTAGAAACCCGATTGCCGGAGGTCGTCCAACTGCTCGAGTCAGCCGTTAATTCGGATAGCTCCAAGCCCGAAGTAAAATTCGTGTCGCTGTCGGCCGATATGGATTCCATTGAAGCGCAACGCTTCTCCCGCTACGTCGTGAATCTTCCTGGCCGGTATAGCGGGCCGCTACGACACGCCCTTCGACGGATTTGCGACCATGCCACGGTGCCGGGAGATAAGGCCGTTCAGCCCCTTCGTTTTGGCTTTCGACCCGGGGATTTTGTGGCTGATCCATACGTGATCTTCTTCACATTTGAAGCAGTCGATTCTCGTTCCAATCCTCCGGCCGATCCGAATGACATCCCCTCCCAGCGGAGGTATGCTGTTGGCACCGCCAAGACGCTGCTTGCGGAGGGCAATCCCAATGAAGCTCTCACGTTGCTGAACAAATTGATCGAAGAGGACCCGGATAACACCATCGCGCGGTATTACCGGCAACGGGCAATCGAAGCTCTGGCCGCGACGGGTCCTGGAAATCGCTCCACAAACGCCAGCTACGCGCTTTCCGCAGCGCGAACAGCGGCTGTGGAGCCCGCCAGGAGACTAATAAATCAGAATAAGTTGGATGAAGCGATTGATCTCCTCGATCAAATACTCGCGGCCGACCCGGAAAACAGACCGGCGCGCTACTATCAGATAATCGCTCTGGAACGGGAGGCGAGCTTTCGTGACAGACGGATTCGCGACCTCGACGTTCCGGGAGCCGCACGCCCGAGAACGGGACGTGATCGCCTGGCGAAGCGGCTCGACGAGATTCGTTTGGAACGATTTGTGGTTCCACCGGGTGCTGAGTTGTCCGAAGTGGTTCGGCTGCTCGAGGAGGCGGTCGAAGCTCAAGCTCCGGACCGCTTCGTCAACTTTCTTGTTTCGATGTCATTTGAGAGCGCAAATCCCCAGAAAGCAGCCGATCCGGCGCGGTTTACCGTCGAATTGCCGGGGGCTGTAACGGATTCGCTCCGAGGCATTCTGGATCAGATTTGCAGCCACGCATCCGCTCCCCAGCAGAAAACCGGAGCCCGGCTGAGATACTCGGTGCAGGATTACGCGGTCGTTCTTCACGCCACGGACGCCGTCGCACCTCTCTTCACGCGCGCCTACAATCTTCATGCTGAGCTCCTGACCGCCGCGGTCAACGCCTACGTGCCGTCGAAGGAAGTTCAGGCTAAATTCCCGGCTGGAGAAGGGCAGAACCCGACCTTTCAGACGAAGCTGGCATTTCAGACGAAGCTGGCGCGTTTCTTCGTCGAGAAGGCAGGCCTCGAGTTCCAGCCTCCCCCAGGCGCGGCAACGCCCAACGACAAAACGCCACCGACGAAAGCCATCTTCTTCAACGAGCGCACGGGCGTGCTTTTCGTGCGGGCGAGCCTGCCGGAAATGGATCGGATCGACCGCGTCGTTCAACGGATCGACACACCGCAGGTCGTGATCGAAGCGCGCTATTATTATATCCCGACGAATCGGCTGGACGCGGCCTTGAACACGGGGCCGCGCGGGCCGGCGGCCGGGCCAAGCGGAGAGATTACCGCCGGCACCAACACCTTGGCGAGCGCGGCCACCGTCGACCAGGTCCAGCCGATCCTCGAACTACTCTCCAGGCTGCCCCCGGACCCGATCCGGAAAGACCTCGAGGCGATCACAACGGTGGGAGGCGTGCTGAGCGAGGCCCAAGTGAAGGAGCTGGCTTCGGTCTATGAACGCCGCGCCGCCGTCGCCGGCACGACCGTCGGATTACTGACCGAACAGCAGGGCCAGGAGGTGATCCGTCATCTCGAAACCGTCCTAAATTGCGATGTGGTTTCATTGCCCAAGGTGGTGACACTCAGCGGACGCATGGCCAAGGTGTCCCTCGAATCGACGGATTCAGTCGAGTTTCAGGCGATCTGGGAAGGCGCGGCGAAGGCGATCCGGCTCGGCGCGTTCGCGACCGCCTCGGGCGAGGGTAAGGGCCCCGTGCGATTGGGGGGGAGCGGCCTGGTGTACGACGGTCAATTTCTGTTGTTGAGCGGCGGCGTGGTGGAATCGGCCGGCGCGGCGAGCTCGAGCAACCGGGTGCCCGTGCTGGCTGATATTCCAATCATCGGGCGTCTGTTCCCTTCCCCGACGGCCAAGGAGGCTCGGCAGGTCGTGGTCTTGATTTCGGCCTGCTTGATCGATGACGTCGGCAATCGCATTTACTCCTCCACCAACCGCCCGTTCGACCCGAACCGGTTCCCACCGCAGCCATGAACTTGCTACGGGTGTCATCGGAATTGGCGGTCAAAATGGGGCGTGTTGAGCGGACGGGGCTGGCTGCGGGCGAGACGCCCGCAGCGGACAGCCGAGACGGCTGTCGCTACCCGGATTGGGGACGACCAGTTGCAAAGGAACGCTGACTGGTACTTCCGATCACACCTGTTCTCGTCAACGCTGCTAAAATCCGCGAGGCTGAAGGGGTGAATGGAAGCACCATCGCGGCCGAGGCCCCGGCGCGGCTCCGGTTCGGCGCGCGGGACACCGCGCCGGCCGATCCGCTGGCCGAGGAAGAGGAGTTTCGCCCCGAATTGATCGCCGCCGGTTTGTGCGGGCTTTTCGGGCTGGTCGGCGCCGGATTGGGACCGTCCGGCTGGCCGCTCTTTATCGCCTCGTATGTGGCCGGGGGGTGGTTCGCCGCGCAGGAAACGTGGGAGCTGATGCGCAAGCGGGTGCTCGATGTCCACTTCCTGATGCTGCTGGTCGCCGCCGGGAGCGCGGCCATCGGCGGCTGGGGCGAAGGCGCCACGCTGCTCTTCCTCTTCTCGCTGTCGGGCGCGCTCGAACGCTACGCCATGGGCCGGACGCAGCGGGAGATCCGTTCGCTATTCAAGACCAGCCCCAAAACCGCCCTCGTGCTGGATGCCGCCGGCGGGGAGACAGTCGTCCCGGTCGAAGCCCTGGCGGCGGGCCAGCGCATCCGCATCAAGCCCGGCGACCTCGTGCCGGTGGATTCGGAGATCCTGACGGGACAAACGGCGTGCGACGAATCGAACCTGACCGGGGAGGCGGTGCCCGTCGAGAAACAACCCGGCCACTCATTGCTCGCGGGGACCATAAACTTGTGGGGAGCGGTCGAGGCGAGGGTGCAGAAGCCGGCTTCGGCGAGCGCGCTCCAACGGATCATCCAGATCATTCGCGAAGCCCAGCACCAGAAAGCTCCGGCGCAGCTCTTCGCGGATCGGTTCAGCTCGCGCTACACCGCAGGCGTGCTGCTCCTCACGATCACGATGTTTTTCGTGTGGTGGCTCGGGCTGGGCCTGCCCGCCATCGAGGCCGGGCCGAACGGCCCGAGCGCGTTTTACCGGACGATGACCTTGCTCGTCGTGTCCTCGCCGTGCGCGCTGGTGCTTTCCAGTCCCTCGGCGATTCTCTCCGCCATCGCCTTCGCGGCGCGGCGCGGCATTCTGTTTCGCGGGGGCGCGGCCGTGGAGCGGCTGGCCCGGGTGACCACCGTAGTGCTGGACAAGACCGGGACGCTGACGACCGGCGAATTGCGGGTCGAAGCCGTGGAGAGTTTTCCGCCGGGCCGGGAGGCGGAGATGCTGGCGGCGGCCTGCGCGCTCGAAGCGCTCTCGACCCATCCGCTGGCGCGCGCCGTCACTGCCTACGGCCGCAAGCAAGGGGTTCGCAACCTGGCCGTCGCGGACTTCGAATCGATCCCGGGCGCGGGCTTGCAAGGCCGGGTGGAGGGCGCACTGGTGAGGCTGGGAAAACGGAGCTGGATCGGAACCGCCCCGACGGAGGCGGCGGGCCACGATCTGCATGCCGGGCTCGCGGAAGTGTGGGTGGCGCGGGATGGGGTCGCGGCGCGCATCGTCCTGCGGGACGACCTCCGGGCGAGCGCGAAAGAGGTCATCTCCCGCATGCACGGCAAGGGGTTGCGCACGATGCTTCTGACGGGCGACCGGCCCGAACCCGCCCGGCAAGTGCAGGAGGCGACCGGCATCGGCGAGGTCAAGGCAAGCCTCCGCCCGGAGGATAAGCTGCGCGTGATTGTCGGGCTGAAGCATCGCGGGGAACGCGTGGCCATGATCGGCGATGGGGTGAACGATGCTCCCAGCCTGGCCGCCGCTGATGTCGGCGTGGCGATGGGCGCGCGGGGCTCGGACGCCGCGCTGGAACAAGCGGACATCGTGCTGATGAACGACCGTCTCGAGAACTTTCTGAGCGCCCTGGAACTCAGCCAGCGCGCCCGGCGGGTCATTCAACAAAACTTGGCGATCTCGCTGGGAACGGTGGGAGTGCTCGCGGTGCTGGCCATGCTGGGCAAGATCCCGCTGGCGGTGGGCGTGATCGGCCACGAGGGGAGCACCGTGGTGGTGGTGCTCAACAGCCTGCGCCTTCTGCTGCGCGGCGCGGGCTCCGGTCAGGCCTTGCCGCCGAAGGAGACGTAATCGTCCAGATCGAGCAGGTCGAACCAGGTCTGGATATCCTCGCGTTCCGGCCCCGCCTTTTGGTGGACGCCATGGAAATACTCGCGCGATTCGACATCGCCGGGAACGCGCGTCTCCTGCCAGAGCGTCCAGCCCATGATATCCGGATAGCTCGCATGCCGGGTGGCGTGCGCGTTCACCCACTCGAGAATGGCGCCATCCCCTGCCCCGGTGGCCACGAATTGCTTGAAGGCTTCCGCCTCGATGCCGAAGTGGGCAAAGAAGCGCTGATCGAGCGGGCAATTGAAGGTGTACTCGCCGTTCGTTCCGGCGAGCGCCGCGCGGCACTTGTCGATCACCCGCGGCAAGACCGCGTATCCACCGAGCCGCACCCGCGCGCTCCGGGGAGCGCGCTTGGTCAGATCCATCGCAGACATGGTGCCGGTCAGGACGCCGCGTTCTGAGCTTCGGGGGCCGGGCTCGCGTCTTGAGACGGGGCCGCGTCGGTCACATCTGCCGGGGGCTCCCCCGCCGCTTCCGCCGCCGCTCCTTCGCTCGAAACCGCGTCGGCATGCGCCGTCACTTCGCCGTCGGGCGCCGCCTCGGCGGCTCCTTCGGCCGCGGCCTCCGTCTTGTTTTCCTTGGCCGGCTTCACCGGACGGGGCGCGGGCCGCTTGGCCGTTTCGAGAATGCCGTTGGCGAACTCGATCACATGTCCTTCGTGGATCAGCCAATGCAGATCGCTGTTGATCGCCTGGATTTCCGGCGGCAACGGCGGCGGGGTGGGAGCAGCCGGTTCGGGCGCGGGGGCTGCTTCGGCCGGGGCGCTTCCATCGGTCGGCGCAGCTTCGGCGGCGGGAGGAGCCGGAGCCGGAGCCGGCGCAGGGGCCGGAGCGGGCTGGGCCGCCTGGGCCGCCGCGAGCGCGGCCGCGGCGGGCTCGAGCCGCTCGATCAATTGCCGGCGGGTCGCCCGCGGGTGCGAATTAATAAACTCGACGATGCGCTGCACGCCGGGCGAAACCGGAGTAGCTTCCATGTCGAGGTAATGCGGCCGCGCGGAGGCGACGTGCGTGATGCTCTTGTTGACCTTGAAAAACTGCAACCCGCGCCGGGCGAACTGGCCGCTCAGCACGTTCACGATCTTCAAGGGGAACCGCATCTGATCGTCGTAATTGCGGCGAATGAGCGATTGCAGCGGGCGGCTGCCCAGCCCGGCCACTTCGGCTCCTTCGATCGTGTGCGAATCGACCGAGCGAATCACGTTCGGCAGGTGCGTTTCCCGGAAATGCTTCTCCACTTCCTCGCGGCTGTTGAACTTGAGCGTATCGGGAATGTTCAGCGCCGTGAATTCGGTGCGGAAGCTCTGGTCTTCGAGCCACTTCTTCACGATCGCCTCGTCCTTGACGATCTTGATGCGGGATTTGAAGGCATCGAACGGCATCCGGCTGAAGCGTTCCTGGTGGAGCCGGCGCAGTTTGCTCTGATAATCGTGATAGTTGGGCGGCCCGAGAATCGCGCCGCTCATGCCGCACTGGGCCACGAAGGTGTAAGTGCCCTTCGGTGGATCCGTCGGGATCTTTTCGATGGCGTAGAACGTGCCGAAATGCTTGTCGAGCACATGGGCCACGGCGTCCGCCTCCTCGATCCAGAGGGTGTCATCCAGCACGCAGATGAGAATCGGCTGGATCGGCTTGCCCTCGGCGTCCTTCTTGCCATTGAGCTGGACATTGTAACGCTCCGGCTTTTTCAGGACGAGATACCCGATCTCGAACAGCGGGTAGGCCCGGCCGCTCAGCTTGATCTGGCGCGCCAGCGATTCGACGCCCCGTTCCTCGGGCACGAACGTGACCTCGAGGTCCGGCAGCTTGATCGGCGGACGATCGTCACGGGGCGGGCGCGGCCCCCCATCGCGCCGCGGACCGCGGCCTCCGAAGGAGCGTCCGCCGCCTCCGCCTTCGCGGTTGGGCCGATCCCGGCGCGGGCCGCCACCGCCAAAGCCTCCTGGGCCACCCGGAGCCCCCGGCCCGCCGGTGCGCGGGCGGAAACCACCGTCCCGGCCTGGGCCGCGGCGGCGATCCTGCCCCCGGTCCCGATCCCGTCCGGCGCCATCGTCGCCGGAAAATTTCTCGTAGGGGTTGGCCGTGGTCGCTTTCTGGGCCCACGCGGGGAGAAAGTGGACGTCCAGGTCCAATCCCAGTTCCGCGCCCGGTTTGGGCCGGGGCGGCGGGGGCACGTCCAACTCTGTATCAAAATCCGATTCCGATTCGGTGCTCATTCAAAAAAAGCTGCGGGGCATCGCTCGCGAGGAGGAAAACCAAACAGTTCCAGCAGGATGGCGCGGGCCAAGCCAGAAATCAAGCGCCACGTCGCGTTCGTTTCGCCGATTGAATTTGGCTCACTTCGCCGCCGGGGCTCCTTTCGAGAGCAGATACGACATGAGGTGGTGCATTTCGGCCTCGGAAAGGATATCGCCGAAATTGGACGGCATCAGCGAAATATCCGAAGGCCGCCGCGATTCGACGTCGGCCTTGCGGATGGAAATCTCCTTCCCCGCGATATCGGCGAAGATCAGCAAATCGCCTTCCTCCCGCCTCGGCAGGCCGCTGACGACTTCGGAATCCTTCAGGACGATCGTTTCCGCGCGGAAATTAATATCCACATTCCGGTTTGGATCGAGCGTGTCCTCGAGCAACCGCTCGAGGCCGCGATTCCCGATGCCATCGAGCTGCGGCCCCACGAGCGTTCCCTGTCCGTCGATCTGGTGGCACACGGCGCAATTCCGGAAGAAAATGCGCACCCCTTCCGTCGGCTGAACCTGCGCCGGGTTGTACGATTTGAGCCGCGCCTCGATCAGCTTCTGGGCGGAAGCCTCCGCCGGGGGGAGATTCGCCACCAGTTTTTCGGAGCGCGCCTTGACGGCGTCCGCATTCAGCGCGGCCATCTTGCTTTTGACGACCGGATCCTGCAGCAGGCGCGGGGCCGCTTCGCCTCGCTCGATCATGCCGAGCAGTCCTTCCGAGCCCGTCACCGAGCCCGACATCGACTGCGCCAGTTTCAATTGCACGCGGGTGGGCGATTGTTTGAACGCTTCCGCGAGCGCGGCGGCGGATTGCGCGCCGTCGCCCGAGGCGAGGGCTGTGCAAATCTGATTTTGCAATTTGACGCTGATCGACCCATCTCCCACCAGCGACGCCAGTGCCGTGCGCGTCTCGCTCGGGGTGAGGAACGCCACGGCCTGCGCCGCTGCCGCGCGCGCTTCCAGTTCCGCTTGCTCGTTCGTCAGCAGCTTTTGCAGGCGCGGCGCCAATTCCCGCGCCTGGAGCGAACGGGCCATTTCCGCCGCCGACTTCAGCCGCCGCGAAATCGCGCTCGGATCCTTCCCCGGCAGCGGCACCACGGCCGGCTCGAACCGCCCGGCTGCGATCCACGCGTAAGCCTCGCCGGTGTCGCCGTCCACAATTTCCAAATAAGCCGACTTTCCCGCGTCCGCGGACAAATCCCATTCGACGCGTTGCGCGAGATCGTTGCGCGGGGCCGCCGCTTGCCGGATGACCGTGCCATCCGTCGCGACCAGCCGCACCAGATTGTTGCCGGGCGCCGGACGATCCGGGGGGCTGTCGTGACCGGCCACGAAAAACGTGAGCCGCTGCGGAACGGTGAATGATCGGGACCGCAGGATTCCCGTCAGCCCTTCCCCGCCCGGCGGCAGGCTGCACACGAACACGCCATCCCCTCGCCCGTCCGCGCTGTTTCGCTTCTGCAGGAACCACGGGTTCGCGCTGGCCGGGCGGCTCGGCACCGGCTGGTTTCGCCACGGTTCGTCGGCGGAGGCGCCGGCATCCAGGACGTTGGCCGCCAGCTTCAATCCCCATTGGCGGGTCGCTTCCGGCAGAGGCTGGCCGCGCTGCGCGGAGCCGTCCTGAATCGCGCGGAAATAGCTCGCCTGCTGATCCAGATCGTCCGGGATGCGTTGCTGGATCAAATCGCTCAATTCACTCAGCCGATCCGCCGACGCGTACCGCGTAGCGTGGCGCAAATACTCCGCCGTCCGTTCCTCGGCCGGAGGCGCCTGCTTCAGGTAATTCACCAGAAAGGCCCCGGCTTCAGGCGTTTTCACTCCGAGCGAGACATCCGCGATCGCTCCGGCGTCCGCCGGGTCGAGCGTTGGTAGGTTCAAGGCCGGATAACCCGTGGCATCATTCAATTGGTTGCGCAGGGCCATGCGGACGGTGTGCTGCAAATGATCGTCCTCCGCCGCCACCTGCCGCCGCGCCGCCAGCAACACCGGAATGTTCGCTCCGCTGGGATGCTGCCCCAGGGCATCCGCCGCCGCTCGCCGCACCAGGGCATTCGGATCGGTCAAGCCCGCCACCGCGAGCCGTCGTTCCGTCGGCGTCCAATCCTTCCGCTCCGCGAGAATGCGCATCGCATGCGTCCGCACGTCCCGGCTCGCGTGCCCCGCACTCTTCTCCAATGCCTCCGCCGGCAGCGCCTTGAGCCGCTCCAAGGCCCACAAGCAATGAATCGTCTGATACGCATTCGCCGGGCTCGATAACGCCGCCACCAGCGGCGCGACCGCTGCGTTCCCCACGCGGTCCAGCAGCTCGTTCATCGCGATCATCCGCTGCGTCAGGTTCGGGCTCCCCATCGCCGCGACCAGCCCCGCCGCATCGGCCTTGGCCAGGTTCGGCAGGGCGCGTGGCTGCTTGTAGCTCAGCTTCCAGATCCGCGCCCGATCCCGATCCCGCCCCGGATGCAGCAGCGGCACTTCGTAATGCCCAATGATCCGATTGTAGAAATCCGCGATGTAGAGCGCCCCGTCCGGCCCCAGTTGCAAATCCACCGGCCGGAACCACGGATCGGTCGCGCTCACCAAATCCTTTTCCTCCCGCGCGGTCTTGCTCGATCCGTGCTCGATCAAGGTGTCCCGGTTCACCCGGCTCGTCATCACGTTGCCCACGAAGAAGTTGTTCTGGTATTCCTCCGGCCATTGGTCGTCCGCGTAGAACAAGGCGCCGCAAATCGCCGTCGAACCGTGGCTGTGCTCCATTAAAGTCGGCGCGAAGCCCAGCCCGTCGTGCGGTTTTCCGAAGCTCGGATAATACCCCCCCCGCAGCAATTCGTAGATCGGCGCGCTGTGGCAATCGGCGGTATACATATTCCCGGCCGGGTCGAAACACATCCCGAACGGATTCACCTGCCCATAGGTGTGCTGCTCGATATGCCCGCCATCCATCGCCATGCGGTACGTATTCCCGGAATGCATCCGCACTTCGCTCCCGTCCCGCGCCTTGACATTCGAAACGTTGTTATACCCATGCGTCGCGTAGAGCCACCCATCGAACCCCCGCCGGAACGACGCCTGGTTGCCGTGCGTATCCCGTTCCCAACCGAACGGCCCATACAGCACTTCCCGCTTGTCGGCCTTGCCGTCGCCGTCGGTATCGCGGAAGAACCAGATATTCGGAATGCTCCAGGCGATCACCCCATCTTTGTACGGATACATCCCGATCGGAATGTTCAATCCATCCACGAACGTCGTGATCTTCCGCGCCCGGCCGTTCTGATCGAAATCCTCCAGAATCCGGATCGAATCCCGCGCCGGTTTGTCCAGTGGGGCCGGAAACGGGTACTCCCGGGACATGCTCACCCACAGCCGTCCCTTCGCGTCGAACGCCATGTTCATCGGCTTCTGGATGTCCGGCTCGGCCGCCACCAGTTCGATCTTGAAGCCCTCCGGCAGTTGGAAAGTTTTCTGCTGCTCCGCCGGCGTCAGCGGATCCGTCGGGCGGACTCCTTCCGAGAACGGATCGGCCGCAGACACGCCCAACACCGTGGCCAATCCAATTCCCATCCCTATCGCGTGGAAACTCATGCCCCCAATCATACGAACCCCGTTCCACCCGAACAGGCAAAAATCGCGACCGGGCGAACTGCTGTTCGGGGGGCGCCTTCCCGGAAATTCCCCGCGCAGCCCGCGCTGCGTCGTCGGAGCCCTCCACTTACAAGGTTGTTGCCGGAGCCGTGATGGTATCAGGCGGTGTCAGCGCGAAGGGCACCCCGAACCGCGTGATGTCCCGGGCATAGAGAAGCCGGGGCGAGCGATCCGCCGTGTCGATCACGATTTCGAAAATCCGGAATCTCCCCGACGGCAGCGCATACCCGATTACGTTGCAGCGAAACTGCTGGCTCCGCGCCGTCAGGAATGGCGCCACCGCCTTGAATTCCGCCGCGCTCAGGATCGACTCGCGGTAGAGCCAGGCGATCGAGTTCCGGGCCTCGATCGGCAGCGTCTCCCGCACCTGCACGATCGCTTCCGCATGCGCCTGCGTGATCCCTGGAATGGCTTGCAGCACGGTCATGCTCGCGGTGTTGACGTTCACCAGCCCCGTCAATTTCGGCGCGAAGGTCGTCGTTAATTGGTCCAGAATCACCGGCAGTTCCGCCGCTCCCACGCCCGATTCCACCTCCACATCCTTCCCTTCCGCATCCTTGAATTTCTCCTTCGCTTCGAGCAATTCGGCCGGAGTCTTGAAGAGCCTTCGATTTTTCCAGGCCGCTTGCACGAAAGCCGCCGCCTTCGCCGGGAGAACAAATTCCGGCACGGTCTCCCGGGGCGTGTTCAATTGCAGGCGCGGCGAACCGTCGCTCGCGATGTCGAACTCGTACGTCCAAACGGTCGCGACTTCCTGCAAGCCCAGGAAGAGCCGCCCATCCGCGTCGTCCGGCGGGAATTGCAGCCGCCCATCGTCCTCATTCGGGTCCAGCCGGAAATTCCGGTTCGCATCCTCGCCGTACAAAAACCCCGGCGTGCAACCCGGCAGCCGCAACAATTCATCGAAGGTCGAAAACTGCTGATGCACCGGGGCGAGCGCATCCACCACGTTCGTGAGCAACGGATTGTCCCCCGCGATCTCCTGGATCAGTTGCGGTCCCAGCGCCGTGGCTTTGCTGAGCATATCGGCGGTCGCGACGTTGAGGTTGATCTTCCGTCCCTCATCGATCAGCCCGAAGCGTGGTTCCGCCTCCCCCTCCTTCGGCGGCGAATACACGGTGAAGTACCACCGGTCGCTCCCGTCATCTGCCACCAACTGGTGCCGAAACAGGCCGGGGTTGTTCTCCCACACCGCCGGATCGAGCGGCGCGAGGGTCAACACCTGCATCGCCTGCCGCACTCCGCTGTTCACGGCCGACCACGCCTGCTCCGCCCCGGTCGAGGCCTGGAAGCCCGCCTGTTCCGCCCGCAATCGGAAGAGCAGGCTCAGCACGACCATCGAGGCCAGCAGCACGATCACCAGCACCGCCAGCAGCAGAAAACCTCGCTCGCCCGCGCCCTTGAGCCGGTGCCGGACGCCGCCCAGCCCCGTCTCCGCGGTCAACCCCGTCGTTCTCACGGCCACTCCTCCGCTTCCGGCTCCACCACCACCCGGTTCTGCGGCGGCTCGCTCTGCGGCAGATGCACCACCCGCCGAAACACCTCGTACGGATACGTCTCCGCTTCCGCGTCCGCCGGCAGCGGCAATTGTCCCGCCGTGATTTCCACTCCCGCCGGCAGATCGTAGCTCGACCAGCCTTCCACCCATTCCGTGCCGCTCCAGTAGCGAAACCGCAAATACCTCACCTTGTCCGTCAGGAGCGGTCCGCGCGCGACCGGACGCAGCACTAATGGCTCCTCGGCCGGCCCCACGTCGCTGAGCGCCGGCTCCGTGTTGGTCGCCGTGAGGTCCACGTTCGTATCGAAACTCTGGCTCGAAGCCGGCGCCAGCAATCGCTCGAGCCGTTCCAACCCCCGCACTTCCCATCGGTTCGTCCCCACCGACAGGCGGTACGACACTGATTTCAAATCCGTCGATGGCTGCAAAAGGATCGGCTCGTTCGTGCTCACGATCCACCGGGTGAACGGGGCCAGCCCCGCCGTCACGATCGTGATGGAATTCGAACTGCCCTCCACCCCGGCCCGACCGTCGGCTCCGGGCCGCGCCGCGCGCAGTTCCGCCGTGAGCTGCTCGAAGAGCATCCGCGAGGTCGAAGTGAATTCCGCCTCGTCCATCGCGATCCGCCGCACCTCGGCCGTCCGTTGATAGAAATAGAGCAGCACCACCATGATCCCCGAGATGATCAGAATCGCCAGCACCACCTCCACGAGCGTGAACGCCTGGGCGCACCGTGGCACTGTCCCCGCGCCTCGTCTGCCGATGGTTCGGAGTTCCGCGTTTACGCGGCCTGGGGCCGGAAAACTCCCGAACCGGCTTCGCTCCTTTCTGGTCGATTCCCCGATCACTTCGTCACTCTTGATTCAATTCAGCCCCACTTTCGAGGCTAATTGTTCGACGCTCCTCACTTCGCAACGTATCATCCCGCCTTCCAAACGCGTGCGCCTGTTAACAAGAGTTCCTCTGGCGCATCCGCCTCCCTTGCGGCATGCTTGTCCCATGATCGCGAACCTGGACTCGCGGTCGCCCGGATCGATTCCGAACAGCAGGTGCGAAGTCGTCGCGTCTCCTGTTCCGATTCTCCGCCGCGCGACCCCGCCGAATCGCCTTGTCCCCTCCTCAGGGAAGAGGCCCGGAGTGTTGTCTTTTGCCTTGGCCGCCCCCCTCCCGGCCCCCCGAACCCTGACCTCCCCCAACACCACCTTTCACCTTCACGACCCCCCCGTAAATAGGACTTCCCGCGAGCAAAATGACCCGCCCTTCACCATGTCGTCCACCCCGGAAGTCTACATTTCCACAAAACCTCGCCCCTTTCCCGCCCATCCGAGCCAGGCCCATCGGTCGGCTTCGCCTTCACCTTCACGGCCCGCTATCGATAGTCACTCCCCTTCCAAACCGCGTGTTTTCGCGCCTGTTATGGTTGACAGCCGCACTCCCTAAGCGAAACTCTGCCGTATGAAACTACTCTTGCTCTCTCTCGCCCTTAGTATGTCCCTGCCCATGTTCGCCGCGTCGCTCCAGGAAGTTCCCTTGAAGGATATCGACGGCAAGGCCACCTCCCTCAAAGCCTACGAGGGCAAGGTCGTCCTCCTCGTCAACGTCGCCTCCCAGTGCGGCCTTACCCCTCAATACAAACAGCTCGAGGCGCTCCAACAGAAATACAAGGACAAGGGCTTCACCGTCCTCGGCGTCCCTTGCAACGATTTCGGCTCCCAGGAACCCGGCACGAACGAAGAGATCAAGCAGTTCTGCTCCTCTAAATACAGCGTCAGTTTCCCGTTGCTCGACAAGGTCCATGTCAAAGGCGCCGGCCAGCATCCGCTCTACACGCAACTGACGGGCAAAGACGCCAAGTTCCCCGGCGATATCGAATGGAATTTCGGAAAGTTCCTGATCGACAAGAAAGGCAATGTCGTGAAGCGCTTCAAGCCCCAGACCAGGCCGGACGACGCCTCCGTCACCGCCGCCATCGACGAATCGCTCGCCGCCCGCTAGTTCGGTAGGCCCAACGCCGCAACCCTCCCCACGCCATGGAAATCGTCAAGATCGCCCTGCTAGTCGTTTTCGGGCTCGCCGCCTTGGTGGCCTTCATCATCGTCTTGAATTTCTTCAGCGTGTGGATCCGCGCGCTTTTCAGCGGTGCCGCCGTCACGTTTTCCCAATTGATCGGGCTCCGGCTCCAGAACGCCCCCGTTGGGCTCGTGGTCGATAGCCGCATCACCGCCGTCAAATCCGGCCTCAATATTTCCATCGATCAGCTCTCGGCTCATTACCTCGCCGGAGGCAATATCGAGATGGTCGTCCTCGCGCTCATCGCCGCCCAAAAGGCCGGCATCCACCTCGTTTATGACCGCGCCTGCGCCATCGATCTCGCCACCAAAGGCACCGGCAAGACCGTCCTGGAAGCCGTCAAGACCTCCGTCAACCCGAAGGTCATCGATTGCCCGAACCCCGTCTCCGGCAAGATCACCATCGATGCCGTCGCCAAGGACGGCATCGTCATCCGCGCCCGCGCGCGCGTGACCGTCCGCACCAATCTCGACCGCTTCGTCGGCGGCGCCACCGAGGAAACCATCGTCGCCCGCGTCGGCGAAGGCATCGTCTCCACCATCGGGTCTGCCGATAGTTACAAGGACGTGCTCGAAAATCCCGACCGCATTTCCAAAACCGTCTTGGACAAGGCGCTCGACAGCAATACCGCTTTCGAAATTCTCTCCATCGATATCGCCGATGTCGATGTCGGCGAGAATGTCGGAGCCAAACTGCAGGCCGAACAGGCCGAAGCCAACAAACTCATCGCCCAGGCCCACGCCGAAGTCCGCCGCGCCGCCGCCGTCGCCCTCGAACAGGAAATGAGCGCCCGCGTCCAGGAGATGCGCGCCCGTGTTGTCGAAGCCGAAGCCCAGGTCCCCCTCGCCATGTCCGAAGCCTTTCGCTCCGGCAATCTCGGCGTCATGGATTACTACCGCATGAAGAATCTCCAGGCCGATACCTCCATGCGCTCCAGCATTGCCGATCCCGGCCAGGCCCCGGGAGCCACGAAGCCTCCCACCGCCTGATGTCGTCCGTCCTCGCCATCGTCGCCTTCGTCGCCCTCTCGATCCTTTCCGATTACATTCAGAAGAAGGTGCAGCAGCGGAACCAGAATCCGCCGACCCCGCCTCCACCCGGCCCGTCTCCAGGCCCATCTCCGGGCTCGTCCCCTGCCCCGCCCCAATCCGCGGGCTGGCCCCAGGCCGCCGACGAGCTGTCGCGCAAATTGCGCGAATTCCTCCAGCCGCCGCCCAAGCCTCAGCCCCCGGTCATTCCCCCACCCCCCGCCACGCCTCCCGCGCGGTTCCACCCCAAGCCCATCATCCCCACCCTGATCGTCGAGCCGGACCTCGAACAACTGGACGTTCCGGTCGTCAACCCTCTCCATCAAGGCCGGGCCGCCATCGCGCACGCCGCCGCGCTGGATCGCCGCGTCGAAGCCACTCTCCATCCCCAGCACGCGCACGCTCGCTCCGGTCCTATGCCCGACCGCCCCACCCACCTGTGGGCCGCCGCTCTCGTCGCCCACCCGACCCGCTTGCGCGAACTCGTCGCCGCCTCCGTCATTCTTGGCCCTCCCAAAGCGCTTGAAGACCACCCGTGAGCGGCCGCCCGTGCGCCTGTCCCATTTCGCCTCCCGCTTGAATCTCCATCGAATCGCCGCCATGCCGTCCCGCCGCTGTCGTTCGCTCGCCTGCCATCTGGCCGCCTGGACGATGCTCGCCCTGGCTTTCGGCTGCTCCTCCGGCCCCAGGCCCCCCATCGGGATCACCCAGCTCCATCCCGAGCCCTCCGCCTTGGCTCCCACGGAACCCGCCGCCGCTCCAGTTTCCGTCCCGGAACTCGCCAACCTCTCCCCGTCGGCCTCCGCTCCTCCCCTCATCGCAGAACCGGTCGCCATCGCTCCCGAATCACTTGCCACCGCCATCGCTCCGCCCACCCCGCTGGCCACGCGCTCTGAGCCGGCCCACGCCGCCGCCCCCGGTTTGTCCGCCCCTGCCCTCCCCAGCGGCGTTCTCCCCTTCAGCGTCTGGGCGCCCGTCCTCAGCCTCGGCGATATGCGCGTCACCAAGCGCGCCTACCCTCAGACCTTCGAAGTTAAAAACGAGGCTTCCCTCGCCGCCTTCACCATCGGCCATCCCTACGCCCGCTGGAACGGCCTCAATGTCGCGCTCGGCTTCGCCCCCGTCCTCCTCAAGGGCGAACTCGCCCTGCATTCGCTCGACCTCTCCAAGAATCTCTACCCCCTCTTCCACGGCCGCCTCGTCCTCCCCACCGGCCGCCGCATCCTCGTCCTCGATCCCGGCCACGGCGGACGCGACGCCGGCTCCCGCTGTGTCGGCCGCAACACCTGGGAAAAGGAACTCACCCTCGACTGGGCCCGCCGCATCGAGAAACGCCTCGCCGGTTCCGGCTGGCAGGTCGTTCTGACCCGTCCCGACGATCGCGACCTTTCCCTCCTCGACCGCGTCGCCATTGCCGACCATCATCAAGCCGATCTTTTCATCAGCCTGCATTTCAATTCCTTCGTCGGCGGCCCCGCTGGCCAGCAGGAATCCGGCCTCGAAACCTACTCCCTCACCCCCGTCGGCCTGCCCTCGAGCCTCAAACGCGGCTTCGAGGACGACTCGCGCAAGGTTTTTGCCAATAACCGATTCGACACCGAAAATCTCATCCTCGCCGCCCGGCTCCATGCCAGCCTCCTCAACGCCACCGGCCGCAAGGATCGCGGCCTCCGCCGCGCCCGGTTCATGACCGTCCTGCGCGAGCAACGCCGCCCCGCCGCGCTCCTCGAAGGCGGCTTCCTGTCCAACCCCGCCGAAATGGCCCTGATTCTCCAACCCGAATTTCGCGAGAAAATGGCCGAAGCCGTCTGCCAGGCCCTGCCCCAATAGAGTTTACCATCGCGTCCCACACTCCGATGTCCCGTTCCGCTCATATCGTCGTCACCGGCGGCGCCGGCTTTATCGGCTCCCATCTCGTCGAGCGCCTCCTCCGCGAAGATCACCGCGTCACCGTCATCGACGATTGCTCCACCGGCTCCCTCGCCAATCTCCGCGCCGTCGCCGGCCACCCGAAACTCACCGTCATCGAAAGCACCGTCAGCGACTGCGTCGATCTGCCCACCCTTTTTTCCCAGATCGATTTCGTCTACCACCTCGCCGCGGCCGTCGGCGTCGAACTCGTCGTCCACTCCCCCATCTACACCATCGAGACCAACCTCCACGAAACGGAAATGGTCCTCGAAGCCGCCGCCGCCGGCCAGATCCCCGTCCTCCTCGCCTCCACCTCCGAGGTCTACGGCAAATCCACCCGCCCCGCCTTCTCCGAAAGCGACGACCTCGTCATCGGCCCCCCCTACCTCGGCCGCTGGAGCTACGCCTGTTCCAAACTCATGGACGAATTCCTCGCCATGGCCTACTGCCAGGAACGCCAGTTGCCCGTCATCATCGCCCGCCTCTTCAACACCGTCGGCCCGCGCCAGACCGGCCGCTACGGCATGGTCCTCCCCCGCTTTATCGAAGCCGCCCTCAAGGACGAGCCCCTCCGCGTCTTCGGCACCGGCACCCAGACCCGTTGCTTTTGCAGCGTCGCCGATGCCGTCGAAGCCCTCGTCCGCCTCCGCGCCACCCCGGCCGCGGTCGGCGGCATCTTCAATGTCGGCAGCGATTCCGAAATCACTATCCTCGACCTCGCCCGCCGCATCGTCGAACAGCTCCGCTCCAAATCCCGCCTCGAATTCATCCCCTACAGCGAAGCCTACGCCCCCGGCTTCGAGGACATGCAACGCCGCGTCCCCGTCATCGAGAAACTCCGCGAAACTATCGGCTTCGCCCCCAACATCCCCCTCGAAACCATCATCGCCGAAACCGCCGCCCATCTCCGCGCCACCCTCGCCGCCGCCCCGGCATGACCATCCCGGCCAGCCACGCCAACTCCCCAGCCAAGGCAAACGCTTCAAAACTCGAAGGATTATGCCGCATTCTGGGTGGACAGGCGCCCTCGCCTGTCCCATTCGGGCGCCTCGCCCGAATGTTCACTCTAACACTGGTGGCTTTCCCGAGGGTTTCAGATCCGTTTGCCCTGAGTCCCAAGCCCATTTGGTTCCCGGCCCCTCTTCGCGTATACTCCCTCCCTCTAAAGATTAAGTAACAATTGAGAGCGTTAATCGATATCGCCACGCAGCGCACCGAACGGGTCTACCTCATCGGTGTCGAACTCAAGGGCAAATCCTCCTGGGAAATCCACGATTCCCTCGATGAACTCGCCGAACTCGCCACCACCGCCGGCGGCAAGGTCACCGGCACCGGCACCCAGAAACTCGAAGCCCCCCACGCCGGCACCTTCATCGGCTCCGGCAAGGCCGCCGAATTCGCCGCCGAATGCCGCCAAAACCAGGTCGACACCGTCATCTTCGACGACGAACTCTCCGCCGCCCAAAGCCGCAACCTCGAAAAAATCTTCGAGTGTAAAATCCTGGACCGCACCTCCCTCATCCTCGATATCTTCGCCCAGCGCGCCCGCACCCGCGAAGGCAAGCTCCAGGTCGAACTCGCCCAGCTCCAGCACCTCCTCCCCCGCCTCACCCGCTACTGGAGCCATCTCTCCCGCCAGAAAGGCGGCATCGGCATGCGCGGCGGCGAAGGCGAAACCCAGCTCGAAGCCGACCGTCGCAAAGTCCAGGAACGCATCGATCGCATCATCGAAGACCTCGACCTCGTCCGCCGCCAGCGCACCACCCAGCGCCAGGTCCAGCGCATCGAGGAAAACCGCGGTGGGATCTGACTCCAAGCCTGGCC
>CAYZKY010000121.1:0-19031 GCA_964478815.1 uncultured Verrucomicrobiota bacterium
CCTCCCCGTCCCATGCTTTGAGCCGTCCGGCCACCCCGGCATTCAACCCTGAAACACGCTTGAAACGCGTTGAAACGACCTTGAAATGGCTTGAAACGCGCTTGAAACGCCTTGAAATTAAATGTAGAAACATTGAAACGTTTCAACCAATCGAAAAACTCGACATCGATCTATCAACGACTTACAGAAATCACCCCCTTGAAACGGTGAAAAATTTCTGTGCCACCATGAAAATCACTCCCTCTACCCCCCTCTGCCGAACAGTTTCCGCCCCGCTCGGTCGGCCGCCTTCGCCCCGTCGTGCGCCAGTTCCGGGCCTGCCGCCAGCCGGCGCGAATCTTTTATATCGTCCGAGTTCGAATCTTACTTGAGTCCTAATCGGTTTTATGCCATAGTAGCGTTCGCAGTGCGGATGAAAGTCGTCACGGGCTAGCTCCGGGGTGCATCATGAACCGGTCTATCGATAACGGTGCGGCGGCGACAATTCTCCGAACCGATGATCGCTTCCGCGGAAGCTTGGCCCCGGTCTCGCTCGGTGAAACAAGAGGCCGGTCGAAGAGAGCGGCCCGCAGTGCGAAAAACGTGGCGAAGGCCACGATCAAGGTGGAGGCAATAAACGAATTCGGGCATCGCTTTGCCATGTCTTCGCACCCGGCTTTCCCGCCGTGGGAAGTGCGAATGACTCCTGCGTGGCTGCGGCCGGCGGGAAATGAGTTCGGCCCATAACGATTTTCGAATCCCGAACCGGCGGTCCGGTTCCGGCACTCCCCCAGCTTCAGCGGCTTGTATCTGCCGAAGCGGTGCCGGGCCTGGCCGCGGCGGAACAAACTGACCGATGAGCGGGCGCGCGCAGAGCGCGGCGGCTCCGTAAAACTAAGACAGAATATGACAACGATGATCCCCAACATCAAACGGATCGCCTGCGCCCTCGGCGCGGCCATCCTGGCGGGCCAGTTCGCCCCGGCGCAAGCCGGCTGGACCGGCGTCATGAATGGAACCGGTCGCGGCTGGGCGGGCGTCAACGTCGGCTCCGGCATGGGCATCTACGGCTGGGCCCAAACCGACGTCATCAACCTGCCGAGCGCCGCCATGGCCCCGGCCAACGGCTATACCAAGACCGCCCCGCTGCCGCTCGGCTCCTCGCCCTACACGCTCGCCCGGGTGAAGGGGGAGGCTGGCTACGTCTGGAGAGCCAATACGAGCAGCTATAACGGCGACGCCACCGATAACGTCGAGATCCAGAAGCGCGCGAATATCAAAGCCGCTTTCTGCCCCAGTTTGAGCGTGGATACCGTCCTCACGCCGGACAGTTTCGACGGTGAGAAAGGCACCATCACCGTCACCGCCCAGGCGACCGCCGGAGCCGCCGCGTTGCTCACCGGGTGGGAGATCGACGATCCGGACAGCATCCCGGTGGACGATCCGAACACCCCAACCATCAACGAAACGATGGATTACCTGCGCGCCAACGGCAAATTGCGCTTCGAGAATTTCATGATCGGGCCCTTCGAGTATGGCGTGAACGGCAAGTGCGAGTTGGTCATTCCGTTCTCGATCGAAATCGGAGACCTCGAAAAATTCGTCGTCACGTCCGACGGCATGACCAAAAGCCTGCCGATCGAGATCCAGTGCCCCCCCTCGCACACCGTCGAATGCGATTCCGAATACGAGTACCCGCCCGTGACCGTGACGGGCGGCTGCGGCCCGTTGACCGTGTCGTACGACCCGCCCGTATCTGAATTGCAGCTTGGCGTCAACCAGGTGACCGCGACCGTGACCGACGAAGTCGGCAACGAAGTGAGTTGCGGGTTCATCGTCGCCGTCGTGGACACCAAAAAGCCGGTGATCGAAGGCTGCCCTGAGGACATGGTCGTGCCAAGCTCGGAGTCTGCGGCTGGCCAGAATGTGAGCTGGACAGCGCCGACGGCGAGCGATGGCTGCGGTTTGGCAAGTTTCACGACGTCGCACGAATCAGGCAGTTTCTTCCCCATCGGCGCTACGATCGTGACGATCACGGCGCAGGACGATGCCGGAAACACCGCCATCTGCACCTTCACGGTGACGGTCGAAGGGCTGGAGGGAGGGTCTGATTCCATCCCGCCGGCCGCGCCGCGGCTCGCGCCCGTCTCGGCGGCCTGCGGTTCGGCGGTCACCCTGCCGACACCGAGTGCCGTCGATAACATCTCGGGCCTCGTGGCCGGAACGACCAGCACCGTCTTCCCCATCACCCAGTCCGGAACCACGGTAGTGCGGTGGACCTTCACCGATGAAAGCGGGAATAGCAGCGTCGCCGATCAGAACGTCACCATCGCCGGAAATTCGTTCCTGGGCTTCTATTCGCCCATCGAAGCCAAGGGCGGGAGTTGCGCCAGCGTGGCCCGCGAGATCCCGATGGGCCGCACCCTGCCGATCAAGTTCCGGTTCAAATGCGGGCAGAGCTACGTCACCAGCGGCCCTGCGCCCTTGGTCAAGATTCAACGCTGGTCCGCGAACTGCGAGATGCTCGGCGAAGTGGTCTCCGCTCCCGCGGTCGCTCAAGGGTACTGGGTCCTCAACCCTTCGACGTCCGGCTGGTCGAAAGGCATCTACAAAATCATTGTTGTGCTGCCGGATAACTCGGAACACCATGCGTTCATCAAATTGAACTAGTGGCCCGCCGAGCCCCCGGCGCCGATCCGCCCGGGGGGGTGCGCGGCCGAGTTGGATGATTGACCCTGCCGAACCAGGCGCACATTGGGGACGTTCCGGCGCAGGGGCGCTGGTTTGGCTGGCTGTGGCGGCGCGGCTGCAGGTGGCGTCGGCGCAGGTCGTCCTCGATGGCAAACTCGGCCCGTCCGGGCCGATCCCGGGCGGGAACTACGCCATCACGGCGGAGATGGGGACGCTGCGCGGAAACAATCTGTTCCACAGTTTCCAGCAGTTCGACCTCAAGAAAGGGGAAGTCGCCACCTTTTCCGGGCCGGCCCAGGTGCAGAATGTCCTGAGCCGCGTCACCAGCGGGAGCGCTTCCTCGATCGACGGGACGATTAAGTCGGCGATTCCGGGGGCGAATTTCTTCCTCATCAATCCGAGCGGCCTCGTCTTCGGCCCCAATGCCAGGGTGGATGTCGGCGGCGCGTTCGCGGCCGGAACCGCCGACTATCTGAAACTCGCGGATGGCGTCCGTTTCGCGGCGGCGCTGGACGCGGACGATTCGAAGCTCACGACCGCGCCGGTCAGCGCGTTCGGATTCCTGGGCCAGCCAACCGGGAGCGTGGAGGTGAACCAAAGCACGCTGCGGGGCGCGAGGGACCAGACGCTGACGCTGGTCGGCGGAGATGTCACGCTGGAGGGCGCTTCGGTGCAGTTGCAGTCCGGGCAGGTGAACGTCGTGAGCGTGCGCTCCGCGGGCGAAGTGCCGGTGGATCCTTCGATCTTGAGCCGGGCTGAGTTCAAGGCCGCGTTCCCGGAGCAGGGAGAGATTCGCCTGCGCTCCGGTGCGCAGCTCAACGTCAATGGCACCGGCGGCGGCCGGGTGGTGATTCGCGGCGGCCGATTGGTCATGGAGAATTCGCGGATCGAAGCGAATACCACCGGAGCCGGCAACGGCCGAGGCATCGATATCGCCATGGCGCAGGATGTCCAGATGGGAGAGGGCGGCCAGATCAACAGCCTCTCTCCCAGCGGCCAGGGTGCCAGCGGCGACATCCGGGTCAGTGCCGATTCGTTGCGGCTGGGCGGAGACGGCTCGCCCGACGAGTTTTTTAACCCGACCCAAATCTCGACCTCCACGGGACACATCTTCACCGGAGGAGGCACGGCCAAGGGAGGGAATATCTCCATTCAGGCACGCGAGATCGAGCTGGCGAATAGCGCGCAGATTTCTTCCGCGAGCTTCGGCTCGGGGGATGCCGGGCGGATCGAAATCGAGGCGAACTCGATCCGGCTGGACGCGGGCGTCGACGGCATCGCCCAGATCACCGCCAACACGCAACTGATTAATCGCGCTGGAAGAGCCGGCGATATCGTCGTGCGAACCGATTCTCTGGACATGCTCAATGGAGCGACGATTCTGGCGACGAGTTTCGGGTCCGGAGCCGCGGGCGTGATCGATATCGGCGCGCGAAACGTCCGGCTGCGCAGCGGAGCGATCATCACGGCCGCCACCTTCGGGAGCGGCCGCGGAGGGAATGTCCAGCTTCGCGCCGAATCGTTGCGGATCGATGGCCAGAACCTGTTGAGCGACGGTCCCGATTTATTGACCGGCATCCAGGCCGTGACGACCTGGGGCGGCGCGGCTGCGCCGGGCGGGAATATTCAGATCACGGCCGAAACGGTGGAAATGAACCGGCATGCCTCCATTTTCACCACCAGCTCCGGGCTCGGCAAAGGGGGCGATATCGAGATCGCGGCCGGCGACTTGACTCTCGCGAATGGCTCCACCATCACGGCGGCAGGCGAATCGAAGGGCCCGGCCGGGCGGCTGGCGATCCACGCGGCGCGCAACCTTGCGGCGACCGGAGGCAGCGCGATCACCACTTCCGCTCCGGAAAGCAGCGGGGGGGACGTACGCGTCACGGCAGGTTCGGAGTTGCGGCTGGTCGGCAGCGAGATCAACGCCCGGGCGGGGCTGGATGGCGGCAACATCACCGTTTCCGCTCCACGCCTGATCTACCTGCTGAACAGCATGTTGACCGGCCAGGCCGACACCACGGACAGCGGATTCGGCAATGGCGGCAATCTGACGATCGAACCTTCGGCCTTCTTGATCTTGAACGAAGGATCACTCATTTCGAAGTCGAGCTTCGGCAACGGCGGAAATATCAGCATTATGGCCGATTACTTTTTCCTGTCGGCCAGCCTGATCGACGCCTCCGCGCCGTTCGGGCTGCCGGGAACGGTCCAGGTCTCCGCCCCGGATGTCGACTTGAGCGGCAGCCTGGTCGGGTTGCCCGGCAACCTGGCGGATGCGGAAGCGCAACTGCGGCCCGATTGCGTGGTCCGGCTGGTGGGCAACTTGAGCAGCTTCATGGTGCTGGGCCGGGGCGGATTGCCGATCCAACCGGGCGGGTTCCTGCCGAGCAGCTTGATCCCCGTCTCGCGATGAAGCGCTCCTCGCCCTCACGCCAACGCTCCCGGCGCGCGCGAAAATGGCGTGTTTTGACGGCGTTGATGATGGCCCGGCTCCTGACCGGCGTCTCGGAAGCGCAAATCCTGCCGCCGCCGTCCGTCCGCCCCGAAGCCGGGCCTGGCCTGACGGAGACCCCCCGTGTTTTCGTCCGGGCTTATCGATTCGAAGGCAACACCGTGTTTTCCGCCGAAGCGCTGGCCAAGGTGACCGAGCCTTTCGCGAACCGGGAGGTCAACACGGAGGAACTGGAATCCGCGCGCCAGGCGGTGAGCCTGTATTATATCCAGCGCGGTTACATCAACTCCGGGGCGGTGATTCCCGATCAGGATCCCGCCGGGGGGACGATTCTGATCCGGATCGTCGAAGGGGTGTTGACGGAGACGCGCCTGGAAGGTCCGCGCTGGTTTCGGAGCGGTTATCTCAAAGGCCAGTTGGGGCGGTGGTCGGACGGCCCGCTGAATGTGGGGCGGCTGCAAGAAGGGCTGCAAGTCCTGCGGCTGGATCCGAACATCCAGCAAATCAACGCGGAGCTGCGGCCCGGCCTCGCGCCGGGCGAAAGCGTGCTGGACCTGCGCGTGGAAGATCGGCAGCCGTTCCGGCTGGGCTTGCAGATCGACAATCAGCGGCCTCCGAGCGTCGGATCGGAACAACTCTGGCTGCTCGCCTCGGACTTGAACCTGACGGGACATGGCGACCCGCTGGAACTGCGCTACGGTTTGCTCAACAGCAGCGCGGACGGTTACGAATTCTCTCAGGCGGACAATCTCGAAGGAAGCTATCGGTTTCCGATCAGCGCGTTCGGCACGACACTCGGCTTCCAGGCGGGCCGTCTGAACACACGGTTGGTGGAGGATGCCTTCGCGCCGCTCGATATTGAAAGCCTGACGACGAGCTACGGAACCACCCTGCGGCAACCCGTTTACCAAACCGCGAATCAAGAGGTCGCGCTGTCGCTGGGGTTCGACTATCGGAAAAATCGCACTTGGCTGCTGGGACAACGCTTCAACCTGTCGCCGGGAGCGGAGGAGGGGGAAATCTCCGCTTCGATGGTGCGGTTTTCCCAGGAGTGGGTCACGCGCGGGCAGGATCATGTGCTCGCGCTGCGATCCACGTTCAATCTGGGGCTGGACATCCTCGACGCCAGCGACAATGGGTTGTCGGGCGAACCGAACGGACGGTCTTTCCACTGGCTCGGACAAGGGCAGTATGTGCGCCGGCTGTTCGACACGCAGAACGAAGTGGTGCTGCGGCTGACGGGGCAGTGGACTTCCGAACGGCTCCTGGGCCTGGAGCAGTTCAGCATCGGGGGGCTCGGCAGCGTGCGGGGTTATCTCGAAAACCAGTTTGTGCGGGATCGCGGGGTGATTTCGTCGGTCGAGTTCCGGGTGCCGGTGATTTACAACAAGGCGGGCGGGGGGATTCTGCACCTGGCGCCATTCTTCGATTACGGCGGGGGCTGGAACGCCGATGACTCTCCGGGACCGAACACGCTCGCCAGCACGGGGCTGGGATTGCTCTTCTCCCCCAACCAGCACATCTCGGCGCAGGTTTATTGGGGGTACCGGCTGCGCCACCTCGACATGCCGGACGACGCGGGCGCGCAGGGGCTCGGCTTCGGCTTCAAGATCAATATCAACGCGTTTTAGGCGCTGAGCGCGGGGCAGCCGCGACTAACGAGTGCTCTCGAATTGGGCGGCGGCTTTCAGGCCGACTTGCTTGAGGAGGTCGGCGCGCGTCTGGCGGAGGGCGGTGTCTTTGGGGCGCCCGTCGATCTGATCCGAGAGGGCGGCGAGCGCATCGTACCACAGGCCGGCCTCGGCGTAGACATCCGGCAGCGAGGCAGGATCGGCCTTGGCCACTTTTGCTTTCAGCTCCGGGGTGGCCGGCACACGCTTGATAATGCCGCTGGCGACCAGGTCGGTGGAACGGTTATCGGGATCGCCCACCAAGGCGACGATCCACTGGTATTCAATGCCGGGGACGAGTTTCGCCCCGTGTTCCGAAAGTTTCAGGCGCTGGATGCCGGCCTTGAGGGCGCGATCCACGGAAATCTGCACGACCGGCTTGACCTTGTTCTCCTCGATGACGGTCAGCTCGAACTTGGCCTCGGCGGGGCGGGACTGAAACCAGAACAAGGAGGGCTGCTCTTGCGTGGTCAGGCCGACATCGTCCGGCGCCAGGACGTCCAAAGTCACGGCCTCGGAGCCGGTGCCGCGCGAACCCCCGGTGACGCGCACGGCGGGTGCGCCGGTGGAGGGAGGACGAAACTTGAGGCCGCCTGAGGGCGCGGGCGCACTGGCCACAGGGGGGGCGGCGGGGGCGGGAGCAGGCTTCTTGGCGGCATCGGCTCCGGCCGCGGGTTTCGAATCCGAAAACAGGAGGCAGCCGATCGCCAGCCATCCGAGAGCGCCGCCGCGCGAAATCTTGAAGGTTCTTCTCATAGCATCACGAACGAGACCCAACGCTCGCTTTTACACGATCAGACGCTAATCGCGGGAGGCCCATTCGTAAAGGTCCATTCCACCGTCCGTCCGGCCCGCATCGACCGGGTTCGGAAGTGTAGATTCGTCCGGAAATCCGGGGGCGGGAAGGGGCATTACGGGCCTTTTTGAGGGGTTTTGAGGGGCAGGGAGGGGCGGGGGCGAGGCTTGGGGTGGCGCGTAAAGGGCAGGGGGACGGGGTGGAAAGTGGGGTGGTGGAATAGGTGGAATGTGTGGAATTACGGGGGTTTTTGAGGGGAAGGGGTGGAAGGTATGGAATGGCGGGGCGGGCGATTGGACGGCGACTCGAGGCACAGGGCAGGGGGCTCAGGCGCGGGAGATGGAAATTGTGGAAGGTGTGGAATTGCGGGGGTTTTGGCGTGGAAGGTGTGGAATTTGTGGAAGGGGGAGGGCCGGTGGTGGCATGGCCACGGGAGGTGGGAATAGCTCAAAAGGAGCAGGGCACGCACGGACACGGAAGGGGTGGCCACCGGGCGGGCGGGTGCGGATGTAGGGCGCGGTGGGGTCGCAACCGAGGTTCGGAGACGGGCCGGGTGACCGTGAGCAGTGGTCGGCAATCGTGGCTGATCGCAGCGCAGAAAGATCTATGGAGAACGGACGCCTTGAATTCCTTGAATTCTCTGCCGAGAGGCCGAAATTCGCGAGCATCTTCGATGCCCGACGTGCCGGAGAAAGAAACGCTCGCCGATCACTTTTGAAAGACTTCATCACGGTGAAAGCGAACGAAATCTCTATCAGGCTCCGCCAGCTTATCAGGCAATCGAATCATTTTGCCCTCGAATGGAACGAAATTCTGCTCCAGCGCCGGTTGCGGCATGAAACTGCGGAGTCGCTTGCTCAAAACAACCCCCAGTTGGTCATTTAACGTGATGAGACCCGCATCGAACGCGGCGTCATGCAGCGTTGAAAGGCAAAGCCCGTTCCGAGGATCGAGTCGATCGCTTGGAAACATTCCCCACGGCTTGATATGGCTGGCGACTAACAAACACGGCACGTTGATTTCGCTGATGCAGCATCGTACGCCGTAGGCCGTGAGCACAGCCTGCCGGAAAAACTGCTGACCGCGACGGACTCTGACCGTTGCTTGAGTTTCGGTCGGCCCGGTGGGTGTGATGAACCGAACCTCGTCGCGAGCGAGAAAGTCTATTTCCTTCGATTCGTCCACCGTAAATAGGTCGTGAAGCAATTCTTCGCTCTCTGCGCCAAGCGCGGAGAGATTTGCGTGAAATTCGTCCCACATCCTCCTGTCCTCTTTTGTCGCGCCCGGGAGGCCGCGAATCCCTCTAGCCTGTTGTACTGGGTCGAGCCCGGCGAAGTTGCAAAGCTTCATCGCCAGACTGCTCGGCGTGCGCCCCAATTTGCCCGCGGTTTCGATGATGATGGGATTACCCTTGTGAAGTTTCCCGAACGGCAACTTGCAATAAAGATTCAACGCGATGAGGAAATGTTCTCGCGTCCATTTCACTCCCGGTGCTTTTTCCATGCGGCCAGACTGCCAGACACATTTGCGATTGCCAATCAGCCCGGACGATAGATTTGTTTCCGGGTTGACGGTCGTGACAACATTTGCCCTAAATGTGGTCACCACGCCTATCACCGTTTGCCACAGGATGAAGATGGAGCGTAGGCGGCCTAAACACACGCCGGCAGTGGACGCTGCGGGGCGACGGAGTTGTGATCGCCGCGCCTCGCGGCCGGAGGGGAGCTTCGATCGTTGGGTGGCAAAACCATTTACGCTTATGAAGAACGCGCCAAAATGCTCGAAGTGCCAGACGGAAATGGAAACCGGTTACATCATGGATCGCGGACACCACAACACGCGATCGCAATCCACATGGGTTGAGGGAGAGCCAGAGCCCTCCTTTTGGACGGGGACGAAAATCGCCGGAAAGGAACAATTCCAGGTTCACACGTTTCGCTGTCCGAATTGCGGCTATCTGGAATCTTACGCGCGCTGAATGAAACCCTTGCCGCCAAACCACGCGCTGCAGCGAACCCGGCCATCGTGCTCGGGTTGCAATCTTGGCATCCCGGTGGCCGACTCGCTCAGTTTGGGTCGTTTGCTCTCACAGCTATGGAGCGTATCCCTTGTTCGAAATGTGGAGCGATGATTTTACCTGTCACAGCGCAGGTGACCGGTGGAATTTGCATGCCGTGCAACAAGAATCCCGGCGGCAAGACGTTTGGTCCTGGCATTGGCAGGCTCGGAGATTTGGGGAGATTCCTCGCTGGAAAAATGCCGTTGCCATTCACGGAGCACACCGACTGGCTCGAGCTATGCGTGATAGAGGTAAGCAGCGGAAAGCTTTGGATCGGAGATCCGCTTCTTGCGAATGAGGAGGACGGTTATGTGGCGGGTGTGCCAACCGGCACGTACGTGGTCGAGGGGATTGGCTGTCTTTCGAATGGAGTGCGGGCAGTCTATGGCATCCGTGCGAGGTTCAAGGGCGCAATCGGCATTCAAGTCGGTTCAGTGATCGGCGAGACGGGGACAGATTGCGCCATGATTGGGATTTGCGATATTGGGGCATTCGACGCGGCATGCAAGGACGCTGCGGAGGAAGTGCAAGGCGAGCTTGAAGAAAAGACTTGGCGGGCGGGCTTCGGACGCATCACGTTGAAGAAGTATCGTGGGGCGGAAATGGCATTCGTTCCCTCCGGTGATGGGGATGGATGCGGGCCAGTCAGAGAGTTGCTTGAAGGAGGCAAACTTGTTGGCATACAGCATGACTTTTATGCAGACGATGAGGGCTAACCTTGCGTTGCAGCGAACCCGGCCATCGCGCTCGGGTTGCACCGGATTCGCTTGCGCTCGTGCGTTCAGCCCTGCGGGCCTTCGGGCAAGGGCCGAGTTCTTTTCGCTTTTTCCCGAAAGGCTCAAGTGTGGTGTCTCGCGGGCTGGGTCGCTGAGCGTGGGTCGTGAGGCGTCTGCGCATGATTCCGGTGAAATTACGCCCACCCCAACCCCTCCAGGTCGGGAGGGGCAGGAAAATGGGGGGCGTGACCCAGGGCGTCGGCTCGAAGACTCGCCTGTGCCCTGGGCTAGCATATCTCAGCCCTTCAGGCTGCATAACGCGGCCACGCCGCCTAACCGTACGATGCAGCGAACCCGTTCGTCGTGCTTCGGTGGCGTCCTGCAAGCCGGGTCGCTGATTTGAGTCGTTTAGCCGCTCTTCAAATGTCCACCACATCGCCAGACTCGGCCGCAATGCTAGCGCAGCTTCAGAGCGCTCCAGCGAAGGTGAAGCGCCTCGCGGTTTTCGGTTCCCTGCTTGGCATCATTGTTCTCCTGAGCTTTTGTGCATCAGCGTTTGCCGGCCACGTCGGATGGGGACGAGCACTCGCATCCGGCATCGTTCAGTTTCTGTTGTTGTGGTTTGTCTCGTTCTCGGTTCAAGCCTCCCAGCGCTGGGCGTGGTGGGCGCTGCTTTTTCTCGTGCTGCTGCGAGTTTGGGGTGGACTCGGTCATACCATGCGGATGGTGCGCATCACGATGGAGGGTGGACTAGCTCAGCATGGACGAGAGATCGTGTTTGATTTAACCGGAATGGCGGCGTTGGTTGTTTGCGGGGTACCGTTGTGGTTGCTATTTACGAGAGAAGTTAGAGATCATGTTCACAAGACCGTGGCTTAAACATGCGCTTCGGCGAATCCGGCCATCGCGCGCTGGTTGCAAGTGTGGCGTTCTGCGGGCTGGGCCGTTGAGTCGTTAGGTATCATTCACGCGTCCGTGATCACGAAAGACCAGATGATTTCGTTACTTGTCGAGGCGTGCCCGTCATTTAAGCCGATCTTGGACGAGCATCGCCGGTACCACGACGAGGAGCTTCCTTATATCGTGCTCGGAGAGCTTGCACTTCATCTGTTGGAACTTCACCAGCAGCATCGCACTGAAGTATTTCCTGCAGTTGGGCAGGTCATCGAGCGGTTGCATGTCGAGGGCGACCAATACGTTCGAGAAGCAGCCACAATAGGTTTGCTTGAGAGCATTCAAAATGTCTGGGGCAACAACGATGTTGACCCAGAGTTGTTCGTCCACTGGTTGCTTCCCGTAAGCCTCAAATGGTGGCAAAGTCTCAACGATTTTTGGTGCGGTAAGAGCAAGTTTGTTGGAGAAGGTTTATGACGACTAACCAAACATGGCAACGAACCCGGCCATCGTGCTCGGGTTGCGAGCGTGGCGTGCTGCGAGCCGGGTCGCCGAGTTTGGGGCGTTAGGCGGCTGCGTATGATGCCGATGATATCACGCCCACCCCAACCCCTCCCGGGTGGGAGGGGCAGGAAAATGGGGCGCATGACCCAGGGCGTCGGCTCGGTGCTGGCGCACGGCCACCACTCGCCTTGGCCCTGGGCTATTATCTCGTCGTCCTTACAGGACTCCAGTAGGCGCTGGCGCGTGGATGATGAGTTGCGCGATTTGAAGCGCGCCGGCCAACTTGGAATCAGAGCCACTGCGGACGATGGGAGTCGGTTCGCTGAGGGAGCGCGGGGTGGGTTGCGCTTTTGGGCTGGGTCGTTGAAGTTCGATCATGAGGGGTGTCGCACGCGATGAGCACAAAACGAAAATTCTTCGTGGGCATGGCCGCCAGCGTGGCCCTGCTTGGCGCGATTTGGTGGGCCAGTCCGTTGCGTCGGCCAGATGCCGCGGTACGCGCTTGGGTGCTCAGGCAGACGCCGCTGGGCAGCAGTCTGCCAGACGTGGAGAGGGTGGTCAGAGGGCGCGGATGGTATTCCTCTCACCGCGTAGGAGGAGGCGGAGCTGGCCCGTGGGAGTTCCGGTGGCTTATATTCGCGGAGAACTTGGTGGTTACCAGGGGTTGCCCTGGCGAACCTATGTGACGGCGTTTTGGGAGTTCGATGCGAGCGACCGTTTAATTGAGGTTCGAATATGGAGAACGATGAATGGGCTATGAGTCATTCATTCGGATTCAGCGCAGACGGGGAGAGGAGGTTGCGCGAGGCACTGCACGAGCAGGTGCGCGGCGAGTTCGCGGTGGAGCTTGCCGCCGCGACCGAGCATTGGGCGCGCGCTGCCGTTGAAACGAGGATCGAAGACGAAGTCAGGCGTCGGATGCGAGAGGCCGCGTCGCCGCAGTCGCTCTGGAGCGCATCATGATCCAACAGCCAACCATGCGCGGCAGCGATCTCGGCCATCGCGCTCGGCGTCCCGCAGGGCGAGTCGCTGAAGGTGGGTCGAGAGACGTCTGGGTGTAATTTCGGTGAAATTGCGGACACCCCAACCCTCCCGGCGGGGAGGTGCGGGAGTGCGCGGTAGGGAAGGATGGGGTAGCGTGAGTCGATGTCCTGGCCGGAAGGCCGGGTGGCGAGGAGGTTTGAGTGTATGAGCGCGAGGGGACAATTTCCGGAGGAGCAGTCGGAGGAGGGCGAATTCGAGCGGCAGGAGGATGCGTTTCGGGAGTGGGTGACGACGGACGGATCGTCCGGGTATCCGGTGGTGGCGGGGCGGTACCATCTCTATATTTGCCTGGCGTGCCCCTGGGCGAGCCGAACGCTGATCGTGCGGAACTTGAAGGGATTGGCAGGAGCGGTGGGAGTGACGGCCGCCGATCCGATCCGGGATGAGCGGGGATGGGCCTTTCGGGATGGGCCGGGGCATAGCCGCGACCCGATCAATGGGTTCGCATTTTTGAGCGAGGCCTATGCGGCGACGGAACGGAATTTCGATGGGCGGGTGACGGTTCCGGTGCTGTGGGACAAGGAGCGGCGGCGGATTGTCAACAATTCCGAGGATGATATTTGCCGGATGTTCGATGGGGTGTTTAGCGCGTTCGGGAAGGGCGGGGTGGAACTCTTTCCAAGCGATATCCAGGCCGAACAGGCGAAGCTTTCGGAGTTTATCTATGAGCGGGTGAACAATGGGGTGTACCAGGCCGGTTTTGCGACGGGCCAGCGGGCGTACGAGAAGGCGTGCGGGAGGCTTTTCGAAGCGCTGGACGCGTTGGAGGCGAGGCTGGCGGCGAGCCGGTATCTTTTCGGCGGCCGGATCGTGGAGGCGGATTGGCGTTTGTTCTGCACGTTGGTGCGGTTCGACGCCGTGTATCATGGGCATTTCAAGTGCAACGTGCGGCGGATCGTGGATTATCCGAATTTGCAGGGGTATTTGATGGATTTGTATCAGCAGCCGGGAATCGCCGAGACGGTGAACTTCGACCATATCAAGCGGCACTACTATGTGACCCACGACGATATCAATCCGACGCGAATCGTTCCGGTTGGGCCGGCGATGGATTTGACGCGGCGGCATGGGCGGGAGGGATTGTCGGGCGACCGCTGATGCATCGAGGAAGGGTTGCGAGATTTGGAGCGTGTCACCGAACGCGGTGCTGGAGCCAAGGCGGATGGGGGCACCGGGTGGGCCGAGGGTGCGCGGGGTTAGTTGTGGTTTTGGACAGGGACGCCGAGCTTGGGGCGGCCGCCCCGTAAGCATACTCAAGAATCATGAGCAAAGCGAAATCGTTGACGATGCACAATGTAGGCATCGTGGTGGAGGACCTGGATGGGGCGGTGGAGTTCTTTGCGGAACTTGGGCTCGAACTGGAGGGGCGCGCGCCGATCGAAGGAGCGTGGGCGGATGGGGTGACGGGATTGCGCGGCATGCGGGTGGAGATCGCCATGATGCGAACACCGGACGGGCACGGCCGGTTGGAGATTTCGCGATTTCTCGCGCCGCCCGTGGTGGCCGATCACCGCACGGCCCCCCGTGAACTCTCTGGGCTACTTGCGAGTCATGTTCAACGTGGGGGACATCGACGACACGCTTGCGCGTCTTCGCAAGTATGGCGCGGAGGTCGTTGGCGAAGTGGTGCAGTATGAAGATGTGTATCGACTTTGCTATATCCGAGGGCCCGAGGGAATTCTGATTGGACTGGCGCAGGATCTCGGCCGGCAAAACTAGAAGTCCCGGCAAAGAACCGCGGCCATCTATCCCTGCGTGGATGGAGGAATGGGGTTGGCAAATATTGACAATAATTGTCACAGCAATACGTTGAGGTCGTTGTATGGGGAAGAGCCTGAATCTTTCGTTGACGGATGAGTTGCGGGGTTTCGTGGACCGGAATTGCGGGGAGGGGACGTTGTTCGCGACGCCGAGCGAGTTTGTGCGGGATTTGCTGCGGGAGAAGAAGGCGCGGATGGAGGCGGCGGCGGTGCGGGAGGGGATTCTGGAGGGGTATGAGGATGTGCTGGCGGGGCGGGTGGTGCCGTTCGAAGGGGATTTGCGGGCGGCGCTGAAATTGGCGGCGCAGCGCGAGGCGAAGGGATGGAAGTAGCGATGCGGGTCGCACTCTCGCGGCGGGCGGCGCTCGATATTCGCGAGATCGAGACGTACTCAATCGAGCAATGGGGGCAGGCCACGGCAATCCGGTATCTGGAGGCGATAGAAGCGGCTTTGAACCGGCTGCGGCGCGATCCTGATTTGTTGAGGTCAAAGCCGGAGGTCTCGGCTCATTTTCAATTTTATCGGGTGCGGGAGCATTATCTGATTTGCGCGCGGGTGGAGCGGGCCATTTATGTGCTGGCCGTGCGGCACGGGAGCATGGATTTGCCGAGCCGGATTGAGGAGCTGGCGCCGACATTGCTGGGCGAGGCCAGGCTGCTCCATGAACAACTGACGGCCAGCGAGGGGTGAGCGATGCGCCCCGATCCAGAGCGGTATCGAGCCTGGGTCGGGTCTTGAAGTATTTGGGGGCGGGTGTCAGAGTCGGGGCATGTCTCAACGTTCTGTGATGGCGAGGTGCGCCTCGGTGTTGGTGGGTCTGGCGCTGGCGGGTTTGGCGTCCAGTTATGGTCAGGCGGCGTTTAGCGCGCAGGGAACCGCTTCGGCGAACTTGCGGGTGCTGAAGGATTTCAAGGTGGATTTGCTGTACACGGTGCCAAAGGGGGAGCAAGGCTCGTGGGTGGCGATGTGCGTGGATCCGAAGGGGCGGCTGATCGTTTCGGATCAGTATGGGAAGATGTACCGGCTGACGCTGCCGGCGGTGGGGACGGTGGCGGCTCCGGGGATCGAGACGATCGATTTGCAGATCGGGATGGCGCAGGGGTTGTTGTACGCGTTCGACAGCCTGTATGTGATGGTGAACGAGGACAAGTTCCAGGGGCGGGGCTTGTACCGGGTGCGGGATACGAATGGGGACGACCGGTACGACGAGGTGAAACTGCTGCGGAAGCTGGATGGGGGAGGGGAGCATGGGCCGCATGCGATCCTGCTCTCGCCGGACGGGCAATCGCTGCATGTGATTATCGGGAACCAGACGAAGTTGACGGAGGTCAGCGCGTCGCGGGCGCCGCTGCATTGGGGCGAGGATCAGTTGGTGACGCGGTTGTGGGACGGGAACGGGTTCATGAAGGGGGTTCTCGGGCCGGGCGGATGGATCGCGAAGGTGGATCCCGAGGGGAAGAACTGGGAGCTGATCGCGACGGGGTTTCGGAACGAGTACGACGCGGCGTTCAATCGGGAGGGGGAGTTGTTCGCGTACGACGCGGACATGGAGTGGGATATCAACACGCCATGGTACCGGCCGACGCGGGTGAACCATGTGATCAGCGGGGCGGAGTTCGGGTGGCGGAGCGGGGCGGGGAAGTTTCCGGCGCATTACATCGATTCGTTCGGCGCGGTGGTGAACGTGGGGCCGGGATCGCCGACCGGGGTGACGTTCGGGTACGGGGCGAAGTTCCCGGCGAAGTATCAGGACGCGTTGTTCATTTGCGATTGGAGCTTCGGGAAGCTGTATGCGGTGCATCTGAAGCCGGCGGGTTCGAGCTACACGGGTGAGCTGGAGGAATTCGTGACGGGGCAGCCGCTGGCGCTGACGGATCTGACGGTGAATCCGAAGGATGGGGCGCTCTACTTCGCGGTGGGCGGGCGGAGGACGCAATCGGCGCTGTATCGCGTGACGTATCAGGGAGCGGAATCGACCGCGCCGTCCACGGCCGACGGGCAGTTTGCCGAAGAGCGGAAGAAGCGCCGGAGCCTGGAGGCGTTTCACGGGAAGCGCGACGCGGGAGCGGTGGCGGCGGCGTGGCCGTATCTCGGGGACGCGGATCGGGCTCTGCGCTTTGCGGCGCGGGTGGCGATCGAGTGGCAGGATCCGGCGACGTGGCGCGAGCAGGCGCTGGCGGAGAAGGATGCGCGGAAGTCGATCGCGGCCTTGGTGGCGCTGGCGCGCGCGAGCAGCAAGGATGAATTTCATCGCAAGAGCGGGGACCCGGCTCCGGACGCGGCGTTGCAGGGGCGGATGCTGGCGGCGCTGGATCGGATCGGTTGGAATGGGCTGGCGGAGGGCGACCGCGCGGATTTGCTGCGAGCCTACGCGCTGGCGTTTACGCGCTTGGGGAAACCGGCCGAAGGCGACCGGCGACGGCTGGCGGCGAAGTTCGATGCGCTGTATCCCTCGCAAAGCGCGGTGCTGAATTCGCAACTGGCGGGGCTGCTGGTTTATCTGGATGCGCCGACGGCGGCGACCAAGCTGGTGGCGGCGTTGCGAATGGCGCCGACGCAGGAGGAACAGATCGACGTAGCGCGGAATCTGCGGAAGGTGACGGTGGGCTGGAGCCTGCCGTTGCGGGAGGAGTATTTCCGGTGGTTCCATCGAGCGGCCAGTTTCAAGGGGGGAGCCAGCCTGCGCGGGTTTTTGCGCGACATTAAGGCGGATGCGGTGGCGGGCTTGAGCGATGCCGACAAGGAGAGCTTGAAGGCGATCCTGGAAGCGAAGCCGGAACCGGTGGCTCCGCTGGCGGCGATCACGGCGCGGCCCCTGGTGAAGGAATATACGGTGGATGGACTAACGCCGGCCGTGGAGAAGGCCTTGAAGGAGCGGCGCGATTTCGATCGAGGCCGGCAATTGTTCGGGCAGGCCGGGTGCGCGGCGTGCCATCGGTTCGATACGGAGGGGGCGTCGATCGGGCCGGATCTGACGAACGTGGCGGGGCGGTTCGGGGTGCGGGATTTGCTGGAATCGATGGTTCTGCCGAGCAAGGCGATCAGCGATCAGTACGGGGCGATCGTCATCAAGAAGAAGGATGGCGATGTGGTCACGGGCCGGGTGGGAAACCTGAACGGCGATGTGCTGATGGTGATCGAGAACATGTTCGCGCCGAACGATTTCACCAATGTGAAGCGGGACGATATCGAGAGCATCGCGCCGTCCGAGGTATCCATGATGCCGGAAGCGTTGCTGAACTATTTCAGCGAAGCGGAGATCAGCGACCTGACGGCTTACATGCTCTCACGAGGCAACCGGCAGGATTCGATGTTTTCGGCGCGATAGGCTCCAACAGCGGGCTTTCCGGTAAGTTTCAGCAGGTGACGGCCAGAGGGCGGTCGCCTGCTTTCGAACTTTTTGCGAGTTCCGGCGTATAAAGACTGAGTAAGAGCCTGTCTGCAAATTGCGCCAGCCGCGGCCGCGCAATTTGCAGACAGGCTCCGAGCGAATCAGTCACAGCAACGAGAAAGGAATGAGCATGAGTTTGGCGAAACATTTGTGGGCGGTGGCGCTCGTGGGCGGCATGGCCGCGCTGGCGCACGACGAATCGGAGCCGGGAGAGCCCCGGGGATTGAAGGCGGAAAGGGTCATCGTCGAAGACGCGGGCGGGCCAGGCGACCAGGTGGAGATCGAACGTCGCGAACTTCGGCGCAAGGGTAAAGAAGGCGAGGAGGACGACGGGCCTCGAATCAAGGAGAAGCGGGGCGAACGCCGGGAGGAACGAAAGGTGTTGCGGCTTCATTCCGACGATGGCCGGGGCCCGAAAAAGGTCACCATTGAGGAGCACGAGGAGGAGGAATCCGAGGACGGACGGCGCCCGCGAATCGTGAAGCGTTTCCGGGTCGAGCCCGATGGCTGGGGGAAGGATCTGCAGGCGTTCGAGTGGAAGCTCGAAGGGGGCGGGGAGGACGGGCCAGGCCCGCGGGTGTTCAAGCGGTTCCGCCCGGGACCGGACCAACGCGAGAAGGAGATCGTGATCCGGCGGTTCCCGCCGCTGAAGGAACTGCGCTTCGACATGCACAAGCCGTTCGAGCCGTTCGTCTTCAAGGGGATGCCCGAGCCGAAAGGCCCGGACGGGGAAGTGCATCACCTGCGCGAGGCGATCCGGCATCTGCACGCGGCGGGGTTGCACGATCCGGCGCAAAAGATCGAGCAGGAACTCGAGCGCCGCACGCGCCGGGAGCCGCGCGGGGCGGACGCCCGGGGAGATGTCCGCATGGAGCTGAAGCGGATGCGGGGCGAACTGGAAGAGACGAAGCGGGAGCTGAAACGCCTCTTGCAGGAGGAGAAGGAGAACGATCGTTCGGACAAGCACGAAAAGAAGGAACGTTCGGAGCACGAACACGAGCGGCCTTAGCCGTAACCGGGTGCGATCGGAAGTGGCGGTCAGTTCTGGCATTGGGGGTATGACAGAACGCG
>CAYZKY010000122.1:0-15763 GCA_964478815.1 uncultured Verrucomicrobiota bacterium
CGTTCTGTCATACCCCCAATGCCAGAACTGACCGCCACTTCCGATCGCACCCCCGTCTACCAAACGGACGCTCGCGCCATCGCGGCCCCGCTGCGAAACTGGACGGGGCTCGCGTGGCGCGAGCGGTGGGACCGCGGACCGCCCATCAGGACATTTATCGCGAGAGTCATCCCCTTCGCCACGGCACCGTCTCAGCCCCCAGCGGTTTGCTCAGAGGCCCCCGTCTTATCAAGGGGTTGTGGTCCGGTAAAAGGCTCCGTCCTGAGATGCGTTTGGGTCGATAAATTCCGCCAATCCCGTGGCGGGGATCACCATCGTGGTGACCGTCTGCCAGTTCCCGTCCAGGGAGCTGGCCCACTGGAGCCGGTGGGTCGAGTTGGGCATGCTCGTGAGGCGAAGAGTGAGGCCCTGGTCAGCGAGCGCCGGCGGAAGGAAAACCGGTTTAGGACGCAGGGCGAAAATGGTTCCAAGGTTCAAGTGGCCTCCCCGCAAGGTTGTTCCGTAGAGAGCCCCATCGCGGCCTTGCAGCAGGCGGGCAGGCCTCTCCCCGTTCCTGCCGTTGAAACTGAACACTTCGGCACTGCCGGATCCATCCTGGCTGAATCTGAAGATGGAGCCTCGACCGTCTGGACCTCCGAAGGGCGTGGTCCCATAGACGGCTCCGTCGCTGGCGATCGAACCCAGGCTCCCCTCAAGATCAAACAAGACTTTGTAATTGCTTCCATCCTTGTTCAACTGAAAGACCGCGCCAGCGCTATCAGCGCTCTGGAAGGTAGTTGCCCCAAACAGCGTGCCGTCGTGGGCTTCAACGAGCGGGGCTCTCGGCACCTGCCAGGGCAAGCCGCCAACGCTCTGCATGAGGCTCTGGAGCACGGCATACCCGCTGCCATCCTTATTCAATCGGAAGACGGCTGCGCCAGTTCGATAGCCGGCGACAAACGCAATTCCATAAAGCGCCCCATCGCTGGCTTCGGTCAGGACGCCGACAGGACCGATTCCCACAAGAGTCGTGTGGAGCACCTCGTAGCCGGTGCCGTCCACGCTCAACCGAAAAATCTCACCAAGGACCGTGCCATACAGCGCGCCATCGCTCCCTTGCATAAGCTCCAGAGTTTCGTGCGCCTCACCGGTGTAGTCGAACGAGTGAAGTTTGGCGAATCCGGTGCCATCCTTGTTGAGCCGGAAGACGAAAGCCGCTCCGGTGGAGTCCGTATTTTTCATGGTTCCATACAGGATGCCATCCCGGCCTTCCAGCAGCGCGAAGGTGTTGGAGTCGAAGTAACTTTCATCCGCCTCGAACCCCGGCCCTTCGATGACGTGGAGGATGCGGTAGCCGCTGCCATTCTTGTTAATGGCGAAAATCGTTCCCCCTCCCCTGGCTCTGTGCGTAGCCGTAGCTCCGTAAAGCGCTCCATCGCTACCTTCGACCAACGGGGCCGGGAACCGGCCATCGCCGCCGCTGTAACTGAAGCGATGCAGTTCGCGAAAGCCGGTGCCGTTCTGATTCACCGTGAAGACGGCCGTGCCGTAGGCGGAGTACAGGGCACCGTCGCCTCCATCGACCAATGGGGCGTAAGGACCGCCGAAGCCATCGCCAACCGTTTGAAGCATTGAGGCCAGGATGCGGTAATTGCGGCCATCCTTGTCCAGCCCGAAAACGGTTCCTGTGTAATACTGATCGCCCCGTTCATTGCGGGTGCCGCCTTCACTGGTGGTGCCGTACAAGAGGCCATCCTGGCCTTCCAGCAGGGCGGCGTTCGGCCGGCGGCCTTCCCCATTGACGTCCGAGAATTGATGGATCACGGCGTATTCGCTCCCATCTTTGTGGAGCCGGAAGACGACCCCCATACCGGACGCTGGGTCGCTGACGTTGTTGGTATTGCTGGAGCGCCCGCCGTGATGGGCCGTTCCATAGAGCGCCCCTTCGCTGCCCTCGAGGAGGGCGGAGGGGGACAGCCCGTCCGCGTAGGTGAACCTCCACAGCACCGTGAAAGCGCCGCCATTCTTGTCGATCTTGAAGGCGACGCCCCGGCCTCCAGATCCAGCGAAGCCTCCATAGCCAGTCGTGCCGTACAGCGCTCCATCGGTCCCTTCGATGAGCGCCGTCTCGGGCCATTGACCGTCGTCGCCACCCCCTGCGAATCGGTGCAGCACCGTGTGTCCGGCACCGTCCTTCCCGATCCTGAAGAGCGTGCCACGGCCTTCGGGAGGACCGCTGCGGTTGCCGCCGTTGCGGGTGGTTCCATAAAGAAATCCATCGCTTCCCTCCAGGAGCTCCGCGTAGGGCTCGGAACCGTCGTCGTGGGCGCGTGGGAAGCGGTGGATAATGGTGTAACCGCCGCCGTCCTTGTTGATTCTGAAGATCGTGCCGCCTCCTACCGTAGAATCATCGGGGGCGCCACCGGCGTGGGTGGTTCCGTAGAGCATACCGTCCTTCCCCTCGATCAGCCGCGCGTATGGTCCGAAACCTTCACCAACCGCGCGGCTGAAGACGTGCAAATTGGTGTAACCGGAGCCGTCCGGGTTCAGCCTGAAAACGGTGCCGCTCCCGTAGCTATTCCCCCATTCGTCATAGAGCCCTCCTCCCCGGGTCGTTCCGTACCATTTGCCGTCGCTGCCTCGCGTAAGGCCTCGGGGCGCGAGGCCAGACTGGCCGGAAAAGCCAAATGATTTGAGCTGCTCGAACTGAAACTGAACGGACGAAGGTCCCGCGATGGCCGCGGTGAACCATCCGGCTGCCGCCCACAGGAGACAACCCATTCCTCTTAATGTCTTCATAAGACTATACACTTCATGAGTTTGATCAATTCGGCCAGTTCTTCAATGGTCTTGTCCGGGTTTCCAGGATCCTCAGTCGATCCAGACTTGCTTCCACTCCGATGCGTTCCGTGATGGCGGCGCTCGTCACAGGCCACCGGTGGCCGCGAGTGCGGCCCCGGCCTTCTGTGCCTCATGTTACCTCAGGCGGCATCCCTCGAGAGAGCGGCGGCACCCAGAAGCGCCGTTGCCAGCAGGGGCGCGGTAGTTCCCCCGTCGGACACCGGCACTCCGGGCTGCAGCTCCAGGGACAAGGCGTCGAGAAAGGTAAAGGTCGACCCCGGCCCGAACGTCAAGGTGTAGGTATCCGCCGCGAGGTAGGGCAGGACGAGCGAAAGCGCGCGCCAGGGAGGCGACTGCGTGAGATAGGAGTAGGAATAGGCGGTGGAGAGAATTGTGGCTGACGAGCTGTTTTTGATATCGACGTTGTAACCGCCGTTCCACCCCTTGATTAAGGAATTGTCGTGCCACTCAAGAAGGTATTCTCCCGGGGTTATCACGGTGAATGAGGCGATGAGGCTGCCCGTTCCGATGTCGACGAATTGATCCCCGTCAAAGGGGTCCGGATAGAAAAAGGCAGAGCTTTGCACCACCCCTGGTCCATGGACCAGGCCGTTTACGAAAGATCCGAAGCCCGACCATCCCGTGGGCCGAGTCGAATTCAACCCAGGGGTGCCGGCGGGCGACTCAAAGCTGCCATTGGTAATCAGGTTGGCGCTCAGCTTCGCGGGCAGGATCAACACCCCTGCGAGCGCGAGAAACCGGATTCGAGAATACGGTGTGTTTTTCATGGCGTTTCCAGGTTTCGACCGCGGACGAGCGAATGGTGGTGTTTTCATCGCAGGCACGATGCTTTTGTGATTTTGCGATGCTTCTGGATTAACGGAGCCGGAAGAACTGGCGCGCCCCGCTGGAGGGCACCGCGATGTTCCGGCGCCCATCCTGCGTGAACGCCGTCGCCGTGGAGGGCGCCCACGGCCCGTCCGCGTCAGCGGCGGATTCGACGACGCGCTCGCTGGCCTCGGCCGGCCAAGACACGAGCACCGAAGGGATGACTGATAGTTCTGGAGACGAGCACGCATCGAGCACCGTGCCGCTGATCGCAGGAGAAGAAAGCGGTTGCTGGTTGATCGTCTTCGCCACTCGGCAGAAACGATTGTCCGAGACGATCGTGCCCTCCGCGCTGCCGAAGATGTCTTCGAAGTCGGGATCCATGCCGAACAGCCGGAGGCCCTCGGGCACATCCTCGAACTGGTTCGACGCGATGACCCCGAACGCGCCGCTGTAGGCCAATCCCAATGGAAGGATGCCAGACGCCGTTCCCTGGAAACGGTTGTTCCGCACCTCGGTGCCGTCCGCCTTCAGCAAGACCATGTGGAGCTGGTTATCCCGGAGCGTATTTCCTTCTATGACAAGGGGCTGGAGAATCCCGTACTCTGGGAAATTCGCTTCATTGGCGGCATAGATTCCCATCGCCACAGGGAAGGGGTCCCTAGGCCCCACGTATGAGAAACCGCTGACCGTGTTGCCAGCCACACGCCCACCGACGCCTTGCCCGATATAGATGCCGATGCTGAGTTGTTCGTTGGCGAGAGTGCCCGTCCCGATGATGGTGTTATTCTCGATGATGGCGGTGATGTTTTTCCGGTCCGGCCCGCCTCGTAAGAAAATCCCTTCGTAGCTATCCGCGAAGGTACACCCGACCACTCGCGCAACGACATCGTCAATGTGAAACGTCGTACACGCGAGCGACCCACTGAATTGCGCTCCAGCCGTGCTTTCCCGGAAACCGTAAAAGGCGCAGTTTTCCACATCGATGCTGCTGCGGTATACGTGCAAACCGATCAGATCGGCGAAATCGGGTTCGGCGAAGTGGCCAGCGAGCCGCTCGCCCTCGAACGTCAGACCCCGGATGGTCACATCGGATAGCAAAACGCCGATGAGGGGAACATGCCTGCCCGCCGTCACGCCGAGGCCCAGCTCAGGAGCCCATGCTTTCATGTCCTTGGTGGCGCGCAGGATCGTCCCCGGCTGCCCGATGAGACTTAGCTTGTTGGAGACGATGATCGCCTGCTCGGTGTAAACTCCGGGCGCGATCCGGATGATGTCGTTCGTTTTGGCGGCGTCGACCGCGGCCTGGATGGTGGGATATTGCGCGGGAACCCGCAGCTCGGCGGCCGTGCCGGCTGCCACCATCGCCCATCCCACGAGCAAACCGGTGACGGCGGCCTTTAGCCGATTCTCATTCAATCTCTTCATGGCATCTCTTCCTTTGGCCAGCCTGCGCACGCGGGTCGGGATTGGCTCCCCGTGGAGCCGTCGACTCAGGCCGGGTCTCGCTCGGTTTTGAAGAGGCGTGCCGCCCTTCTTTAGTAAATGCGGAATATCGCGAAGGGAACGATCATCGAACGAATCGATTTTTCAGGCCCTGTTCGAGGCCGTCAGCTTGAGATGGCTCAGCGCGTTTCCTGAATGGCTTGGTACAGCCAGGTCTTCGCGTACGTCCACCAGCGCACGGCGGTCGGTTCGGAAATTCCCAGCACCTGGCCGGCTTCTTTTAGCCCGAGGCCGGCGAAATAGCGCAGCTTGACGAGTTCGGCTTTCTGCGGCTCCTGCGCCGCGAAGCGATCGAGCACTTCGTGGACCGCCAGCAGTTCTCCATCCTGGCTGGGCGCCGCAATCTCGAGGCCATCGAGTTCGCAGCGTTCCTGCGCGCCGCCATGCCGGACCGCCTGCTTCCGCCGCGCACGATCGATCAGGATCCGCCGCATGGCCTCCGCGGCCGCGCAAAAAAAGTGCGTGCGATTTTCCCAGGTGGGTTGCTCGTCGCCGCCCAGGCGCAGCCAGGCTTCATGCACCAGTGCGGTGGGTTGAAGGGTTTGCGAGCCCGCTTCCTGCGCCATCTTGCGCGCGGCGAGCTGGCGCAATTCATCATACACCTGGGCCAGCAGCCGGTCCGCCCCGGGCGGCCTGGGCTCGGCTGCATCAGCATCTTTCCGCGGTTCACTCATGCCCATCCCGCGCCTCGGCGGATTCCGCCAGCCAGTCGAATCGAAGTGCTTCCAGCGGGGGAGAATGCAGCAGATTGGCCCGGTCGAGGCTGACCGCGAGCATGGCATTTCCGTGTCGAGTAAACGCCACCTGCGCGCCGCGGAGGTTCAGCGCCAGAACTCTTTCACCGGTCGCCGTGTCAAATATATTGGCCGATTGCGCGTCGCTCGCCACCAAGCGCGTTCCGTCCCGCGAGAACGAAATCGACTCGTAGCGCGTGAGCGTGCGGGGCAACGTCCGCCGGTGCCAGGTGGCCACGTCCCAAATGTACGTATTTCCGGAACCGACCGATGCGGCCAGATGCCGGCCATCCGGAGAGAAGGCGCAGGCCGTCCAGGCGGTAACATTCTCGACCGCCTTCCGCGGCGGGGGCCCCTCTAAGGTGGGCATGCTTAACACGGTGATGCCGCCACGTCCGGACAGGATCGCCAGCGATTTTCCGTCGTCCGAAAGAAAGCAATGGTGGGCATCCGGCAGATCCGTTCGTTCCGCGATCAACTCCATTTCTGGAAGCCGCCAGACGCGAATGCGCCAATCTGGGAATAGGCAAAGGCCGGCCAAAGTGGAACCATCCAGTGAGATCGCCACCTTGTAGAGGTTGCGGAAGTGGGTTTTAGCGATGTCATTTCCGTCCCCGATCGCGCGGAGGTGAATCGTGTCGTTGGCCGTCCCCAGCACAAAAGTCCGCCCGCCGGAAGGAATATCGTACGTGCTATAGAATGGGATCGGCAAGTCCTGTATTTCGAGCGTGCCGAGTGGACTCATCGAACTGGCGGACCACATTTCCCCCTTCGTCACACGCAGTGCGTTCCCTTCAGCGCGTACGATCTCTTCAGAACCAGTGACGCGCCAAAACGCGCTGCCGTCCCGCGCGATGCCGACCGAGTGGGACCCCTTTATGTCTACCGACTCGGAACGGCGCGCCTTTTCGTCCAGGGACCAGACCTTGACCTCGCCGTTCCGGGAGGCCGAGGCCAGGCGCCCGCCGTCCGGCGCAAAGCTAACGCAAACCACCGGGTCGGTGTGTCCTTTGAGCGTGTCCTTCAATTCCCAGGTGGCCGTGTCCCAAAGCCGTATAGAGGTATCTTCTCCCACCGTGGCGAGCCACTTTCCGTCTGCGGAAAAGGCTCCGTCTCTCGCCCACGCTGAATCGTCGAACGTCTTGATCAGCGTGCCATCCGGCACGTTGCACACGCTGATGCGGGTCGAGCCGCTGGTGGACAAAAACCGCTGCCCGTCTGGAGAAAAGCGGCACCACCAGGGATTGACCACCTGCGCGTTCGCCACGGCGATAGGCGCGGGATCGATCGAGGTGGCGCGAATTGCCTCGCTGGCCAGGTCCCGCAGGACCACTCGGCCCTGATTGTCCACGGCCCCGAGCCAGCGTTGGTCGGGAGAGAAGGACACGGCTTTGATCTCGCCGTCCATCCCGATGGGAGCGAAAATCTTATTGGTCGTGGTGGCATCGCGCAGCTCCACCTGCTTGCCGGAGGCGATGGCCAGAATGCGTTCGTTTGGAGAAAGGTCGAGCGAAGTCACAGGGAATGGCATATTGAATAACCTGGTGCTTACGCCGGTTCGGAGGTCCAGCTTGAAGACACCACCGCCACCCGTCCAAGCCGTGCGATAGTAAATCATGCGGCGCTTGGGAGCGAGCGCGACCAAGCCGATGCCGCCGCCAATGTTTTCATTTGTGATCACCATCGTGGCGCGTCGATTCGACAGATCCCAAACCATCGTTCTTAAGTCCTGCGCTCCCGCCGTCAGCAGGGTGTTTTCATCCAGAAACCGAACATTTCTGACTTCCCCTTGATGACCGCGTAGCGAGAAGAGTTCGTCGCCGCGGCATTCGTTGGCCAGATACCGCCACTCCCAGTTCCGGAGATCAGTTTCGCCCCGCTTCGGGACGTAGGTTCGCAGGAGGGACCGTGCGCGGCCGAGATCGCCTTCCGTCACCGCTTGCTGCGCCAGGTTCATGTCGGCCACATAAGCTCGATACCGCTGCTCGCCCTCCGCCTGGCGGGCGCGTTCGGCCTGCCATAGACTGGCCGCGAGGCCAAGGGCCAGCGCCAGGACCACCAGCGCCCCTGCGGCAAAGACCACCTTGTGCCGCCGCACGGCCTTCTGCAGCTCATACACTCGGCTCGGCGGGCGGGCGGCCACCGGTTCGTTCTTCAAGTGCCGCTGGAGATCCATGGCCAGCGCGTTGGCGGTTTCGTACCGTCGCGCGCGGTCCTTCTCCAGGCACTTCATCACGATCCAGTCCAGATCGCCGCGCACCAGTTGAATCAGCTTGGGCGGCTCCGTGTGGCGCAGGCCGGCGGCAGCGGTCTGCTCGGCCGCGAGCAGCGTGCTGAGACGCGTGGAAGGGCGGGGGGGCTCCTTCTCCCGGATGGTTCGGCGCATCTCATCGAAGCCAGCCGCGAGCAGCTCCTTGGCGTCGAACGGCGTCCGGCCCGTGAGCAGCTCGTACAGCAGCACCCCCAGCGAATAGATGTCGCTGCGCGTGTCGATATCCAGGGTGGTCATCATCGCCTGCTCGGGGCTCATGTAGGCGGGTGTGCCGAGAAATTGTTCGAACGCCGTGAAGAGGGTCTGGTCGGTGAGCCGGCCCTGCGTCGCCTTGGCAATCCCGAAATCGATGATCATCGGCACGCCCGCCGCGCCCGGATCGCGGACGGTTACCAGAATGTTCGACGGCTTGAGATCCCGATGGATCAAGCCCTTCTGGTGTGCATGCTGCACCGCCTGGCAGACCTGGATGAAAAGATCGAGCCGTTCGCGCGTCGAAAGCCGGTTCCGGTCGCAGAAGTCGGTGATTTTGGTGCCACGGACCAGTTCCATCACAAAATACGGGCGGCCCGTCTCCGTCGCCCCGCCATCCAGCACCTTCGCGATGTTCGGATGATCCATCATCGCCAGCGCCTGGCGCTCCGCTTCGAAGCGCGCCAGCACGCTCTTGGTGTCCATGCCCAGCTTGATCAGCTTCAGAGCCACCCGCCGGCGCACCGGCTCCTCCTGCTCCGCCATGTAGACCACCCCGCAGCCGCCTTCCCCCAGCTTTTGCAGCAACTTATACCGCCCGATCCGCGCCCCGGCCGCTTCGTCCGGCGTGGGGTTTTCGGAACGGAAGCCATCCGCTATCATCGCCTGGGCAATCCGTGCAACGGTTCCCTCTGGAGGAACAGTGGCTGTTCGCGGGGAAGACGCCGCTTCGTCCGAATCTTCGCGAGGAAAGCCCTCCATGAAATCGCCCAGCTCGGGACTGGCCTGGAGCAAACTCTCCACCCGCCGGCGCAGCTCCCCGCGCCCGGCGCACGCCCGTTCCAGATACGCCGCCCGCTCCGGGCCGGGAGCCAACCGCAGCGCCGTCGAAAAAATCGTTTCCTCGGAATCCTTCTCCTGTGCGTCGGCCGCGTCCTTCATCGCTCTTTGGGTTACCCATAAATGCGAAATCGCTCCCGAAACACAATCATGATTTCGCCACTCGATCCGACGTGCCTGCCGGCCATTAATCCCGGTATTGCCCAAGCGCCCGGCGCGGCCCCTGGACGCGCCCGCAGGCTTCATGAAAACTCTTGTTCTCAGCGAAGGGCAGGGGAAGGGGACGTTCTTGCCACCGCCATGGCGAGATACTCACGGGCTCCAGTGGCTGCGTGAAAGCATCTCCATAAATGAATATAACATACATTGTGCGTTCAGCGCATGCTCGCTCGTCTTGAACGAACCTGAACTGACTGGGGCTAACCGACAACCGCCACCACCACTAAGTTCGCGAGTGTGCGATCAACCATCGGCAACCGCTTGGCGCAGTTGGGCGTCTGACCCACGGCTCCAAGCTTTCGGGGCGGCCTACTTTTCGATCACGAATTCGTCGCGGACGTGGCCGTCCTGGTCGCAGGCGCGGTAGACCAAGCGGTTGCCGCTGATCTGGATATCGAGCACCTGGTAGGTCGCCACGTTGCTCATGCCGAATTCGGTGTAGTCACGCTCCGCCAGTTTGTAGAATTTGGTGCCCGATACGGAGACGACATAAATGGTGCCTTCCTTGGCGGAACCGGCCCGCTGGCCGCCCTTCATCGGGTAGGTCCGCAGGTAACCGTGATCGTGGCCTTGGAGAGCCATGTCGACGTGATACTTGTCGAAGATCGGCCCCCAGGTCTCACGGAGTTTTCGATTGTCGCGCTCCGGGGCGGAAGAAAAGGCGGGATGATGGTAGACCGCGAATTTCCACACGGCCTTGGTGCGCGAGAGCTGCTCCTCGATCCAGGGCGCTTGTTCCGCGGGGTCTAGATTCGAATCGAGAATCAGGAACAGAGCGTTGCTGTATTCGAAGGAGTAGGCGCGCTCCTTGCCGATGGTGGCAGGGCCATTCTCCGGGAGCTCGAACAGTTGAAGGTAGAGCCGAGGCTGGCCGCCCTGGTACTCGTGATTGCCGAGGACGGGCACCAACTGGCGGCGATCGTAAATTCCGGCGGCGTTGTAGAACAGGCTGTCCCAGTCGTCGCGTTCGGCGCCTCGGTTTACCAAGTCCCCGGCCATGATATAGAATGCCGCGTCCGGCCGGGTGCGGTGAGCTGTCTTGAGTAGACTGCCCCAGCGGTCCAGCCCGTTCTGCGCGTCGCCCATGTAGACGAACGAGAATGGAACGGTGCGGGCTGGCGCTGTGGTGAACTCCGCGAGGTCTGTCCAGTGCGCGCCGGCACCGACGGAATAGACATACGTGGTGGCGGGATCGAGACCGGTGAGAACGGCGGTGTGGCGATGTATTGTGGGGTCGTTCAGGTTGTACGCTTCCTCGAGGCGCTCCGTGCGGGCCCGGACTTCCTTTGGCCTCGGGCGGCGGTCCAGGAGCGGATTGACTTCGCTCTTTTTTTGATAGCGGACCCGTCCAGTCTTGATGTTCGTCGCCGTGCGCCATTGGATGGCCTGGGTCGTGCGCGGATCGGCGCTCCAGGTCAAAACCACCTGATCCGGCGTGGCGGATGAAGGGTGCTCGGTCCAGTGGAATACGTTCTTCAGCTTGGCATCGTCCCGCTGCCGGTGCTGGGTTTGGAGAAGGAGCGCACCCGAAAGATTCGGTGGGATATTGGTCAGGGTCTCGCTCCGATCCACGTACGGTTTCACGCCATTGGTCAACGCCGTCGTGCGCAACTGCCCCGGGTAAAGCTGGCTAATCTCGAGGCGGTCTTCTTTATTTCTCGGCGCGAGCACGACCACGTAATGCGTCCCACCGCCGCTCAGCGAATTCACGCCCAAGCCCACCGAACCGGTCTCGAACGTCCGCTGCCAGACGGTGAGTTTGCGAGTCCCCTCCCCCCACTCGCCTGCTTGCTTCTCGAATCCGCGGTCGCCGAGCCAGAACACCTGTTCGACCGGCTCGCCAGTGCGGACGACCGAGAGGACGACGGGCACATTCACCTTAAAGACGATGTGCTCCGTCCCGAGAATCTCACGTTCCTTGGGCGTCAACAGTTGAACGAGTTTCTCCTCGGTCAACGCGAGAAACTGCTCCTTGCGCAGATCCCCTTTCATCCGTTCGAGGATGTTCGCGACGGTATCGTGGACGGAAGGATGCGGGCCGACATGGGCCAGGGCCAGCCGCGCGGCGCAGGCCAGCAGGACGAACCACCCAAAAAAGCGGAAACGGTGCATACGCCCGGAGTATCCCCGAGCCGGCCGGATCGTCCAATGACAATTCTGTGGCAAGGTCCGAACGGGATCGGTGAGAGGCAGCGTTATTCTACATCAATGTAATGTGATTATTTCGCGTTTAAAGTGTATCTTTAATGTCTTTTAATTATTCTAAACGCGTGAAGACAGACGGGGGCATGGCAGCGGTTAAACGGCAAAAGGACTCCCGGACCGCCAAAGGCAGGTCTCCAAACGAGCGGCGTCCAGGATCGGCGGGCGCGCTACGCCTTCAAGCCGAGGCCAAGCACTTCCTTGCAGTAGCGCAGGCTCTTTTCGATCTCGTTCTTCTGGTATTCCTGCTCGGCTTGTTCGCGCGGAACCCCAGCGGGAGCCTTCCAACCGTCGCGCGGCTTCCCCTTCTTCGCGAGCGCGATGAACCGGGCGAGTTCGCGGGCGGGCATGTTCGGAAAGGCTTTCCAAAACTCAGGCTTGAGGTACGCGAACTCACGATTGAAGCCCGAGATTGTTTCGATATGCACCGGCACGCCGGGGCAGAGCGTGGCAAAGCGGTCGATGTAGGCCTTCACATCGGTGGTGCCATCCCCCATCGCCGTCCATTGCACCGTCGCGCCATTCTCGGATTCCCAAATAGCCGAATCCCGCAGGCTGGTGGTGAGCGCATACGGCCCAAGCTGCTCCAGGCTGGAGAGCGGGTCCTCGATCGTCCAGGCGGCATTGCCGGAATCGAGATTCACGCCGACGTAGTCCTTGCCGGCGGCTTCGACCAGGCGGACCAGCTCGTGGGCCTGCATGTCGCCGGCGTGATTTTCCACGGCGATCTTCACGCCCAAGTCGAGCGCGAGACTGCGACCCGCCTTGCAGACCTTCACGGTATCTTCCATGCGCGCGTCGATGCCGCCCGGGGTGTTCCGGTCTTCCATCGAGCCGAGGACCACCCGGAGCACGGGCGAGCCGAGCGCCTTGGCCGCGCGGAGCCCGAGCGCAAGGTGCTCATCAGCCGTGCCGCGGCCTTTGCGAAACGAGCGCGAGGTAGGGCAAATGCTCCAGGTGCCGAGATGGATCTGCAGCCCCTTGTCGTCGGCCTTCTGTTTGATCTCGCGAAGGTGCGAATCCTCAAGGCTTTCGAACGCATCGAGATCGCTGATGAACAGGGAATCGGTGTTGAGCGAAGCGGCGTAGTCGATCAACGCGGCGGCCTTCCACTTCATGGCACGCACGGCAAAATTGTCGAGACCGAGCTTGATGCCGCGCTTGGCGGCGGCGGCAAATGCGGAAGCGGGGCCGAGGGCGGCCACGGCCGCCACGCCGGCGGCACTCGCTTGCAGAAATTGGCGTCGATTCACGGACTGCGTCGCTGCGTTCATCGCCGGGAGCTTACCCAAGCCGCGCCGGTTGTCCACCCGGAGAACGCGCGGGCCGCCGGAACAAATCCCCATCGGCAAAACGAGCCCGGCTGGCTAACCCAGCCGGGCTTTGGTGGTAGTGGGGTCGAGCTGGAACTCGCGTTAATGCCCAAGCATCCAGGGACGGCGATTCCGCTTGGTGGACCCGCGCGCCGCCGGTTTTTCCGGCCGGGAACGGCTGGCGGCCGGCTTCGAGCCCGGCCCGTGCGAGCAACCGGCGCTGCAAACATGGGGCGCGTGGGCGCTCCGTTCGTTGCGCTCCCAGGCCGTGCGGTTCTCCGGGCGCATCTCGCGGAGATGCACGATCGGAAAGACCTTGGCCGCGGAAGCTCCGCAGGCTGGGCAGGCGCAGGGCGCGCCGGACTCGGCCATCGAGCGGAGTTGCGTGAAGGGGCCGCAAGCGCGGCACTCGAAATCGTAGAGCGGCATGGCGTGCGGTTATTTGGCGACCGAAAGATCGGTCTTGCCCTTGATCATCTTCTTCGGGCCGCTGGCGTTCGGGAGAATGTCGAAGTCGAAAATCTCCGTGGGCAGGAACACCGTGGCGCAGGCGTTCGGAATATCGACAATGCCACTGATGTGGCCTTCGACCGGCGCGGTGCCGAGAATCGCGTAAGCCTGTTCGCCGGTGTAGCCGAATTTCTTGAGATATTCGATCGCATTAAGGCAGGCGCGGCGATAAGCGACGTGGGCATCGAGGTAGTACTGCTTGCCGTCTTCGTCGACGGAAATGCCTTCGAAGATGAGGTGGCGCAGGTAGCGCGGCTCGACCGGACTCGGCTGGAAGATCGGGTTGATGATGCCGTACTTGCTCATGCCGCCCTTGATGAGATTGACGCGCAAGTCCAGCCAGCCGGCCATTTCGATGGCGCCGCAGAAGGTGATCTCGCCATCCCCCTGCGAGAAGTGGATGTCTCCCATCGAGAGTCCCCCACCCTTCACATAGACCGGGAAATATACCTTCGAGCCTCGGCTCAGGTTCTTGATATCGCAATTCCCGCCATGTTCGCGCGGAGGGACGGTGCGCGCGGCTTCCATCGCGGCCTCCTTCGCTTTGTCTTTGGACATCCGCCCCAGATGCGCTGTTTCCGCGTAGGGCAGCGCCGCCAACGGAGGAACCCGCTTCGGATCGGTGCTGACCAAGGCGGCTTCGCGCTTGTTCCAGGTGTCGAGCAATTTGCGCGACGGCAGGCAGCCGATCAGTCCGGGATGCATGATCCCGGCGAATTCCACGCGCGGGATCTGCGGGGAGGAGGTGTACACGCCGTGGAAATCCCAGACGGCCTTGCGCGCCTTCGGGAAATGTTCCGTCAGAAAGCCGCCGCCATTTTCCTTGGCGAAGATGCCGGTGAAGCCCCATTCGGACTCGGCCAGCGAGCCGATGTCGAGAATATCCACCACCAGCAGATCCCCCGGCTCGGCGCCTTTGACGCCGATGGGGCCGCTCAGATAATGCACTTTGGTGAGGTCGACATCGCGCACGTCGGCGGCATTGTTGTCGTACTTGATCTGGCCGCCGGTCCAATCCACGCACTCCACGCGGAACTCGTCCCCGGGCTTGACGGTCGCCACCATGGGGATATCCGGGTGCCACCGATTGTGAATCATCTCGTGCTGATCCGCCGGTGTGCCGAGATCGACTTTAATGAGGGTATTTGGCATAATGGTTTTAGGAACTAGTCTGAATTAAGCGAATGACCACTACTAACAGCGCCGCCAGCAACGGACTGGCGGCTAAAGTTTCTTAGACAGCGAGAAGCTGTTTCACCCTGGCGGCGTCCACGGAAGCGCGCGGGCTTTCGTGAACCACCCGGCCGCCCTCCATCACCATCAGCCGGTCGCACACATCGAGGACGAAACTCAGCACTTGTTCGGTGACGACGATGGTCAGTTGCCTCAGCTTGCGAATCTCCCGCAGCACCCGGGCGATCTCCTTGATGATGGAGGGTTGAATGCCTTCGGTCGGCTCGTCGAGGACCAACACTTTCGGCCGCGTGAGCAACGCTCGGGCAATGGCCAGTTGCTGCTGTTGTCCGCCGGAGAGATTGCCTCCCTTGCGGCCCGTCATCTCGCGCAGGACGGGGAAGAGCGCGTAAATTTCGTCGAGTTCCGATATTGCCACCTGCTTCCGAACCGCGGTCATCAGGTTCTCGAAGACGGTGAGATTGGGAAAGATCATGCGGCCCTGCGGCACGAAGGCGAGGCCGCTGGCGACGCGCTCGTGGGTCTCGAGCTTCGAAATGTCCCGCTCTCCCAGGCGAATCGTGCCGGCCTTGAGCGGGAGAATGCCCATCACGGTTTTCAACAGCGTGGTCTTGCCCATGCCGTTCCGGCCGACAATGGCGAGAATCTCCTGCGGGGCGGTCTTGAGGGAAAGATCGTGAATGACGCGGCTTTGGTTATAGCCGGAATCGAGATGCGCGATATCGATCATAGGAATGCGTTAGTGGCCTAAGTACACGTCCTGGACGGTTTGGTTATGCTGAATCTCTTTCATCGTGCCCTCGGCCAGAATCTTGCCGAGGTGCAGCACGGTGACCTTGCTCGCGATGCGGGAGACGAACTCCATGTCGTGCTCGATGATGATGATGGCCCGGTCGGCGGTGATCCGCTCGAGCAGTTCCGCCGTCTTCTCCCGTTCGCTGGGGCTCATCCCGGCCACCGGTTCGTCGAGCATCATGAGGGCCGGCTCCTGCATCAGGAGCATCCCGATCTCGAGCCATTGCTTCTGTCCGTGGCTCAGAAAGGCCCCTTCCATCGTCAGAAAGTCCTGCAAGAATGTGGCTTCCGCGACTTTCTGAATGCGCTCCTGGACGTCGGAAGTCGATTGAAACATC
>CAYZKY010000122.1:15773-18773 GCA_964478815.1 uncultured Verrucomicrobiota bacterium
CGCCCGCGCGGGAAGGACACCTCCAGATTCTCGTAAACGGTCAGGTTTTCGTAGATCGATGGCGTCTGAAATTTCCGGCCGATCCCGGCGTGAACGATCTCGTGCTCCGCCAGCCCGCGCATCTCGCGATTGTTGAACTTGATGCTCCCCGAGGTGGCGCGCGTTTTCCCGCAGACCAGGTCGAGCAGGGTCGTCTTGCCCGCGCCGTTCGGCCCGATAATCACGCGCAGCTCCTTGGCATCGACATAGAGGTTCACGTTGTCGACCGCCTTGAAGCCATCGAACGAGACGGTCAGATCCTCGATCGAGAGCAGGTAGTTGGTATTGGATGACATCGTCATGAGTGGGAAGGGTTATTCCATTGAACGCTCATTGGAATTAGCAGATGGGAGCCGCCGGTTTGGCGTCGCCCACGGGCGGGCTTGAGCCGAAACGCTTCTTCAGAAACCCGAGAGCGCCATGTCCGTAAGTCGTCCAGAGGCCCGCCAGGCCGTTCGGCATAAACATCACCACCACGATGAACAAACTCCCCATCGCGTAGAGCCAGAGCTGGGGAAACGTCTCGGAGAACAGGCTCTTGCCCGTGTTGACCAACAGCGCGCCGTAGACCGCGCCCAGCAGCGACTTCTTCCCGCCGACCGCAGCGAAGATCACCATCTCGATGGAGGGGACGATCCCCACCAGCGACGGCGATATGAAACCCACCTGCAGCACGAACAGTGCGCCGCCGATGCCGCTGATGGCGGCTGCCAGGCAGAACACGAAGATTTTGAAGTTCGATACATCGTAACCGGAAAACCGCACCCGGTCTTCCTTCTCGCTCATCGCGTTGAGGATTCGCCCCATCTTCGACGCCAGGATCAGGCGCGAGAGACCGATGCAGGCGAAGAGCAGCACGATCGTGACGAAATACAGAACATACTGCGCCGTTTGGGTGCGAATGTCCCAGCCCAGCAGCGTCCGCAAGTCGGTGATGCCGTTTCTCCCGCCGGTGAGACCCTGGTTGCCATCGATCCCCAGCGAGAGAATCAGGGCCAGCGCCTGCGTGATCACCGCGAAGTACACGCCACCGACCCGCCGCTTGAACATGGCCGTCCCGACAATGAAGGCGATCACGGAGGGCACCACCACGATCGCCAGCAGGGCAAACGGAAGGCTCTTGAACGGCACCCAGAAGGCCGGCAGCGCCGTAAGTTGGTTCCAATCCATGAAGTCCGGGATGCCCGGGGTGGATTGAATCTTCGTGCTGACGGGGTCGGAAGCCTCCAGCTTGAGGAACATCGCCATGCAATAGCCGCCCAATCCGAAGAATACCCCCTGCCCCAGGCTCAGCACGCCGGCATTGCCCCAGAGGAGCACCAGGCCGAGAGCCACGAAGGCAAAGGTCAGATATTTGCCGATCAGGTTCAGCCGGAAGATATCCATGCAGGCCGGCAGGATCACCACGAGCAGGATCGCGAGTATCAGCGTCCCGATCATGCCTTCCTTGCCGCCGAGTAACTTTTGCTGCCAGGTCTTCATTACGATGTTGTTCATGGCTATGTATTACTAACAATCAGGCGCGCCGGACTTTGCTGGCGAACAGGCCTTGGGGACGGATCATCAGGATGATCACGATGCCGAGCAGCGTGGCGACCTTGCCCATCGTCCCTTGCAGGAAAAACTCCGAGATCGATTGCGCCTGCGCGATGCCGAAGGCCGAAGCCACCGTGCCGACCAAACTGGCGGCGCCCCCGAACACGACGACCAGGAACGTATCCACGATGTAGCGCGAGCCGCTATCCGGGCCGGTGGAGCCGATCGTCGTAAACGCCGCGCCCGCGACCCCCGCGATGCCGCAGCCGATCGTGAAGGCCAGTCGGTCCACCCGCCGCGTGTTGATGCCCACCGCGCTGCTCATCACGCGATTTTGCAGCGTGGCCCGCATGCGCAGGCCGGCGCGGGACCGGTAGGTAAACGCCAGCACCCCGAGCGTAATCACTAATGTGAGGCCCATCACGAAGACGCCGTTGATCGGAATATCGATCGTTTCCGTCGGCTTGAACGAGCCCATCAGCCAGTCCGGCAGCGTCGGCGTGACTTCCCGCGCTCCGAACGTCGAACGAAACCCCTGCTGCAACACCAGGCTCAAGCCCCAGGTGGCCAGGAGGGTGTCCAGCGGGCGATGGTACAAGTGGCGGATCAGCCCCCACTCGACGAGCAGTCCCAAGCCCCCCGCGATGACGAAGGCCGCCACGATTGCGATGAGGAAGTAATAAGGCTGGAACGCGGGAGCGAACTTGGTCGTTAAGGTCGAGCAAAGATAAACCGTATAGGCGCCGGCCGCCATGAATTCACCGTGGGCCATGTTGATGACTCCCATCTGGCCGAAAATGATGGCCAACCCCAGCGCCATCAGCAGGAGCACGCTGAACAAACTCAGCCCGGCGAAGCCCTGCATTGTGAAAATCGAAATGTACTCCTGCGTCGTATAGGCCAGCATCATAGTGAGTTCCTGGTGTTGCTAGGTGAAGTGTGGCTCGGTGACTTTGGGGTGCGGCCCGTCAGACTACGTCGAGCCGCACCCATCCCATTTCCCTTACTGATACCCCTTGGGGAAAGGATCCGGTTCGATCATCCCTGACTCGTAGAGCACCTTGGCCTGCCCATCGCTGCCCCATTGGCCGATGCGCAACTTGCTCCACAAATGGTGGTTCGCATGCACCTTGACGTAACCTTCGGGAGCCTTGTCGAACTCCAGGCCCGGCGAGGCCGCCGCCACCTTGTCGATATCGAAACTCCTCGCCTTCTCGACTGCCATCTTCCACAGCCACGGCCCGAGATACGCGGCTTGCGTCACGTCTCCGATGACGCTCTTCTCGCCGTATTTCTTCTTGAAAGCCGCCACGAATGCCTTGTTGTTCGGGTTGTCGAGGCTCTGGAAGTACTTCATCGCGGAGTAGAAGCCGACAAGGTTTTCCCCGCCGATGCCCAGCGCCTCATCCTCGGTGACCGAGATGG
>CAYZKY010000123.1:0-18756 GCA_964478815.1 uncultured Verrucomicrobiota bacterium
ACCCCGTGCAACATGCACATCGACAAGCTGGCTATCGAGGCCGCCCACGGGGCGAACGAAGCCGGTGGGAAGGCCGTCATTTTCAATACCATCACCATTTCCGACGGCATCTCGATGGGCACCGAAGGGATGAAATACTCTCTCGTTTCGCGGGAAGTCATCGCCGACTCCATCGAAACGGTCATGGGCTGCGAAGGCTTCGACGGCATCGTCGCCATCGGCGGGTGCGATAAGAACATGCCTGCCTGCCTCATGGCCTTGGCCCGTCTCAACCGCCCCGGCGTTTTCGTCTACGGCGGCACCATCCTGCCCGGCTGCTTCCGCTCGAAAAACGTCGATGTCGTCTCCGTCTTCGAGGCCGTCGGCAAGCACGCCAAAGGCGAGATGAACGACGCCGACCTCGCCGAAATCGAGAGCTGCGCCATCCCTGGTGCCGGTTCCTGCGGCGGGATGTACACCGCCAACACCATGGCCTGCGCCATCGAAGCCCTCGGCATGAGCCTTCCGAATGGTTCGGCCCAGGCCGCCGTTTCCAAGGAAAAAATGGAAGATTGCCACCGCGCCGGAGCTGCCGTTCTCCAATTGCTCGAGCGCGGCATCCGCCCCCGCGACATCATGACGCGCCAGGCCTTCGAGAACGCGATCACCGTCGTTATCGCGCTCGGCGGCTCCACGAATGCCGTCCTCCACCTTCTGGCGATGGCTCAGGCGGCGGGAGTCAAACTGTCCATCGACGACTTCACCCGCATCGGCAAGCGCGTCCCCGTCCTCGCCGATCTCAAGCCCAGCGGGCGCTTCGTCATGGCCGAGCTCGTCGCCATCGGCGGCCTGGTGCCCCTGATGAAAATCCTTCTCGAGGCCGGCCTCCTGCACGGGGATTGCCTCACCGTCACCGGGCGAACCCTGGCCGAGAATCTCAAGAACGCCCCGAGCTACCCCGCCGGCCAGGAAATCATCCGCCCCCTGAGCAACCCCATTAAAAAGGACAGCCACCTTGTGATCCTTTACGGCAACCTCGCCCCGACCGGCGCGGTCGCCAAGATCAGCGGCAAGGAAGGACTCTCCTTCACCGGTCGCGCCCGCGTCTTCAATTCCGAGGAAGCCGCCATGGCCAAAATCCTCGACGGCTCCATCAAGAAGGGCGACGTCATCGTCATCCGGTACGAAGGGCCCAAGGGCGGCCCCGGCATGCGCGAAATGCTCGGGCCCACCGCCGCTGTCATGGGCCGCGGGCTCGGCAAAGAGGTCGCCCTCATCACCGACGGACGCTTCTCCGGCGGCAGCCACGGCTTTGTCGTCGGCCATATTTCTCCCGAAGCCTGCGTCGGCGGCCCCCTGGCCATTATCCGCGACGGCGACTCCATCACCATCGACGCCGAAGTTCGCAAGCTCGACCTCAACGTGCCCGCCAAGGAAATCAAGGAGCGTCTCAAAGCCTGGAAGGCCCCCCGCGCCCGCTACACCCGGGGCGTCCTCGCCAAGTACGGCCGCCTGGTCAGCTCCGCCCATGTCGGCGCCGTCACCGACGGCGACGCGTAGGCCTCTGCTTCGCCGAGAGCCCGCTCGACACCCCGCCGGCCGCGCTGCTTTTCCATTTTCCTCCGCGCGGCTCGGCGGTACGCTGGCCCCGTGTCGCGCGAGTATGTCCTCCAGCCTTCCTCGGGCCTGATCGATCTCCGCATCGATTACGCCCGCGAACTGAACGAGCAGCAGCACGCTGCCGTCACCGCTCCGCCCGGCCCGGCGCTCGTCATTGCCGGGGCCGGTTCCGGCAAGACCCGCACGCTCACCTATCGCGTCGCCTTCCTCCTCGAGCAAGGCATCCCCCCCGAGCGCATCCTTCTCCTCACCTTCACCAACAAAGCCGCTCGCGAGATGATGCGCCGCGTCAACGACCTCCTCGGCTCCGACCTGAGCAGCCTCTGGGGCGGCACCTTCCACTCCATCGGCAACCGCACCCTTCGCAAAAACGCCGAGCGCCTCGGCTACCGCCCCGATTTCACCATTCTCGACCGCGAAGACTCGAAGGATCTCGTCCAGGTCTGTCTCGACGCGGAAAAGATCGACGTCACCGCCCAGCGCTTTCCCAAGGCCGACATGCTCGTCGATCTCTTCTCCATGTCGGTCAACACTCACCAGACCATCCGCCAGATTGTCGACCGCCATTACCAGAGCTTCGAATCCTGTGCCGACATCATCGCCGGCCTCCACACCCGGTTTCAGGTGCGCAAGCGCCAGAATAACGTCATGGATTTCGACGACCTGCTCGTCCTCTGGCTCCGGCTCCTCGAAAAGGACGAGGAAGCTCGCGAGCAATACCAGCGCCGCTTTCAATTCATCCTGGTCGACGAATATCAGGACACCAACAAGCTCCAGAGCGACCTCATCGACCTCCTCGCCGCCCGCCATAAAAACGTCATGGTCGTGGGCGATGATTCCCAGAGCATCTACTCCTGGCGCGGCGCCAACTTCAAAAACATCATTCTCTTCCCCCAGCGCTATCCCGGCGCCAAGGTCTACAAAATCGAAACCAATTACCGGAGCAGCCCCCAGATTCTCGAACTCGCTAATGCCGCGATCGCCGCCAACACCGAGCAGCACCGCAAGGAACTCGTCTCCGCCTGCCCCCCCGGCGAAAAACCCGCCCTCGTCGCCTGCGGCGATGCCTCCGCCCAATCCGCCTTCGTCGCCCAGCGTGTCCTCGAACTCCGCGACGAAGGCATCGATCTCAATGAGATCGCCGTCCTTTATCGCTCCCACTTCCATGCTCTCGAACTCCAGTTAGAGCTCACCCGCCGCAACATCCCCTTCACCATCACCAGCGGCATCCGTTTCTTCGAGCAGGCCCACATCAAAGACGTCGCCGCCTTCATCAAAATCGCCACCAACCCCTCCGACGAAATCTCCTTCAAGCGCATCGTCCGCCTCCTCCCCGGCATCGGCGGTAAAAGCGCCGACAAACTCTGGCTCGCCTTCGAGGAACACCGCCTCCGCCAGGCGTCCGATGCCGCTCAACCTGCCAGCGCCGCCCATCCCATCGCGGTGGCTCTCCAGCGTTGCGCCGCCGCCGTGCCGAAGAAAGCCGCCGTTGCCTGGGCCCAGCTCGCCGCCACGCTCGCCCAGGTCGAGGCCCCCGCGGTCCGCGCCCGCCCCGCCTCCATCATCCGCCACGTTCTCGAAGCAGTCTACGAAGACTATGCTGAGCAAACCTTCGCCAATTACCGCCTCCGCCTCGACGAACTCGAACAACTCGAAAACTTCGCCGCCACTTTCCAGGACACCCAGGAATTCCTCACCCAGCTCGCCCTCCTCAGCAACCTCGAAGCCGAGGACGACAAAGCCCGCCCTCGCGATCAGGAAACCATCAAGCTCACCACCATCCATCAAGCCAAGGGCCTCGAATTCACCGCCGTCTTTATCATCATGCTGTGCGACGGCCTCTTCCCCTCCGGCCGCTCCCTTGAAAACGAGGAAAACCTCGAAGAGGAACGCCGTCTTTTCTATGTCGCCATCACCCGCGCCCGCCGCGAGCTTTACCTCTGCTACCCCGTCGTCCGCTACTCCGCCGGTTACTCCGGCGATTTCCTCCAGCAGCCCTCCCGCTTCCTCCACGAACTCCCGCCGCACCTCCTCGAACCCTGGAACCTCCGCCAAACCGGCCCGTTCTGACCCTTTCCTGCTTCTCAAACCGCCCAGACCAATTTCGCGACCATCGTAAAATGGTCTGGACTATTTTACGACAGGCGCGAAATTGGTCGAATGACCGAACGCGCGCGTATTTACCCCGCCATCTTGCGCGACCATCTGGATCGCTATCGCCAAATGGCCTTCGTTTCCGGCCCGCGCCAAGTCGGCAAGACCACGGTCTGCCGGTCTCTCGGCCAGGCCTATTTTAATTGGGACAACCCGGATGATCGGCGGCAACTCCTGCGCGGTCCATCAGCCCTCGCTGCCGCTCTGGATCTGGACCGGCTGCGTGCGCATGCCCCCGTGGCTGTCCTCGACGAATTGCACAAGTATTCCAAGTGGAAGGGCCTGCTCAAAGGCTTTTTCGACACCTACGGAAACCGCGTTCGCCTGATCGTCACCGGCAGCTCGCGGCTCGATGTCTTCCGGCGAGGCGGCGACAGCCTGATGGGACGTTACCTTCTGTACCGCATGCATCCGTGGAGTGTCGGCGAAGGCTTGCGCACGCACCTCCCATCGCGGGAGATCGAGCCGGCCGCGGAACTTCCCGAGGCGGATTGGACCGCGCTTTGGGAACACGGCGGTTTTCCCGAGCCTTTTCTGAGACGCGACTCCCGTTTCACCCGGCGCTGGCGTTCCTTGCGCCACGAACAGCTATCCCGGGAGGATCTCCGTGAAGTCGCCAGCGTCACCGATCTGGGCACGATGGAAACCCTGATGCAGATTCTCGGCGAACGCAGCGCCCAACAGCTCGTCTATTCCAATCTGGCTCAGGAAATCCAGGTGTCCGTCGACACCGCCAAACGGTGGATCGACCTCCTCGTCCGCCTCCACTACGGATTCCTTGTCCGCCCCTGGTTCAAAAATGTCGAAAAAGCGCTTCGCAAAGAACCCAAATGGTTCCTGCGCGATTGGAGCGGCCTGGCTGGCGACGGCGCTCGCGCCGAGACGCTCGTGGCCTGCCATCTCCTCAAAGCCGTCGAAACCTGGACCGACCTCGGCTTGGGCGACTTCGAACTCCGCTACCTTCGCGACAAACAAAAGCGCGAAGTCGACTTCCTGGTCGTGCGCGACCGGCAACCGTGGTTCCTCGTGGAGACCAAGCTCGCCGATACAAGTCTTTCGCCCTCCCTCGCCTACTTCCAATCGAAAACCAAAGCCCTCCACGCCTTCCAGGTCGTCACCGAGCTCCCGTATGAACCCGTGGATTGCTTCACCGTCCGCCACCCCGTCGTCCTCCCGGCCCGAACATTTCTGTCCCAGCTTCCGTAGCCTCGGCCCAGGCCATTCAAGCTCAGGATGCATGGCCGCCGGGCTCGCGTGCCGTCGGCTTCATTCGTATTCCCAACCCTGATGAGATGGCTGGCTCCGCCAATCCGGTCCTTTCTGACCGGTCTGGATATCGGAAAAGTCACTCTTGGATAAAGGCACCGAAACAAGCACCGAGGCTATTCGCCGATGGCGGCGCGGAGGCCGGCGAAGAGGTTCTTGCCGGTGGCGACGGTGACGGGCTGCTTCGCGGTGTCCGCGGCGTGGGCAATGAGTTCCTGCGGCAGCTCCTTGAGGAAGGGAGAAGGATGGCAGGGGACGGTCTCGCCGTACTTCTTGCGGCTCTCGCAATGGCTGAGGGTCAGGGTTTCGCGGGCGCGGGTAATGGCCACGTAGAACAAGCGCCGTTCCTCTTCCAGAGTGCCTTCAACTTTCGAACGGGAATGAGGGAGCAGCCCATCTTCGAGACCGACGACGTAGACGCGGGGAAACTCGAGACCTTTGCAACTGTGCATCGTGATGAGGGTGACCGCTTCGCCGGTGCGCTCGTCGTCGTCGGAGCGATCGTCATCGAGCGAGACTTCGTCGAGGAAGGCCCCGATCCGTTCGAGGGGCGGGTCCGTCGCTTCGCCCGCTTTCCCGAGGTCGTCGAGCAGATCCTTGATGTTTTCGATCCGGTTCTCGGCCACTTCCGGGTCTTTCTCGCCGCGTTTGAGATCTTCGAAATACCCGATATCCGTGAGCAGGTCGTGCGCCCAATCCCGCAGATTGAGCGTGGCGTTCTGGACGAGCGGCGTGCGGCGATCCTGCAGTAGTTTGAGGAAGTCGGCGATGGACTGCTGGGCGCGCGTTTGGAAAAGGCTTTGCACGACCGGGTTGGTCATGGCCGCGTAGACCGAGCAGTGCCGTTCCTGGCTGGCGGCGAGGAGGCGCTCCATGGTGGTATCGGTGAGGCCGCGGGGCGGGACGTTCGCGATGCGCAGCAGGCTTACCTCGTCGTTCGGATTGACGAAGACTTTGAGGTACGCCAGCAAGTCCTTGATCTCGCGGCGGTCGAAAAAACTCTGGCCGCCGATCAGGTGATAGCGGACTTCGGCCTTGCGGAGCGCGCTTTCCAGAGCGCGGGATTGTAAATTCGTCCGAAACAGAATGGCAAAGTCCGCCCAGCGCCGCCGTTCCGCCATGCGCTGGAATTCGATTTCCTCGACGATGGTGCGGGCCTCTTCCTCATCGGTCTCGAAAGCGTGCAAGGTGATCTTTTTGCCCTGGCCGTTCTCCGACCAGAGTTGTTTGCCCCGGCGGCGGGTGTTGTGCTTGATGACCGCGTTGGCGGCGCCAAGAATCGTATTGGTCGAGCGGTAATTCTGCTCCAGCTTGACGACTTTCACTTCGGGAAAGTGCTGTTCCATCTCGAGGAGATTGGCGATCTCGGCGCCGCGCCAGCCATAGATGCTCTGGTCGTCGTCGCCGACGACGCACAGGTTGCGGTGTTCCGCGGTGAGGGCCTGGACGAGCCCGAACTGGGCGGCATTGGTATCCTGGTATTCGTCCACCATCACGTAGCGGTACCGGTCGCGGCATTCGGCGAGGGCCTCGGGGTGTTCCCGGAAGAGTTCGAGCGTGAGCAGGATCAGATCGTCGAAATCGACGGCGTTGCAGGCGCGGAGGGCGCTCTGGTAACGATCCCGCACATGCTGGGCAAAGGCGATCGCGTTGGCGTCTTCCAGCCGCGCGGCGCGGGCTCCGCCGTTCTTGAACCGGCTCAGAATGCTCAGGACGTCGCGGGCGTCCGGTTTCGGGCCCTGGGTCACGATGTTGCTCAGCACCTTTTTCATCGTGCCGACTTGATCACTCTCGGTGTAGATGACGAAGTTTCGCTTGTAGCCGAGCCGCTCGATGTGGCGGCGCAGGATGCGGACGCAGAGCGAGTGGAAGGTGCAGACGGTCGGGCGTTCCGGCTTCTCGCCCTTCTCCTTCGCGCGCGCGGGAACGAGTTGCCGCACGCGTGCCAGCATCTCGCGGGCCGCCTTGTTGGTGAAGGTGACGGCCAGAATCTGGCCGGGGGCGACGCCGCGCCGCGCCAGATGCGCAATGCGGTAGGTAATGACGCGCGTCTTGCCCGTCCCGGCGCCGGCCAGGATCAGCACCGGGCCGGCCATCGTTTCGACGGCGAGCCGTTGCTGCGGATTGAGCGACGCGAGATTCAACATGCGCGCGCGGACTGTAGGGTTGGGCCTCGAAACCGCAAGCGGGGAAATCGCCGGATTTTCCCGGATGCACCGGGTTTGAATTGCGCCGGGCCGCGCTTCCAATTATGGATGGCCCGGGTATGCAATCGCGGATCAATACGCTCGGCCAGCCGGTCGGTTGGGCGTTGCCCGGATGGCGTCCGCCCGAGCGGCCGCAACGCCAGCGGATGGAAGGGCGGCATGCCGTCCTGGAACCCTTGGATCCGGCCAGCCACGCCGCCGGCCTGTGGTCGGCCAACGGGGAGGACCGGGAAGGGCGCATGTGGACGTACCTGCCGTACGGGCCGTTCGAATCGCTGGAGGAGTACTCCCGCTGCATGGCCGAGGGCTGGCTCGGGGACGATCCGCTCTTCTATGCGATCATGGAGCGCGAACAGGGCAGCGCCAGCGGAACAATCGGATTTCTGCGCATCCAGCCGGAGAACGGATCGATCGAGATCGGGCATGTGGTCTTTTCGCCAAAGCTGTGCCGCACGGCCGCGGCCACCGAGGCGAGCTATTTATTGCTCCGGCACGCCTTCGCATTGGGCTACCGCCGTTGCGAGTGGAAGTGCGATGCGTTGAATGCCGCTTCGCGGGCGGCGGCGGAACGGCTGGGGTTCAGCTACGAAGGCACGTTTCGCCAGGCCACCGTGTATAAGGGGCGGAATCGGGACACCGCTTGGTACTCGATGCTCGACGGCGAATGGCCGGCGATGGAGAGCCGATTCCGCCAGTGGCTGGATCCGGCCAATTTCGATGATCGAGGGCGCCAGCGTCATGCGTTGCGAACTCTCCCCGCGCCGGGTTCCGGCTGAATCGGACCCGCCGGCCGCCGCGCAAAAAGGCTTGCCCGCACGGACGAACCGCGCACAATCGCGCCCAATCGTTCATATGGGTCGAATTTACAATAATATCGTCGAGACCGTGGGGCGCACACCGCTCGTCCGGCTGAATAAAGTCACGCAAGGGGTCGATGCGACCATTCTGCTCAAGTGCGAGTTTTTCAATCCGCTGGGCAGCGTGAAGGACCGGATCGGCATGTCGATGATCGAGGACGCGGAGCAGCGCGGCATCTTGAAGAAAGACACCGTGATCATCGAGCCCACGAGCGGCAATACGGGCATCGCGCTGGCGTTCGTGGCCGCGGCGAAAGGGTACAAGCTGATTTTGACCATGCCGGAGACGATGTCGCTCGAACGGCGCACCCTGCTGGCGATGCTGGGAGCCAAGCTGGTGCTGACGCCCGGCACGGAGGGCATGAAAGGCGCGATCGCCCGCGCGCAAGCCCTGGCGGCGGAGACGCCGAATTCGTGGATTCCCCAGCAGTTCGAAAACCCGGCCAACCCGGAAATCCACCGGAAAACGACGGCCGAAGAGATTTGGAGCGACACGGACGGCAAGGTGGACATTCTGGTGGCGGCGGTCGGGACCGGCGGAACGATTACCGGCGTGACCGAGGTGATTCGCTCGCGCAAGCCGAGCTTCAAGGCGGTGGCGGTGGAGCCGAAGGATTCGCCGGTTATTTCCCAAACCTTGGCGGGCCAGCCGGTCAAACCGGGGCCGCATAAAATTCAAGGCACCGGGGCGGGGTTCGTGCCGGCCAATTTGCATCTGAAAGGCGCCAGCGGCGACGTGCAAATTCCCGAGTGCGTTCAGGTGAGCAACGACGACGCGTTTGCGATGGCGCGCCGGCTCTGCAAGGAAGAGGGCCTGCTCGTGGGGATCAGCACCGGGGCGAATGTGTGGGCCGCTCTTGAGGTGGCTCGTCGTCCGGAGAACAAGGGGAAGATGATCGTGACCATCGCCTGCTCGACGGGGGAACGGTACCTCAGCACGGCTCTGGCCGCCGAGGCCAAGGCCGAAGTCGGCGGTTGAGGGCAAGGTTGCGCGGCGCCGGTGGACGCATCTTCCAGAGAGCGAGGATCACGCATCGTGCGCGAACCTTGCTCCGGCCGCCTGGCATGAGGCGGCGGGTCGGTCTTTCTCGATGAGGCACTAAAAGTTGGCGCGCGTTTTGCTGGATTTTAAGTAGGGCTGGATCAAGCGGATGCCAGCTCTGGTGATCGAGGACATGTAACAGTCAGTAAATCGGTGTTCGATGTACAACGCAGGTAACAAAACTCTGGGCCAGCCTTCCCGGTATTCGGCGAAGAACAACCTTCGTCCGACCAATTTCACATGTGTCGCTCCGGACGCCCGGGCGGTCTCATTGATCGGGGATTTCAACAACTGGCAGCCGAATACGCATCCCATGACGCGCCTGCCCGATGGCGGATGGCACATCCAGGTGCCCCTCACGCACGGCCATCATCTGTATCAGTTCTGCGTGGATGGCGTGCCGATGCTGGACGCGCGTGCCCAGGGCACCCTGCGCAATGCCGCGGGCGAGAAGGTCTCCTTGATCGCCGTGAGTTGAGCGAGCGGCCCAGGTTTCCGCTGGGGCGGGGGCCGGCGACCCTTGATTTCTGTAAGAAAACTTTCCATTTTTTGAGGACTTTTAGTCCGTAACATATGCCTTTATCGGCATGTGATCCAAGGGAAACCCCGGCGAACGAGGGTGTCGCGATGCTCTCGACGGAACGTAACCTCGGGGAAAGTGCAGCCATCGACACGTTCGCCAAGGGACGTTTCAGGCGGGCCTCAGCGAGGCGCGATGCTGCAGCCGACGGCTGGCGCGGTCCGAAACGTGGGCTTCTCTCCGCGGGCGATTTGATCGAGCACGGCTTCCAGATCGCGGCTTCCCGGCTCAGGCCGCTTCACCCCGAGGGCGGGAAAGCGGTCGTCGATCCGGCCCCGATACACCAGCGTCTCCCCGAGAAACACCGCCGCTTCCGGCGTCACCCGCGCGCCGCACCGCCGGACCAAGTGATGATCGGGGTCGCGCAGCGCCCCGCAGGGGTAAGCGTAGGCTTTCAGGTGTTCGGCGATCGCCGAAGCGGTGGTGCCAGGGTCTGGATACGCCAGCCAAAAGCGCACATGGTGGAACTTTTTGACCAGCCGCTGAACCTCGGGAGCGTACTTGTTCGAGATGGGGCATTCGGTATCCGTGAAGAGAATGACCGTCGCGAGCGTCTGTTGATGGATCAATTGCGCCGCCGCGCCGGAATCCGCTATTGTGCGGATCTCGGGGGCGGGCTCTTTGGTGTAGGCGAGGCTCATCGCCAGAGCCAGCAGGACGGGAAGCATCCGGCTAGCGGGTCTCGGGTTTAGCATCGCAGCGCGCATGGGACACGAGGGTAGAATAGCGAATTTGGAGGAAAAGTCAGCCCTCGAATCCGGGGAAGATTTTGACTTTTGGCGGGTTTGTTGAACTTTTCACCTTCCAGGAGTCGAAACGGGCAGCCGAAGCACGGCAGAACCAAGAAAGCCGATAATGGGAAAAACGCTGGTTATTGCGGAGAAGCCGTCGGTCGCGGCCGATATCGCCAAGGCTTTGGGCGGTTTCAAGAAGCAGGACGACTTTTTCGAGAACGACGAATATGTCGTGTCGTCGGCCGTGGGGCATCTGCTCGAAATCACGGCCCCGGAAGGCGTCGAGGTCAAGCGGGGCAAATGGACCTTCGCCCATTTGCCGGTCATCCCGCCGCACTTCGCGCTTCGCCCCATCGAAAAGGCGGAGGCGCGGCTGAAAGTCTTGACCCGCCTCATCAAGCGCAAGGACATCGACGACTTGATTAATGCGTGCGACGCCGGCCGCGAGGGCGAATTGATTTTCCGGTACATTGTGCGCCATACCGGTTCCGAGAAGCCCATCCGGCGGCTCTGGCTGCAATCCATGACGCCGCAGGCGATCCGGGATGGCTTCAAGGCGTTGCGGGACGACGCCTCGATGCAGCCGCTGGCCGACGCGGCCGTCTGCCGGTCCGAATCGGACTGGCTGGTCGGCATTAACGGCACGCGGGCCATGACGGCGTTCAATTCGAAGTCGGGCGGGTTCCAATTGACCACGGTGGGGCGGGTGCAAACGCCCACGCTGGCCATCATGGTCGAGCGCGAAGAACGAATCAAACGCTTCGTCAGCCGCGATTATTGGGAAGTGCGCGGCACTTTCCTCGCCGAGGCAGGCGAATATCAGGGGCGCTGGTTCGACGAGAATTTCGCCAGGAACGAAGGCGATGCCGAGCAGAAGGCCGAACGGCTGTGGGACAAGGCCCGCGCCGAAGCGATCCGGGACAAGTGCCTCGGCCGGCCTGGAATCGTTACCGAGGAAAGCAAGCCGACGACGCAAATCTCGCCGTTGCTCTTCGACCTCACCAGCCTCCAGCGCGATGCGAACTCGCGCTTCGGGCTGCCCGCGAAGCGGACGCTGGCCATCGCCCAGGCGCTGTACGAGAAGCACAAGGTGCTGACGTATCCGAGAACCGATTCCCGGGCGCTGCCGGAAGATTATATGCCGACCGTCCGCGAAACGCTCGGCGTGCTCGAGCCGGCCTTCGCCGGGTTTGCCAAAGAGATTCTCGAGCAGGGCTGGGTGCGGCCGAACAAACGCATTTTCAATAGCGCCAAGATCTCGGACCATTTTGCGATCATCCCCACGACGCAGGCGCCCAAGCAGCTCGCGGATGACGAACGCAAAATCTACGACATGGTGACGCGCCGCTTCCTGGCAGTGTTCTATCCAGCGGCGGAATTCCTGGTCACGACACGCATCACGCGCGTCGAAAACGAGCCGTTCAAGAGCGAGGGCAAGGTTTTGGTGAAACCGGGCTGGCTCGCAGTTTACGGGCGGGAGGCTGAACTCGAAGATACCTCGCCGCGCCTGACCCCGGTGCAATCGGGCGAGCAGGTGAAGACTACGGAAGTGGCCGTGGTGCCTTTGCAGACCAAACCGCCCGCGCGCTTTTCGGAAGCCACGCTGCTGAGCGCGATGGAAGGGGCGGGCAAGCTGGTCGAAGACGAGGAGTTGCGCGAGGCGATGAGCGAGAAGGGGCTCGGCACTCCCGCCACCCGGGCGGCCATCATCGAAGGGCTGATTTACGAGCAGTATATCCATCGCCAGGGGCGCGAACTCCAGGCCACGGCGAAGGGTATTTCGCTGATTACCTTGTTGCGCGGGTTGGGGATTCCCGAGCTTTGCTCGCCGGAGCTGACCGGAAATTGGGAATTCAAGCTGAAGCAGATGGAGCACGGCAAGCTCTCGCGGCCGGAGTTCATGGCGCAGATCCAGGAGATGACGCGCCAGATCGTCGGCAAGACCAAGCAGTACGAAAGCGACACCGTTCCCGGCGATTTCGCCACGCTCAAATGTCCTTGCCCGAAATGCGGGGGCGTGCTGAAGGAGACCTACAAAAAGTATCAGTGCCAGGCGTGCGATTTCGGCATGTGGAAGATCGTGGCCAGCCGCCAGATCGAGCCCGCCGAAGCGGAGGAGCTGATCACGCAGAAGAAGGTTGGTCCGCTGCAAGGTTTCAAGAGCAAGATGGGGAGGCCCTTCGCGGCCATCCTCAAGATGTCCGAGGAGTGGAAACCGGAGTTCGACTTTGGCCAAAGTGCCAACGGCGAAAATGGCCAGGCCGCAGAAGTCGATTTCAGCGGCCAGGAAGCGATCGGCAAATGCCCGAGTTGCGGCTCGAACGTTTACGATTCGGGCATGGCCTTCATCTGCGAGAAGGCCACGGGCCCGAACAAGTCCTGTGCGTTCCGCTCCGGCAAGGTCATTCTCCAGCGCAATGTCACGAAGGAGGAAATCTCCAAGCTGCTCCAGACCGGAAAAACCGACCTGCTGCACAAGTTCATTTCCAAGAAAGGCCGGCCCTTCTCCGCCTATCTTGTCGTCGGGCCGGATGGGCGAACCAGTTTCCAGTTCGAGCCCCGCAAACCCAAAGCCCCCGCCGCCGCCAAGAAAGCCGCCCCCAAGCCCGCCTCACCCGCCGAAGCCTGACCGCTTAGAGTGTGGACGATGTCCCCCTGCGCATTGCTCCATTGGAACGCGCGTCACTCCGTGTGCGCCGCGTCGAGTTGATACGTCCACTGGCTTTCCATCGTACCACCATCCTCCCGCCTTCCTTCGCTCCCACTCCTCTTGGATGGTGTCTCGAATTTCCACCTTCGCCCTCGGATAATGACGTGACGATTCGTTCGCGTTGCGGTAGAACCGAAACGTCACCACAGGATTTTATGACCCGGCATGCGATCCGCGGAGCAGGGAGCGCGAAGCCAGCGCGCCCGCACATTGAGTGGTTGGAGGGGTTCCATCGGCGGCCTGGTCATCGCGGGCCGAGGTCGCGCGGGGCCGCCTTCACGCTCATCGAATTGCTCGTGGTCATCGCCATCATCGCCATTCTCGCCGGCATGCTGCTGCCCGCCCTGGGCGCCGCGAAAGAGAAGGGGAAACGCGCGAACTGCATCAGCAATCTCCGCCAGCTCGGCCTGGCCACCCATGTCTACGCCCTCGACAACGACGACCGCGTCTTCGACGGCGTGCGCAATGGCGGCGATTCCTTCCTGATGAGCATTTCGACGCGGATGTATCATACCATCAGCAACACCTATGGGGACAAAGTTTTCGATTGCCCGAACTTGTATCCGCTGTCCTTGCCGGGCATCACGGACAACCCTAGGAGCCGTTACCAGACCGGCACCGGCTACTACATCGGTTACCATTACCACGGCGGCCGGAAAATGCCCAAGGAGGCCGGCTGGCAATCGATCCTCAAACTTTCCGACGTTCCCTCCGTCACCAATACCAACGCCTTCGCCGACACCACCCAATTCGTTCTCTTTTCCGACCTCAACAGTTGGGCCGCCAACGGCGTGGGCGGTTACAATTGGGTCATCGCTCCGCACGGGCGCGGCGGAGCCGTCAAGAAGGGCGGCCACTTTTACCACTATCCCGTTCGCAACCCCACCACCTCCCGCCAGCTCGGATCCCTCGGCGGTCACATCGCCTATGCGGACGGCTCGGTCGCCTGGAAACGCATCGACCGCATGTACGAAAAATACTGGACCTACACCCACGGCGGCGGCCACTTCGGCGCCTGGTGACACTGTCAAACCCACTCCGTCCACAAACCCGGTGAGCGGGAAGACCCGGTCATCCGGCCTTCCGCCACCGGCTCCCCATCCTATGGCATTTGCGATGGACCGGTCGTTCATGCTATTGTGAGGGCGCGGACACGGACGAATGGTTGAACTCATGGTCAAACTGCCCGAACAGATCGCGGGACGTTTTGGCGACACGCCGGAATCGGCGGCACGCCAGCTTCTCGAAAGTGCCGCGGTGGAAGGCTACCGCGCCCAACGGCTTTCCCGGGGCGAGGTGCGGGAGATGCTTTCTTTGACTTGGCAGGAAACCGAAGCGTTCTTAGCCGCGCACGATTGCCGCCGCCACTATTCCTTGTCCGACTTGGATGAGGACCGCGCCACCCTGGCCAGACTTCCGCTGGCATGACCGTGGTCGTTGCGGATACGACCCCGATTCACTATCTGGTTCTGATCGATGCCGTCGACGTCCTGCCCCGCTTGTTCGATCAAGTGATACTCCCGGAGACGGTCCATGGCGAACTCCTCCACCCCGCCACTCCTCCCCGCGTCCGGCACTGGGTCTCGCGCCGGCCGGCCTGGGCCGTCGTCCGCACCGCGCGTCGGATACTCCCGCTAAATTTGGATCCAGGCGAAACGGAAGCCATCGCGCTGGCGCGGGAGCTGGGCGCTTTTGCCGTCCTTCTCGACGACGGTGCGGCCCGGCACGAGGCGCGCGCCGCGGGACTTCGCGTTACAGGAACGATCGGCATCATCGAGCGTGCCGCCGCCGAAAATCTTGTGGATCTACCTTCCGCGTTCGAGCGGCTCCAGCGTACGACATACTATGCGCCGTTGGATATTTTGCGGGTCGCTTTAGAACGGGATGCGGCCCGCCGTACGGCCTCTTGAGGCTCTAGCCCCGCAGCATCCTCTCCAGCAGTTCCCCCACCACATTCGGGTTCGCCTTCCCCTGGCTCAGCTTCATCACCTGCCCCTTCAGGAAATTCAGCGCCGCCCCCTTCCCCGCCCGGTAATCCTCCGCGCTCCGCGGATTCGCCGCGATCGCCTCCGCGCACAACTTCTCCAGCGCCCCGGTGTCGCTCACCTGGACCAGGCCCTTCTTCCGCACGATGGCTCCGGGGGACTCGCCCGTGGCGAACATGTCGGCGAAGACGTCTTGCGCGATCTTGGTGCTGATCTGGCCGGCTTCGACGAGGCCCACCAATTCGGCAATCGCCGCCGGAGCAAACTTGACCGCATCGATCGAGGCGCCGGACTCGGTGAGTTTGGCGCGCAGGTTGTTGATGACCCAGTTGGCCACGGTCTTGGGGTTCCGGGATTGAGCCGCCGCCGTTTCGAAAAAGGTTCCCAACGGGACGTCATCCACGAAGGCCTGGGCGTCGGAGGCGGGCAGCCGGTAGGTCTCGATGAAGCGGCGTTTGCGGGCGAGGGGCAATTCCACTACTCGGGCGCGCACTGAGGCCAGCCAGGCGGCGTCCGGCTGAAAGGGCATGAGATCGGGCTCGGGGAAGTAGCGGTAGTCGTGGGCCATTTCCTTGCCGCGCATCGTTTCGGTGAACCCGGCATCGTCATCCCACCGGCGGGTTTCCTGGCGCAGGGCGCGTCCGGCCATCAATTCGGAAATCTGCCGGGGAATTTCGTAGTCCAGCGCGCGGCGGACGCCGCTGAAGCTGTTCATGTTCTTGATCTCGATCTTCGCGCCCAGCTCTTTCTGGCCGCGCGGACGGACACTGACGTTGACGTCGCAGCGCACCATGCCCTTTTCCATGTCGCAATCGCTCACGCCGCCGTAGATCAGGATGTCCTTCAGGGCGCCGAGATAGGCGACAGCCATGCCGGCATCGCGGAGGTCGGGCTCGGACACGATTTCGAGCAGCGGGACGCCGGCGCGGTTGAAATCGACGCCGCTGTTCCGCTCGAAATGGATGTTCTTGCCGACGTCCTCTTCGAGGTGCGCGCGCGTGATGCGGACGCGCTCGAGGCCGCCGTCATGCTCGAACTCGACGAAGCCATCGCGGGTGGAGGGTTTGTCGTACTGCGTGATCTGGTAGTTCTTCGGCGCGTCGGGGTAGAAGTAATTCTTCCGGTCGAACTTGGCGAAAGGGGCGATTTCGCAATTGAGCAGCAGGCCGGTCAACGCCGTGAGGCGCAGGGCTTCGTCGTTGGCGACGGGCAGGACGCCGGGCAGGCCGAGGCAGACGGGGCAGACGAGCGTATTGGGCGGCGCGCCGAACTCGTTGGCGCAGCCGCACCACATTTTCGATTTGGTTTTGAGCTGGACGTGGGTTTCCAGACCGATGACCGATTCGTATTCCATGCAATTCTTTCGTTTATGGCAGCATTTTCACCGCGGCGACCGGTGGAACGATGCCTTCCCGGTCCAGCGCGGCCTTCACCTGCTCATTCAGACTGAACAGCGTATCCCAATACTTGGGCGCGGGGCACCAGACACGCAGTTCCATCGTGTACTTGCCTTCGCCGAGTTGCGTGAGCACGACCTTCGGTTCCGGCTGGAGCTGGACGAGCGGATTTTCCTTCGCCGCGGCCAGCAAGGTGGCGCGCACCTTTTCCACGGGGTTGGCGCCCGCCACGACATTCGGGATGGCGATGACCCGGGTGGCGTTGCTGCTGAAATTGACGATGTTGCCGCCAGCGATGGAGGAGTTCGGGATGATGATCCGCCGGTTATCGCCCGTATTGAGCGTCGTGGTAAAGATGCCGACCTCGTCGATGACGCCTTCCGCGCCGCCGCCGCTCACATGGTCGCCCCGTTTGAAGGGGCGGAAGAAGATGAGCAAGAAACCGGAGGCGAAATTCGAGAGGTTGCCTTGCAGAGCTAGGCCGACGGCCAGGCCGGCGGCAGCGATGAGCGCCGCGAATTGGGCGGTGGGCACCCCCAACTGGCTGAGCGCGGTGATGATGACCAGCACCATGAGCAGCGCGTGCAGGATGTTGGAGAGGTACGAGGTGAAGGTGGGTTCCATGCCGCGCTTGGACAACACTCCGCCCAGGACGGAACGGAGCAGGCCGGCGATCCAGCTCCCGATCAGGTAGACCAGGAGGGCGGTGACGAGCGCGACGGCCCACTTGGGGCCGTTTTCCGTGAGCCAGCGGTAGCCGGCCTGGGCCAACTGCTGGCCGCGCACCACGGTATCGGTGGCGTTGGTGATCTGCGCCAGGAGAGGATGGATCGACATCTGCGTATTCCGGTTCGGCGGCGGCCGGAGCATCCGGCGGCCAGGTTTCTCGGTTTGAGCGCGCCAGTCCTCCCATTCCGTCGTCCGGCGGGGCGCGCCTCGTCCCCGGAAAACTCGCGAAATCCCGGGTGCTCATCAAGCGCAAATGGGCAGCGGAAACGCAAGGCCCCGCGCGGGGCGCGGGGCCTTGGACGAAAAGCGATGAAGGGAGCCGACCGCGCCTTAGGCGGCTGAGCGGGCGGCCATGCGGCGGCGGTAGAGGGCGAGGCCGGCCGCGCCGAGCGCGAGGAGACTGGCGGTGGAGGCCGATTCGGGCACCGGGGTGGTCGTCTCGCAGCAGCTGATCGGAGCATTCGGCTCGTTATTGTAGTACGATTCCAAAATGGTCAGCGTGGGGTCCGCCCCCAAGTCGATCTGAATCTTGGCCCAACCGTAGAACAGGTTGGCGCCGTCCGTGAACCGGAAGCCGATGCAGCCCGGGACCCCTTCGGTAAAGCCATTCGCATCGTAGCCGATGCCGCTGTAGGTGTATGGAATGCTGCTGAAGGTATATTTCGACCGGTAGATCATCTGCCGGTAGGTGCTCGAACCATTTCCAAAATAGCCTGAGGCGAGGGCCGGCCCGATGAGAAAACCTTTGGGCAGGTTATGGACGTTATCGCCCGAGGAAGAGAGATTAACCATCCCTCGACCGTTGCCAGACGGATACGAGGCCAGGTGGATGGCGTAATCGCGTTCGACGAAGAGGCGGAATTCGAACTGTCCGTTGTTGTCGACATCCCATTCGAACGGCCCGGGATTGTTAAAAGAGATGGAGATGGGAACGTTGCTGGCGGGAATGGGCACCGCTTGGGCGTTTGGGGCGGCCAAGGCAGCGGCGGATCCGGCCAAGGCAGCGGCTTTGGCCGCAGCGCTGAGGCGCGAACCCTCGGATTTCGAGGTCACTGGCAGAGTCATAATGTGTGGTCTGGTTTTGGACTACTGGTCGAGCTGATCAAGACATCGAGCAAGCATCCACGCGGTTCGGTTCGCTGGAAACCAACTCCACACCCTGACGCGGATCGATAAGCATATTCCGCGCCACAATTCGAGGCGTAACGATACGTCGAGGAACACGCAAGTTGTAAACTATTGATGCGTAATTGCGTATGAAAATTACAGAGATCCGTTCAGGCCGGGGCCAGCGCTGTGAAAGGTCAGGTTTTTCAGGGAAACTGTAAAATCATATTACACATTTCGAGACTTTGGCCTCGGTGTTTCGAGGGACGCTGAGCGGGACTGGCTATCGTTAATGAGGCATCGCTCCCGGCAATTTCCGAACCCGGCCGGGCTCAGCGGCGTTTGAGGGCGCCGACGTAGAAGGGGCGCTTTTGGGGTTGGTTATAGGT
>CAYZKY010000124.1:0-18730 GCA_964478815.1 uncultured Verrucomicrobiota bacterium
CCAAACCCCTTCGCCAACAACCCCAAAACCGCGCCTTCTACCTCGGCGCCCTCAAGCGCCGATAGCCACCCGCCATCCAGCCCTCCCGCAGCTCGCCCGGCCCGCTTCCCGGCCCGGGCGAGGCCGCCCCCGTTCGCAGTCCCGCCCTCAGCCGGCTCGCGCTCATGCCGCGCGAACTTGCTGTTCAGCGGCTTGCCAGCCGTGCCGACCCTGCTAGTCTTGCTCCACCAAACGATTCACCACTCTTATGAACAAACTCCTCCGTTCCTTCTCCCTTCTGGCCTTCGCGGCCAGCCTGATGGTCGCGCACGCCGCCGACGCGGAACTCCGCAAAACCATCGAAGCGCTCGAACAAAAATGGGCCGCTGCCTGGAACAATCGCGATCTCGAGGCCTTGGGCGCCCTGTACACCCAGGATGCCCAGCGCCTCGAACCCAATCTGGGCATCATCAAGGGCCTCGATGCCATGCGTGCCGTCACCGCCGGCTACTTTAAGGAGGTCGGCGATCGCCAGCAGAACGTGTCCACGCTCGATGTGATCGGCTCCGGCGATTTCGTCACCGAAACCGGTCTCTGGACCGAGAAGAGCGGCGATGGGTCGCACTTCGAGGATGGGACGTACATGATGCTCTGGAAAAAAGACGGCTCGACCTGGAAGATTCACCGCGAAACCTGGACGAAGACCAGCCAGAAGCTCCGCTTGGTCGAAGGCCTCCGCCCTCTCGAAAAGCTGCTCGGCACCTGGGTCTGGCAGGATGACAACATCAAGGTATCGATCACCTACAAAGCCGTGGCGGCCGGCAGCGCCATCGCCACCGAAGGATATGTGGTGAGCAACAACGCCCGGCTTTCCGAATGGAGCGGCCACATCCATTACCGTCCCGGCTCCAAAACGCTCGTCGAGATCGGCAATGACAAGGACGGAAAGCACGGAGCCAGCACCATCAGCATCGTGGGAAACAGAATCGTCTTCCAGCATTCGGGAGCCGATCAGTCGGGCGCGCCGGAAACCGAGGTGAGCGAGCTGGTCTTTGAAGACGGCGGCGTGAAATACTCCCAGATCGTCAAATTCACCGGTGGCCGGGCCGGCGAAGAATTGATCAAAGACATCCTCTTCAAGAAGGAGGATTGATCCAATTCGCGCGATTCGGCTGGCCGGTCCCGCCTGGGCTCGGCCCGTCCGCATCTGATCGTCGTACTTTGCCTCGCTTGAGGGCTTCTCAACCGGAAGTTCCCTTGCTACTCTTTGCGCATGGGGAAGCTTTGCTCAACCGCCACCATCAGAGCCGCCGTTGACCGGCTCTGCGAGAATTGCCCGCCGGGAGCCTTAATCACGAAGGACTCGGCGTGCTGAAACGAACGGCTCTGGAGCAGTTGGCCGATTTCGGGCGCCTCGTTCTGCTGGTGATCGAGACCTTCCGCACCTTTGGGTTGCGGCAGCTCTCCATCCGGGATCTCATCTACCAGCTCTATTTCGTCGGCGTTAAGTCGCAGTCCGTCGTCCTCGTCACCGGCGCCTTCACCGGCATGGTGATGGCCGCCCAGACCTATTATCAGTTCCACAAAGTCCGGATGGACACGGCCACCCTCGCGGTCGTCAGCGTCTCGATGTGCAGCGAACTGGGCCCCGTCCTCACCGCCCTGATGGTCGCCGGCCGCGTCGGCGCGTCCATGGCCGCCGAACTCGGCACCATGAAGGTCACCGAACAGATCGACGCCCTCCGCACCCTGGCCGCTCATCCGGTGGATTATCTCGTCGCCCCCCGCGCGCTGGCCACCGTCATCGCCATGCCCCTCCTCACCGCCGAGTCGATCGCCATCGGCATCGGCGCCGGCTACGCCGTCGGAATCCTCCTGCTCCAGATGGACCCGGCCTACACCTGGGCGAACATGGTCAAATACTCCAGCGCCGCGCATGTCTACACCGGCCTCACCAAGGCCGTGATCTTCGGAGGCATCATCTCCTGGGTCAGTTGCCATCGCGGCATGAACTGCGGCGAAGGCGCCGAAGGCGTCGGCCGCGCCACCACCGAAGCCGTCGTCGCCGCCTGCATCTCCATCCTGATCAGCAACTTCTTCCTGACCCTCTTCCTCAGCCGGGTGTTCGCGCCATGATCGAAGTCCGCGATCTCAAAAAGGGCTTCGGGACCCACCGCGTGCTGGACGGCATCTCGTTCAAGATCGAGCGGGGCGAATCGGTCGTGATTATCGGGCGCAGCGGTTGCGGCAAGAGCGTCCTGCTCAAGCAGATCATCGCGCTCGCCAAGCCGGACTCCGGCGAAGTGCTGATCGAGGGCCAGAACGTCTGCGAGCTCAACGAGCGGGAGCTCCTCAAGGTTCGGCGCAAATTCGGCATGCTCTTCCAAAGCGCCGCCCTGTTCGACTCCCTGACCGTCGCCGAAAACATCTCCTTCGTGCTCCGCCGCGAACGGAATTTCTCGGAGAAGGAGATCGACGACAAGGTCGAGGAAGTCCTCGAGGTCGTCGAATTGTCCGGCATCCAGGATAAGCGCCCTTCCGAACTCTCCGGCGGCATGCGCAAGCGCGTCGGCCTCGCCCGCGCCATCATCTACCGGCCCGAAATCGTCCTCTACGACGAACCCACCACCGGCCTCGATCCCGTCGTCTCCGACAGCATCGATCAACTCATTATTCGCGTGAACGAGCACCTCAAGGTAACCTCCATCGTCGTCACGCACGACACCCGCAGCATGCGGCGGGTCGGCGACCGGATCATCATGCTCGCCAACGGCAAGGTCTACGCCAGCGGCAAGCCGGAGGACATTTTCGCCTCGGCCGACCCGCTCGTGCATCGCTTCGTCAACGGAATTTCCGATGCCAAAGACCAACTTTTCTGAGTCATGAACAAGCAACGCTTTGAATGGCGCGTGGGCCTCTTTATTCTCGTGGGCCTCGTCCTCGCCGCGGCCCTCATCCTGCGGTTCTCCAAAGGAGCCGGGCCGCTCTCCCGCACCTACGAGATTAGCCTGACCGCCGCCAACGTCGGCGGCATTATCCCCGGCGCGGCCATCCTCATGGCCGGCGTGCCCATCGGCACCATCGATCAGATCGATCTCTCCCCCAGCGGCAACGCCGTCACCATGCATGCCCAGATCATCGGGCGTTACAAAATCGCCGCCAATGCCATCTTCTCCATCCGCCAGGCCGGCTTCCTGGGCGACCGCTTCATCGCCGTCAGCCCCGGCCCGCCGCTGGCCCCGGGTGAGAAGCTCAAAGTGCTCCAGGCCGGCGCCAGCGTCGCCTGCCAGGAACCGTTCGATCTCGCCGAAGTCGCCGAGTCCGCCAACACTCTCATGCAGCGGATGGCCAACACCGTGGCCCAGCTCAATCAGGCCGTCACCCGCCTCGATACCACGCTCCTCTCCCCGGCCACCCTCGGTAATATTACCCAGAGCGTCGCCAATGTCCGCACCCTCTCCGAACGCGCCATCCAGACGGTCGACCGCATCGATAATATCCTCGCCACCAATACCCCGCCTCTGAACACCAGCGTCAGCAACATCTCCGCCTTCAGCTCCAAGCTCAACGAAGTCGCGGTGGATCTCCAAAGCACTCTCGCCAGCAACCGCGTGGAACTGACCTCCGCCATGCAGAATCTGAACGAAGCCAGCGGCCGCGTGAATCACCTCCTCGCCGGCGTCGAGGCCGGCCAAGGGCTGGCCGGCAGTTTGATTAAGAACCAGGAAATGGCACTGTACACGTCTGAAACCCTGAGCAACGTGATGGTGCTGAGCAGCAATATTAACAATCGAGGTCTTTGGAGCGTGATCCGGAAGCCCAAAACACCCAAAGAGTAGCCCATGGCTTCTTCCTTCTGGGTCATCCGGATTTTCTTTCTTCTGCTCTGCATCGCCGGCGGCTATGCCATCAGCGAAGTCCAGCCCGGCCTCATGGGCTCCGGCCTCAATGGCGCGCTCATCGGTTTCGGCTTCGGCGGACTCCTGATCGGCATCGATGAATTGCTCAAGGGCTTTTCGCTCCGCGCCTTTTCCTCCGCCACCTTCGGCCTGATCCTCGGCAGTCTCATCGCCTGGATGGTCGACCGGTCCGATCTCTTCATGTATGCCGACGACAAGCTCCGCTGGCTCATCCGGCTCTGCCTGTTCCTCGGCTTCAGCTACATCGGCATGGTTCTCGCCCTCCGCAGCAACAAGGAGGACTTCACCCTCATCATCCCCTACGTGCGCTTCACCCCGCAGAATGCCCCTCCCAGCCTGATCCTCCTCGATACCAGCGCCGTCATCGACGGCCGCATTGCCGACCTGATCGACGCCAAACTCGTCAGCGGCACCATCGTCGTCCCCCGCTTCGTCTTGAAGGAACTCCAGGGCATCGCCGACTCCAGCGACCCCATCCGCCGCGCCCGCGGCCGCCGCGGTCTCGATATGTTGAGCCGCATGCAGCAAAATCCGAAGGTGGACGTCAGCCTGCACGAGGGCGAGTTTCCCGAGGAATCCACCGTCGATGCCAAGCTCGTCCGCCTCGCCAAGGTCATCGGAGCCAAACTCTTCACCACCGATTCCAATCTCGGCAAAGTCGCCGAACTGCAAGGCGTCACCTTCGTCAACCTCCACGACATCGCCGGCGCCATGAAAAGCGTCTGCATCCCCGGCGAAAAAATGCAATTGCGGCTCGTCCGCGAAGGCAAGGACAAAGGCCAGGCCGTCGGCTACCTCAACGATGGCACCATGGTCGTCGTCAACCAGGCCGCCTCCTACGTCGGCCGCCAGATCGAAGTGCAGGTGCAAAGCTCCCTCCAGACCGGCGCCGGCGTCATCGTCTTCGCCGAAGTCCGCAACGGCGCCGAACCCTCCATCGGCCACGGCGAGGGACCAGCCCCCCGCTGACCAGGGAGGAGAAATTCGAAATGGTGGCCGTTTTGCCCCATCTCCGAACCTATTTTACCACACCGTTGGAATAGGCCGAATCTGCCGATTCCGATTCCTGCTCCACCGTTGACAGCTCGGTCCGATTTGAATTCGAGGGTGAGCATTATGCGGTGGATTCTGCTCGTGTCCCTGTTGTGGCCGCGCCTGCTTTGCGGCCAGTTGGCCACCCATCAGCTTGGTTCTGCCACCTCCGTCGCCACGGACGACGGGGCCGTGATCCACTGCTGGGTCAGTGGCCCCAAGGGCTCCACTCTTTCTCCCGTTTTGTTCGTGCCCGGGTACCTCATGCCGGGCGATATCTTCGAATTCCAGATCCGCCACTTTCAAAAAAAACCGCCGAGTAGTGGCGATGGACCCGCGCTCGCAAGGGCAATCCAGCCGCGTCTCCTTTGGACACTATCCCGCCCGGCGCGCGCGACGTCCAGGCCGTCATCGACCACCTCCAACTCACCAATGTGGTGCTCGTCGGCTGGTCGCTCGCCGTGGGCGAAATCCTTTCGCTCTGCGAGCAGTTTCCACCCCAATCCGTGCGCGCTCTCGCATTAATCGATGGAGACTTGTCCTATCCGGTTTCCAGCGAAGAAAGCGCCGGCGAGATCGCCTTTCTGAAGTACGTCGCCTCGTCGATGCGAGCGAATCGTTTGCCGGCATTGCGGGCCTTCGTTCAGAGCATGTACGGCAGACCGCCGCCCGAAGGGCACTTGGAACGCGTGGTCAAAGCCGTGCAATCCACGGCGGAGGATACGGGTCTGGCCCTGCTCGTGGGGCGGATCGGTTTTCAGGCCCGGCTCGATCAGATCGCTCTCCCGTCGTTAATCGTTCTTTCCGGGCAGAACTCGAAACGCGAGAGAATCGCCCTCGAAGCCAGGCAACTGAAATCGCCGGAAATCCATGTCTTTGATGGTGCGGGCCACGCTCTCTTCGTGGACGAAGCCGATAAATTCAATGCGCTGCTGGACAGCTTTATCGAAAAGAACGAACCGCCGAAACGCCCTTGACCTTGCTCTCCAATTCGTTCCAGCCCGGCACTCTGCCGCGAGGAAGCTGAGGATCCGGCTTCAAGGCAGTCAGCAAGCAGCGGATTGCGCCAACCCGCGTGTTGCCCCAAGGTGGGGATCGATACCAGATGAGCGAAGAGATGCTGACACGAGGAAATATTGGGATATTGATCGGCGTGGGGATGGTGCTGCTCGCGCTGGGCTTCCTCGCGTACTCCGCCTGGAGCGCCGCCAACCGCAAGAAGCGTTATCGGAAAGGAATTGCTCGTCGAAAGGCATCCGAGACCCAGACTCCGTGAGCCGCGGCGCGAAGGGAGCATGAAGCCCGCCTGTCCAGGTCTGGCTGGCCGAACGGGTGCCGCAACCCGGAACGAACCTCGGACTTCACGCAAAACCGTGGCGTTTTCGTTTTCAGAAAACGCTCACTTTGTCCCGTCTTTATTGGCTCCTGCTCGAAACGCGGTCTCCGCCAACGCTTCGAACGAAGCCGATGCCAACGGTACAAGTTCGAAATGGTGGGCGATGAGGGATTCGAACCCCCGACCTACTGCGTGTAAGGCAGACGCGCTAACCGCTGCGCCAATCGCCCGCCGAAAAGCCGAGGGTAGTTCAGCTCGGCGCCCGGTGCAAATCGAACCTTCCAGCGAACCTTCCAGCGAACCATTCCGCAAGCCGGATCGCTGATCGCCTCCGAACATTCGGCTCGAAAAACCGGCTGCATTCCGCCAATCTTCCGCCATGTCGTACTTGTCCGGCTTGTTCCGGCCTGAACAAATCTCGCTCTCCTTGCGTGCGGTCGATTCCATTGGAATTCTCCGGGAATTGACCGGCCTCGTGCCGGAAATCCGGAACGAACCCGCCGCCCAAGAGAAGTTCCTCCAGGCCCTCGTCGAGCGGGAGCGCTTGCACTCCACCGCTCTCGGGGACGGCATCGCCCTTCCCCACGCCCGGAACCCGCTCGGCCCGCTCCTGCCCCGCTCGATCGTCGCCTTCGGACGCCATTCCGCCGGCGTGCCTTTCGGGGCGGCGGATAACAAACCCGTCCGCCTCTTCTTCCTGCTCGTCTCCGCCAATCAGACCGAGCACCTCGCCATCCTCGCCCGACTCAGCCGCGTGCTTCGCGACGCGCAGTGCGCCCCGGCCCTCCTCGCCGCCCGCGCCGTCCCCGACATCGCCCGACTCGTCGGCGAGATCGAACAGCGCGTGGTCAAATAGTTCGCCTTTCCGTGCCCTAATAACTCTTCGAGAAATCAAATGTCAAAACTATCCAATATCGAGATCGAAGGATTTAGGTCCATTGCTTCCGCCCGGCTGGAACTCAGAGACTTGAATGTGTTCATCGGTGCGAATGGAGCTGGCAAATCGAACCTCATCGGTTTCCTCCAATTGCTCAATTTCGCCTTGTCTCGCGGATTCCAAACCTATGTGCAGACACGCGGGCCGGCGTCGGCATTGTTGCACTTCGGCGAAAAAGTCACGTCCACACTCCGCGCGACTGTAGAATTTACCGGAGATTCGGGTCGAAACGAATACCGTTGCACCCTGGCGCACGCCCAAGGCGACACCCTCATTTTTACGCACGAAGAGGCGGAATATCATGGTGCCGGCCATACCAGGCCTCGGATTATTCCGCTCGGAACTGGTGGCCACCGGGAAAGCGGCCTGGCCGAACCTTGGGCACAGAATGAACCAACTGCCCGAGTGATCAAATCGCTGTTGGGAGGGTGCCGTGTCTACCAGTTTCACGATACGTCCCTCGATTCGCATTTGCGCCAAAATCCCCCAGCGGATGATAACGCCTATCTCCGCGCCAATGGGGGAAATCTCGCCGCGTTTCTCCTGCGTTTGCGCCAAGAGCAACCGGAAATCTACCGGGAAATCGAACGGACGATCAATACCGTCGCGCCGTGGTTCGAGGATTTCGTGCTGGAACCGCAAGGCCTCGCCGGCCGGCAAACGGTTCCGTTGCGGTGGCGCATGACGGAGCGGCCGGACTACGAATTCGGCGCTGGCCAGCTCTCGGACGGCTCGCTGCGCATTTTTTGCCTGGTGACATTGTTGCTGCAGCCGGTCGCTTTGCGGCCGAAATTCATCGTGCTGGACGAGCCCGAATTGGGGTTGCATCCGGCGGCGGAATCGATGATTGCGGGGCTGATCAAGGCTGCAAGCCGCACAAGCCAGGTGCTGGTCGCGACTCAATCCGCGACATTCCTCGATCATTTCGATGCGGATGATGTAATCGTCGTGGAGCACGAGGACCGAAAGAGCACATTTCGCCGGCTCTCCTCCGAAGCCCTGCAAACATGGCTGGAACATTACTCACTTGGGCAACTTTGGCAGAAGGACGTGATTGGAGGCCGTCCATGAGCAAGCGACTGTTGCTTTATGTCGAAGGCCAAACGGAAGAATTGTTCGTGAACCGCATCCTGCGAAACCATCTGGCGGCCTTCGGCGTGATCGTAGAACGCCCGATACTGGCGAAAACCGGAAACGGGCCGAAAGCCCGGCGCGGCGGGTTTGTCAATTGGCAGGTGGTCGAGCAGGATTTGCGGGAATTGTTTCGCAGCCGAAAGGAGCCGATTCTGCACTTCAGCACCTTGTTGGATCTCTACGGCCTGCCGCCTCAAGTACCTGGCTATCCGGGCGCGGTATCCGCAGTTCGCTCGACAGCCGAGGTCGAAGCGATGGAAGCGGAGTGGAGCCGGCATTTTGGTGAGCCCCGCTTTGTGCCATATTTTCAGCGGCATGAATTCGAAGCGCTGGTGATCGCTTCGCCGGCGTCTTTGGAAAAAGTTTTCCCGAATCACTCCGCGAGTTTGGCGGCCATCATCGGGCCTACTTTGGAAAGTGCCTCCGCCGAGGATGTGAACGACGGCGCGGAGACGCATCCGTCCGCGCGGCTCGCGCTCGCCATGCCGGAATACACGCATCGGAAAGCTTCTTACGCCCTGTTCACTCTGCTCGAAGCCGGATTGCCCGCCGTGCGGGACCGCTGCCCACGCTTCGATGCTTGGCTGAATCGTTGGGAACGCTGGGGCTCCGGGGCTGATTAATCTCCAATCCGCGGCATCAAATTGCTTCGGACGATCGATGCCGCACCCGGAGGTAATTGTTGGAGTTCGCCAGGAACTCGAAGTCCGTTCCGATTTGTTCGAACTCCAGATGCGCCAGCGCGGGGTCCTCCGGCAGCCTCGCGAGATACTGGCTCTTCACGCCTTCGAAGGTCACCGTCGGGTAAATCCGCGCTTCTCCTCGCGTCACCCGCATCAACTCCATGATCGAATCGCGGTGGAACTCGTATGAGAACTGGTCTTCGTAGACGAAGAGGAAGTAGGAGACGAGGGCCAGATCGAAGCAGCGCGAGGCGACGGGCAGTTGCGGGAAGGAACCAGAGAGGTAGCGCCTTGAGCCTTGGGCCCGGAAGTCTGCGAGAAAGGTGCGACAGGCTCGCTCGCGGAATATTCGCATGCCTTGCGGGTCTTTGTAGAACTGCCAGCGATAGACCGGCAGGCCGCCGATGGCCGTCGTGACGGCGTCGAGATCGGGGCCGCAACGGGCTTCGATCTCATCCGGCGACAAATCGTAGATCGGATCCAGGGCGGTGACATCGAGGCCCAAGGCCGAGGCTTCGGCCGCGAAGGAGCTGACCCCGGAAGCGACGTCGAGAACGGACTGGCCGATGCACGTGCGCGCCTCGAACGCGAAGTAGCGCTGATACTCGTCAAGCGTCCGGCCCAGCAGGACCACTTTGTCCAACTGCAGACCCTGTTTGCTCATCGACCAGCCGCCTAAACGAAATATTCCGCCATGAGCGCGCCGGCCCCGGGAGAGGACTTCACCCGGCCGTTGGCCGCGAGATGCCGGCAAATCTGAAAGATCGTTTCCGTCTCGCCCGGAGCGCCGAGGGCGGCCGCGAGCGCTGGCGCAGTAAACCGTTTTCCGGCGGTTCCCTTCAAGGTGTCCAGCACGCGCAATTGCAGTTTCAGCACCGCCGTGGCCGCCTTCTTCCCGGCCTCCACCCCCGGTTGGTGATAGGCATTCACCTCGATCAGCGAGGCATACAGACCCACCGCCCGCTCGTACAACGCGATCAGCACGCCGACATGAAAAGCGTCCACCTTCGTGATCGTCAGCGAGATCGAGGCCCGGCCCTTCTCCGCCAGCGCCGCGCGCGTCCCCAGCCAGAATCCCTGCAAATAGTCCCCGGTGGTGATGCCCGGCTCCACCTCCGCCGATGGCCGCGCCCGATCCGTCAGCACCTGAATGAACGTGACGAAGAAATTATCCAAACCGTCTCGCAACTGCTGGATGTAGGCATGCTGATCCGTCGAGCCTTTGTTCCCATACACCGCGATTCCCTGGTTCACCCGGCGTCCGGTCAGATCCAGTTCCTTCCCGAGCGACTCCATGATCAACTGTTGCAGATACTTCGAAAACAACTCCAGCCGGTCCTTGTAGGGGAGGATCACCATGTCCTTCGCGCCGCGCCCTTGGCCGATGGCGAACCACGCCGCCGCCAGTTGCGCCGCCGGGTTCTCACCGTAGACCGCTTTCCGCGTCAATTCGTCGCACGCGGCCGCGCCTTGCAGGAACGCATCGATATCCAGGCCTTGCAGCGCCGCCGGCAAAAGGCCCACCGCCGAGGTCTCGCTGGTCCGTCCGCCCACCCAATCCCACATCGGAAACCGCTCGATCCACTTCGCCTTGACCGCCAGTTGATCCAGCTCGCTTCCCTCGCCCGTGATCGCTATCGCGTGATCCTCGAACTTCAGCCCGGCCTGCTCATAGGCGAACTTCGCTTCGAGCATCCCGTTGCGCGTCTCCTTCGTCCCGCCCGATTTCGAGATCACGACGGCGAGGGTGCGGCCCAGATCGCCGCCGATGGCTTCGAGGACCTTGTCCATGCCATCGGGGTCGGTGTTGTCGAAGAAATGCATCGTCATCCGGTCGCTGGATGGGTGACCCAAGGCGTGGCTCACGAACTGCGGCCCCAACGCCGACCCGCCGATCCCGATGACCAGCACCCGCCGGAATTCTCCCCCGGCCCCCCGCACCGTGCCTCCATGCACCCGCAGGGCGAAACTCTTCACCGCCGCGATGGTTTGTTCGATCTCCCGCCGGAGTTTGGGCTTCGGCGCCAGTGCCGCATTCCGCAGCCAGTAATGGCCCACCATCCGTTGCTCGTCCGGGTTCGCGATCGCTCCCGTTTCCAAGGCCGCCATCTTTTCGAACGCCGACTGCAATTTCGGCTGAAGAGCGCCGGGAAACGCCGACTCCAACCCCGCCAGGCTCAAGTCGATCGACAATCCGAGGGAGGGAAAATCCGAAAAGTTCCGCTGGAAGCTTTCCCAGCGCGCATCTTGGGTCATAAAATCAAATCCACGCGTCCGCCCACACGAAACGGACGGCAAACAGTGCGGCAGGACGCATCGGACGGTCAATCTCGGAGAACGGCGGAGCCTGAATTTTGTTGAGGTAAAGTCTTGCGCTTCTGGGGCTCGCGGGCAGGCACGCCGTCACCGTTTTGTCACATGCGGCGGGCGCGGGGGCGGGGCAGGTTCAGGCCATTCAACTATGTGTGGTTTTTTGGGCATTCGGCAGTTTGTGGGTGGCGTTTTCATTGTATCGCTGTTCGCGACCGCGCGGGGAGCGGACGTGGAATTGGCCTGGCAAAGCCTCTGGCCGGGGCACAAGCGCGGACCGGCCTATGCGATCCAAGTTACCGGCTCACGCGGGTGGGTGGCGGCTCAGGATGGCGGGGTGGTCGTGATCGATGCGAGCGATCCGAAACAGCCTCGAGCCATTGGGGACACGCCCACGTTCGGACAGGCGCACGATATCCAGATCGAGGGGCGCTTTGCGTTTGTGGCTGACGGCGAAGCGGGGCTGACGGTTCTGGATGGGAGAGATCCGGCCCGGCCACTTCGCCTGGCGAACTTGCCGCTGGCCGGAACGAGTTCGAAGATCGACGTGCGAGACCGCCTGGCCGTGTTAATCCGGGGTGGCGAAGGGCTGGCGCTGGTCGATGTCGGGAATCCGGCAGCTCCGACACTCACGGCGCAGTACGCGATCAATGGTTACGCGGCGGACGCCGAAGTGGCAGGCACGACGGTCTATGTAGCCGATTTCGACGGGGCGTTGGAGATTGTGGACGTTTCGAACCCTTCGCAACCGGCGCGGTTAAGCCGATTGGCGCTCGAGGGTTCACCGAACGGGGTCGCGCTGATGGGGGACTACGCGTGCGTGGCGGCGCAGAGCGCAGGGATGCATCTGGTGGATATCCGCGATCCACGGAATCCACAACGGGTGAGCACCTACGCGTCAGGCGGATTTGCCATGCGCGTGACGGTGCAGGAGGAGCTGGCGATTCTGACCAAGGGATCGGAGGGGTTCGAACTGGTGGATTGCCGCGATCCGCGCAATCCGAAGTTCTTGGGCCGGCACGAAACGGACGGGTTTGCGCTGCAAACGGAGGTGGAGGGAACGACGCTCTGGGTGGCGGATCAATACCGGGGCCTTCGCAGCTTCGACATCGCCGACCCGGCCGCGCCGAAACCCCTGGGCGAACTGGCCACGAGTGGCGACGCAAAGGGGGTGGCGCTGAACGGCTCGCTGGCCTGGCTGGCCGACGGGGACGGGGGCTTGCAGATTGTGGATGTGGCGCGGGCGACCGAGCCCAGGCGGGTGGGGACGTTCCGTCCCGAGGGCGCTGTCACCGCCGTGCATCACGATGGCGCAGCCGTTTGGGTGGCAAGCCAGCCGAGGCAGGTTCATTACTTCGCGGCGCCTGATCCGAACCGGTTGGTGCCGACACAAACGATCGAGACGGGGGCGGAGGTCGAAGGAATCGCGACGAAAGGAACGGTCGCGTATCTCGCGGAGGGAGCGGCGGGTCTGGAAATGGTGGACTTCGGCACGCCGGCTTTCATTCGATCCGTGTTCGACACGGAAGGCTACGCGCGCTCGGTCAAGCTGCTGGAGAGGAGTGGAAGAACGTACGCCTTGATCGCCGATGGATTGGCCGGATTGCAGATCGTGGATGTGACCGTGCCGGCCGACCCGTTTCTGCTCGGCAGCCTGGATACTCCCGGAAGCGTCATGGACGTGACGGTGCGCGGGGAGTTGGCGTATCTGGCGGACGACAGCGCGGGGCTGCAAGTTGCCGACCTGGCGGACCTCTCGAACCCGCGATGGGTGGGCAACCAGGTGACGCGAACGTTCGCGCTGGCCGTAACGGTGGCCGGAAACCACGCTTATGTGGCCGAAGGAACGGGGGGATTCGAGGTGGTGGATGTGACAAATCCGGAGCAATTGCAGATCGTGCGGACCGCGCGGTCGGTGCCGTGCTTCGGATTGGCGGTGGAGGAGGACCGGCTGCTGCTGGCGGCGGGTGCGGAGGGCCTGGCCGCGGTGAGCCTGACGGGCGGGCCCATCGTTCTGGGCGCGGGCCAACTCCTACCGGACGGTTTCCACATGAGCGTGCAAGCCAATGCCGGACAGGCGGTGCGCGTGCAAAAGAGCGTGGACTTGCGGACGTGGGCCGACTGGCACACCGTGACGGTGGATTTGAGGCCGGAGGAGATCATTGACCCCGAAGCGGAGGCAGACCCTCTGGCGTATTACCGGGCGGTTGCACCTTGAGTGAGAGGCAAGTGATCGTAGCCACCATGACCCTAATGTGATTTGATTGGCCGCCGATGTTTGTGACACGACGATGGAATATGCCGTCAGTCTGTTTCGGTGAGGCCAAGCGAACACGAATGGGGTGATGAGTAGCGACGTTGTCATTCCGGTCTCCGTTCGGGGCAAATATGGAGCCATCGATTTGTCTGGAACCGTTGTCGTACCTTTTATTTACGACAGCCTATATCAAGCCGGTGAGGGAGTATTGGGATATCAAGAGGGAGGTTTGGATGGTTTTTTGGACATAAGGGGAAACACGCTTTTGCCGGCGCGCTTCTCCAATAAACGGGCAGCACCATGTTTTTCAGACGGGCTGGCAGCAGTTTGCGAGAATGATCTGTATGGCTACATCGACGTGAGCGGGGCGTGGAGAATCGAGCCTCGATGGCAAACCGCCTGGGACTTTCATGAAGGAAAGGCCATTGTAGAGTCTACCGACGGATACTTCATCATCTCCAAAGACGGAACTGTTCTCGTTCAGTTGAGTGCGTACGACATTAAGCACGAGCCATGCTGGCCCCGCAATTGGAGATTTATTCGTTGTCTCCAGTTCGACGAGAATCGCCGTTTGAGAATTTGTTTCTACAATGATCGCAACGAACTGACGTTTCCACCTTTGTATGACGAAATGACGCAGTTCCACCGGGGTGTGGCCGGATTTTGCGTGAATCAGGATGATCTATTCGATGGCTGTGGATTCGGGTTGGTGACAATCGAGGGCAGGATCGTTAAAAGCCCTCAGTTTCCCTCTTTGAATGATTTCGACGAGGAAACTTCGCTGGCCCTAGCATGGAAGACTCGCAAGCTGCACGGATACATCAATATCGACGGGGAATGGGCCATCGAGCCGAAGTTCAAAAGTGCAGGATCGTTCCGTTGCGGGCTGGCTTGTGTAACCGTAGCAAAAAGAGAGGGTTATATAGACCGAACCGGAAACCTCACCATTGAACCAAAGTATTTGAAGGCGTATGCATTTGAAAATGGCTTCGCGCTAGTCGAGGAAGCAGAAGGCCAATCGATTATCAATACGAAAGGCGATGTGATCTGGCGCGAATAGCAAGGCACTTCTCGGCGCCCCTGTGAAGCGGAGCCTTCCGTAGCCGCGTGTGCGATTTGGGATTAATCGATGGGAACGAGCGGAAACTTGGGAGGAAAGCAGGTTTACATTGGGCGGGGGTGGGGCTATTGGTGGCGGGGATGGGCGCGATGCTGGAATTGGTCAGGGATCACCCGAGGCGGACGTTCGAGGCCGGTGAAACGGTGATCGAGCAGGATGGGCATACGGGGATGATCTTCGTCTTGCTGGCGGGGGAGGTGGAGGTGCTGCGGGACGGGATCGTGGTTTCGAGTTCCGCGCAGGCGGGAGCGCTGTTCGGGGAGATGGCGGTGCTGCTGGAGAGCGGGCATACGGCGACGGTGCGGGCACGGACGCGCTCGACCTTCGCGATGGTGGAGAATCCGCAGGAGTTTCTGGGGCAATCGGCGGCGGCGAGCCTGGAGGTGGCGCGGTTGCTGGCGCGGCGGCTGGATTCCTTGAGCAAGTATTTGATCGATGTGAAGCGGCAGTACGAGGGGCACGACCACCTGGGGATGGTGGACGAGGTGATCGAGGCGCTTATGCACCTGCCGCCGCGCAAGCGTCCGTCGTAATCGTCGTAATCGTGCTGGGGGCTTCTTCGGGCAGGCCGAGTTCGCGGATTTCGGCGCCTTCGGCGGAGATCCAGGCGATTGTCATGCGGTCGAGGTCGAGCGCGAGAGAGGTGGGCTGCGGGCCGGGTTGTTTGCCGGGATTGAAGACCCAGGTGCGGCCGATGCGATCGATCCAGGAACCTTCGGCGTAGAAGGGGGCGTTGTGGATGTGGCCGGAGAGGACGAGATCGGGCTGGTACTGGCGAATCCAGGCGGTGAGGAATTCGTCGCCGGCGAAGCGCTTGCCGGTCCAACTGACCGGGGACTCGTGCGGCGGCGCGTGATGGATCCAGATCCATTTTTGCTTGGGCTTCGCGGCGTCGCGGGCGAGGAGGGTTTCGAGATCGGCGCGGGAGGCCGGGCCATCCCACCAGGGGCAGACGGTGATGAGGGCGCCGCCGAGTTCGAGGGAATCGCCATCGACGAAGGATTGGGGCGTCTTGGAGGCAAGAATCCAGCGGGCGACGGATTCGTCGGCGGCATTGCGGGCATCGCCATCGTGGTTGCCGGAACTGACGATGAGGCGGGTCAACTGGCGGAGGCGCTGGAGGTATTTCTGCATGACGACGATCTGGACATCGGTCTCCAGGGCGCCGGCGATATCGAGGAGGTCGCCGCCGATGATGAGGGCCTCGTACTCGGCGGCATGGGCGATGAGCCAGTCGAACTGCTTCAGCGCATAATGGAGATCGGCGACGAACAACAGGCTCATGCTTGAGCCTGATGGTTCTCTAAAATGGGAGGGCCGTCGAAGAAATTTTTGAGCGGGGCAAACGCGCCGACAACTTGAGGAAGTCGGGAGCTATGGGAGGGGAGTCGTTCGGGCGAGACGCCCAAACGGACAGGCGGGACGCCCGTCCTCCCCAGAATACGGCGGAGGGTTCAGAGCTGGACTTGGGGGTCCTGGCGGTAGGCGGAGCCGATGCGGCAGAGCTGGTCGAGGAGTTCGGCGAAGAGATCGAACAGGGCGCGGAGGCGGGCCGGGTCCTTGATGATGCCGGGGACGGCGTAGGCGAGTTCGTCGGTATCGGGCGGGAAATCGGCGCCGAACCAGCCTTCGTCGTCGCGGACGCTGAGATCGATGCGGGGCTGGAGTTCGATGAGTTCGCGGAGCTTCGCGGAGGCGAAGAGGCTCTTCAGTTTGGCGGGGTCGGTGCCCTTGATGATGAAGGCTTCGTCGAAGGCGGGTTCGCCGATCTCGACATCGTCCATGCCGAGAAATTTGCCGAGGTTGCTGAAGATGGAGCGGCGGTAAATCTTGAAGCGGAAGCCGTCCGGGTTGACGTAGGGGGCGCGGAGGCGGGTGAAGACGACGGTGGTCTTGCCGGTGGAGACGGCGAAAGTGTCGAGGGTGATGGTCCATTCGCCGTGGCGGGCCTGGACTTTGGAGCCTTTCCAGAACCCGCCATCGGAGAAGGTGGCGCCGGTCTGTTCGCAGACCTGACGCCAGACTTCTTCCTTGCTGGGGCCGAAGAGCCTCCGGGCCAAGCTGGGGCGCTCGGGATTCCCGGGATTACTCATTGTCTCCCGAGAGCAGCGTGCCGAGACCGAGGCCGCCAAGGAGCGACCCTTGTTCGCGAGATTTGCCACCGGCGCGCGGGGCGGCGGCGTAGATCCGGTCGGCGAGGCGGCTGAGCGGGAGGGATTGCAGCCAGATGCGGCCGGGACCGCGGAGGGTGGCGAAGAACAGCCCTTCGCCGCCGAACAGGGCGGACTTGATCTTACCGACGAACTGGATGTCGTATTCGACGCTCGGCTGGAAGGCGACGATGCAACCGGTATCGACGCGGACGACTTCGCCGGGGGCGAGATCGCGCTGCATCAAGGTGCCGCCGGCGTGGACGAAGGCCCAGCCATCGCCCTGGAGGCGCTGCATGATGAAGCCTTCGCCGCCGAAGAGGCCGGCGCCGATTTTCTTTTGGAAGGCGATGCCGACGCTGACGCCCTTGGCGGCGCAGAGGAAGGAATCCTTTTGGGCGATGAGTTCGCCGCCGATTTCGGAAAGTTTGACGGGGATGATCTTGCCGGGATAGGGAGCGCCGAAAGCGACGCGGCGTTTGCCGGAGCCGCGGTTGTAGAAGACGGTCATGAAGAGGGACTCACCGGTGATGAGCCGCTTACCGGCGCCGAGGAGGGAGCCGAGAAAGCCGCTGTTCTGCTGGGAGCCATCGCCAAACACCGTCTCCATGGCGATGCCGTCCTCCATATACATCATGCCGCCCGCCTCGGCGACGGTCGCCTCCTGCGGGTCCAGTTCGATCTCCACGAACTGCATGTCATCCCCGTAAATCCGATAATCGATCTCGTGCATTGCGTTCATATTTTGATCACTAAATTGGTTGTTCAGCGCATCATTGGACTACTGGGAAACGAAAATGTTCACCAGTGGAAAGCGATGGGAAAATTGTAACCAACGAAGCAAAGGCTTTCGCCCAAACCAAAACTACAGATGCTCCCCGCCCACCACATCTGTCGGCGCGAGCTCCAGCTTGAACGGCAACAGCAGCATCGGCGCGTCGTTATCCATGTAGGTCGCGCAAATGCGGAAGAACTCCGCCTGTGTCGTGCAGCGGCGGATATCATGCAGGAACTGCCCGGTCGGCTCCACGCCGATACCCAGGACGTTCATATACTTCTTCATCTTCTGCACCTGCGCGTTCTCACGGATGATCTCCGCCGGCGTCATGGCCCACAGATGGTGCACATACTCCAGCACATCGCGCCCGCGCGGGACAAAGAGCGGTTCCCCCCGGCGATGTTGTCGGATCTGCTCGAAGAGCCACGGATTCCGGATGGCCCCGCGCCCGATCATCAGGCCCTTCGCACCCGTTTGCTGCAAAACTTCCTCGGCCTTGGCGGGTGAATAGATATTCCCGTTCGCGATGACCGGGCATTTCAGCGCCTGCACCGCCTGCGCGATGTAATCGTAATGCACCTCCGAGCGATACATCTCCAGCACCGTGCGGCCATGCACCGTGAGCAGGTCGATGGAATGCTTCGCGAAGATGGGCAACAACTCCTCGAACACTGCCGGGCTGTCGAAACCGATGCGGGTCTTCACGGTGAACTTCACCGAGATGGCATCGCGCAACGCGCCGAGAATGTTGTCCACGCGCTTGGGCTCGCGCAATAAACCGCCGCCCGCGCACTTGCGATACACTACCGGCGCCGGACAACCGAGATTCAGGTCCACCGCCACGATGTCGTAACGCTCCAGCTCCTTCGCCGTACGGACGAGCGCCGGGATGTCGTTGCCGATCATCTGCGCCACGGCCGGTTTGCCGGTGGAATTATTGACCAAGGCATCCACGATCCACTTTTCCGGCTTGGAGGTCGGCTGCACGCGGAAGTATTCCGTGTAATACACGTCCGGCCCGCCGTAGCGATGCATCAGGTCCCAGAACGGCCGGTCCGTCACATCCTGCATCGGTGCGAGCGCGAGGATCGGCT
>CAYZKY010000125.1:0-18656 GCA_964478815.1 uncultured Verrucomicrobiota bacterium
GGCGCGCTTTGGCATGCCAGGCCGCCAACATTTCGCGGGCTTCTTTCATGGTGGCGCCGAACAGGGGTTGGGTGGAGATGCGCAGGAAACCAAGTTCGACGATGGGGCAGATGGCGACCGATTAGAGCGCCTCAAGAAATACAGTGGCCGTTCGGAGCGAGGATTTTTGCGTTCTGGCGAGGCTTTGGCGAAGGAGCATGCCCACAGTGGCCTGTAACTGAGCCAAAACGAAGCCTGAACGCAAAAAGACCGCTCCCCGAACGGCTACAGTATTTCTTGAGACGCTCTAGCCCTGCTGCCAAGAGATGACGCGACTATGAAACTGGTGATCCCGCCAGAGCCACCCCAGCAGAGTGGAAGTGTCCAGCAGGTAGGTCATGGAAATTCATCGAGCAGGGCGCGGGTCTGAGCCTGGGTGATGGGACGCCCGCTGGAGGCCACGAGAAAGCCGGCTTCGCGGGTAAGTTTTACTTTTCGGGCGGGCTTTTCCAAACGGCTTAAGAGGAACTGTCCCTCGCCGATGGCTTCCAGAGCGAAGGCGTCGCCGGGGTGAGCCGGCTTGGGCAGCGTGACCCGCCGTTTCGAATCCGCAATGATGACCATGAGGTGGGTATAGCCCACGCGGAACGTCGCGTCAATGTCACGGAATTCCCGGGGCGATGCATCCGGCGTTGGCGGAGGCGAGGTGGGCAAGGACGATCACGGTGAGCAAGTCATCGACGTAGGGCTGGATGGTGCTTTGGAAAGCTCGTGGAGATTCTTGGTGAGGCCGGAGTTCGTTCGTCCCGCTTTGGGGACGGGTGCGACTAGTTCAGGCGGTCGTCTGGCCTCTCCCCCTCCATCCCAAAGGTCCGGCCAAAAAACCAAACGTCCACTTGAAACTCCGCCTCCCCGGCGGCATGCTTACCCCATGATCGCGAACTCAAACTCGCGGTCGCTCGGATCGATTCTGAACAACAGGCGCGAAAGCCTCGCCCCTCCTGTTCCGATTCTCCGCCGCGCGACCCTGCCGCCTCGCCGTGTCCCTTCCTCCGGGAAGAGCCTCGAATCGTTGTCCCATGCCCTGCGTACTCCCATCGCCCTAACCGTCCCCCTCCCAGCGCTCCCCATCCTGTCACCGCCAAGCCCATGCGCCCACCCTCACGAAACCCGCGTAAATAGGACTTCCTGCACGCAAAATGACCCGCCCGTCGCGCTTTCTAACCCCCTCCCGTCACCTAGGAAGTCTACATTTCCACCACCCGAATCACGCCAACCTCCAACCTCACCCACCATGAAACCTCGCCCCCTCCCGGCGCTCCCCATCGCGCCACCGCCCAGCCCGTGCGCCCACCCCCACGAAACCCACGTAAATCCTAAAAAGGAGAATAGACTTTGGCGCGAGGGGTGATTTTGCACCTCGCGCCAAAGTCTATTCTCCTTTTTAGGATAAATGTAGAAACCTTGAAACGTTTCAAGCATTGGAAAACTCCAACATCGTCCTATCAACGACTTACGCAAACCGAACCCTTGAAACGCGAAAAAATCTTGAAACGGCCGATGAAAATCACCGCTGCCCCCTCCCTCCGCGACCCGGTTTCCTCACCTCGCCAGGCAGGACGAATCGCCCTCCCGGGCGCGATCCGAAGCGGCCCGCCACCCATGCTCGACGGTCCCCTCCGCTCCCAGCCGCGGGGCGCATCCGTCTGCACCCGTTCGGAGTTCCGCCTTTAGGCGGTCCGGGAGTTTCCCACGCCAAACCGCATGAATGCGCAACTCCAAACCATAGGCCAGCATCGCTCGGTGCCAGGATGCCCCCTCCGGCGCGCAGATCCGCAAGCATGGGTTTACAGGTTGGGGGAAATAGCTAAGCTTGTGCCGATGAAACGATTCCCTTGGATGGTGGCTGTGGCCGCGGCTTCGTTCGGAGCGGCGCTGGCGGAAGAATACGTGGTGCATGCGTGGAAGAAGCAGCAGCTCACCGCCGAATTCTGGGCGGAAGGGGCCTTCTTCGGGGATTTCAATAAGGACGGCGAGAACGATATCGTCTACGGCCCATACTGGTGGGCGGGCCCAGACTTCACGAAGCGCCACGAGTACGCTCCCGCCACCCAGTCCTTCCAGCGGAAGAAGGAGGACGGCACCGAGGAGAAGACCGGCGGGTTCGATCCGCTCGGCTACTCGAAGAATTTCGTGGAATACACCTACGACTTCAATAGCGATGGGTGGACGGACATCTTGATCCTGGGCTTTCCGGGGGAGGAAAGCTGGTGGTACGAGAATCCAAAAGGGAAGGCCGGGCCTTGGCCGCGGCATGTGGCCATCAGCGTGACGGATAACGAATCGCCCACGCTCGGCGACCTCACCGGCGACGGCAAGCCGGAGATCATTTGCAGCTCGGGCGGCTACTACGGCTACGCCACCCCGGATTGGGCCAATCCCACCCGCCCCTTCACCTTCCACCGCATCAGCCACAACGGCGGCTGGCACAAATTCACCCACGGCCTCGGTTTCGGCGATGTCAATGGAGACGGGCGCAACGACTTGCTGGAAAAGGATGGCTGGTGGGAGCAGCCGGCCAGCCTGGAAGGCGACCCGGTTTGGAAGAAGCACGCGTTCCAGTTCAGCCAGCAAGGCGGCGCGCAGATGTATGCCTACGATGTGGATGGCGATGGCGATAACGACGTCATCACCAGCACCTTCGCCCACGGCTATGGCCTCACCTGGTGGGAACACGTCAAGAACGGGTCGGAGATCGGCTTCAAGGCCCACCGCATCATGGGGAACGAAATCGCCGAAAACAAATACGGCGTGCGCTTCTCGCAATTGCACTCCCTGGACCTCGCCGATATCGACGGCGACGGCCTGAAGGACTTGGTCACCGGCAAACGCTGGTGGGCGCACGGCCCGAAAGGCGACGTCGAGCCCAACGCCGAGTCGGTGCTCTATTGGTTCAAGCTCCGCCGGACCAACGGGGAAGTGGATTTCGTCCCCTACCGCATCGATAACGACTCCGGCGTCGGCACGCAGGTGGCCGCCGGTTTGGTGACCAAGGATGCTCTCCCCGATATCGTCGTCGGCAACAAGAAAGGCGCGTTCGTCTTCCGGCAGGAAAAGAAAAAAGTGAGCAAGGCCGAGTACGACAAAGCCCAGCCCACGCCGCTGGTTTCGGGACAATAACAAAAAACGCGTCAACGGCGATTATCGCTTGCGGGGCTCCCGTTCCGCGAGCAAGTTGTGCTATATGGACGCCGTCCGCCTGGAAGAGCGCTACAATCGGGAATTGGAGGAGATGACCGAGGATATCCGCGAGGGTATCAAATCGGGCAAATTCACCATGGCCGAGTTTCAGCGCGCCATGTCCAACAAGACGCGCGAAGCCGCGACGGCCACCAACGAGTTCGTCCAGGACAACCCTTGGACCTCCTTGGGCATCGCCGCGGTCATCGGCTGCGTCGCCGGCCTGCTGATTAATCGCCGGTAGCCGCCGGTCTGCCCGTTTCCCGGCCCGGCGCTCCTTCAGCGCCCGGCCAGTTTCCTTCTTCTGCCTTCGCCAGGTTCTCCGGTTTCTTCCCCCCGCCCTTGTTGTTTCGGGGCGTGACGAATACCTTGACGCACAGTCTTACCAATAGTTCCCGCGCCGACGGGCGCACGATGAATCTCGACGAATTCGCCTTTTTCAACCAGCAACTCGCGGGGATGCTGCGGAGCGGCCTCCCGCTGGAAGGGGCACTGAAACAGCTCGCCCGGTCGATGGAGCGAGGCCGTCTAAAGGAGGAAATCGAGGCGCTCGAAAAAGACTTGGGAGCCGGTGTGCCGCTGGCCGAAGCCGTGCGCAAAAGGCAACTGCCGCAGGTCTATGTCGAAGTGATTGGGGCCGGCGCGCGGTCGGGGAATCTGCCCGGTGTGCTCATCTTGCTGGCCGATTACTACGGGCGGGTGCATGCCCTGTCCAACCGGTTGAAGGGCCTGATGGTCTACCCGATCATCCTGCTCACCTGTTCGCTCGGTTTGTCGTTGTTTCTCTCCCTGATCTTCGCGGCGCTGGTGCGGGCCATCCGCGAGGATTTTGGCGGAGTGCCCGGCCTGGGTTCGGCCGCCGCGTTGTTCTGGGTGGCGCCGGTAGGCTTCTTCATCGTCCTGGCTGGCTTTATTTTCGTGCTGGCGCGTCCCAAGCTCCGTCATTGGCTGCGCTGGCACGCGCCCGGGTTGCGCGAGGCGTCGCTCTCGCAAAGCGCCGCGACCATCGCCACGATGTTGAGCGGCGGCACCGGCTTCGACGATTCGCTGCGGCTGGTCGAGCAGGTCGAGGCGGATACTCCGGCCGGGGCCGAGATCAAGACCTGGCGGGAGCTGTTGCGGGAAGGTCGGCGGAAGTTCGACGAACTGGCGGTGCGGAGCAAGGTCTTCCCGCCGCTCTTTGTCTGGCTGGTGGCGCAGGGCGGGGAGGACCTCGCGCTCGGTTTTCGCCGGGCCGCCGAAATCTACGGCGCCCGCGCCGCCGCCAAAACCGATCTCCTGCTTTTTGCGGCCCTCCCGCTCGCCGTGGCGCTGGTGGGCCTGCTGATTCTTGGGCAGGTCGTCTCGGTGGCAGGAGTGCTGTCGCGGTTGCTCGCGATTTTTTGACATGACCGAGTTCATCCGGGCCATCCTGATCTGGGTTTTCCTCTGGGCGCTGCCGGTGCTCGGCCTGACCTCGCTCGTTTACTTCCTCAGCACCCTCCCGGCGCGCCGGCGGGAAAAGGCCCGGCTCTTTCTGGATCTGTTGCACACGGGTCTGGAAGAAGGGCGCTCGCTCGAACACACCGTCACGTCCCTGGCACAGACCCGCGACCGGACGCTGGGCGTTCGATTCTACCTGGTGGCGGCGTACCTCGAAGAAGGCGAAAGTCTCTTCCGGGCCCTCCAGAAAGTTCCGGCCTTTCTGCCGCCCGGCGTCACCGGCGTCCTCGCGGCCGGGGCCCAAAGCGGCAAGCTGATGGAGGCGATGCAAGCCGCCCGGCGCTCAGTCGCGCATCCCATCTCGCGCACCACCCACGCGATCCACTACGCCTTCGTGCTGGTGCTGACCGTGCTGCCGTTCTGCGCCCTGTTTCTGCCGTGGTGGTCGATCAAGATATTTCCGGTCATGATGGAAATACTGCGGAGCATGGAAGTCACCTTGCATCCGTTGACGCTGTTCGCGGCCGCCTACAGCCGCTGGCTGGCTGTGATCTATGCGGTGCTGATGCTGGCGGTCGGCGGCATTTTCATCGCTTACCTGTGCGGGCCAGGCCTATGCCGGCCCGATCCGGGCCTCTTTCGCCGGCTGGCCGACCGATTTCATTACGCCCTCCCCTGGTGGCGCAAACGGCTGTTGCGCGACTTTTCCCTGCAACTAGCGCTGCTGCTGGAAGCGGGCCTGCCGGAATCGGTGGCCGTGGAAACGGCGGGGCGCGGCACGCCGAGCTACCGGTTTCAAGGCTTTTGCGACCAAGTGCGCGCAAAGCTGGCGGCGGGTGTCGCCCTGCCGGCGGCGCTCGGCGAACTGGAGCAAACCCAGTTGACCTGGCGTTTTCAAAGCGCGGCGGGAAGCGGGCGCCGCTTTGTCGACGCCCTCCGCCATTGGCATGAGGCGCTCGAAGCGGAAGCGGCCAGAAGCGAGGATGTCGCCGCGCATCTGTTGAGCTCGGGCATGGTGGTATTCAACGGAGTCATGGTCGGGCTGATGGTGTCCGCCGTATTCGTCGCGCTTTCCAGCATGGTCAACGAGGCAGCACTATGGTGATTCGCCCGCGCAAACGCCGGGGAGGCTGGTTGAGCGTCGACATGGTCGTGGCGATGGGCTTGCTGCTGATCGTGGTGCTGCCCCTGGCCTACTCGTTCGCCCACGAACGCCGGCTGGCCCGCATTTATTATTGGCAGGCCATCTCGATGGAAATCGTCGACGGCGAATTCGAAACGCTGCGCGCCGGCGCGTGGCGCGAGTATGCGCCCGGCACGCATCCGTATCCGGTGCAGGCGCGCGCGGCAGCCAACCTTCCGCCCGGCGAGTTCCGGGTGACGCGCGCGGCCGATTTTATCCGGCTCGAATGGGTGCCGTCCCGGCGGCATAGTGGGCCGCGGATCGTCCGGGAGGTGCCGTTATGAACGGGCTCAACCGCACGATTCCGAACCGCCGTGCCGGATTTCTCCTGGTGGAAAGCCTCATTTACGGCGGGCTTTTCATGGGAATTCTCGGCGTGGGAATCGTGGTCTTCAACGACTTCCAGGTGCGCTCGCTCCGGCTGCAGCGGAACACGCGCGAGATCGCGCAAGTCCTGCAACTGGGCGAACAGTGGCGCCAGGAGGTGCGGGCGTCCGCGACAATCGAACGGTCGAGCGACCCCACGCCGGCCGTGCTGCGGATTAATGGAACGGAGAAATCGGTCGAGTATGCGGTTGAGGACGGCGCGCTGCTGAAACGCACCGATGGCGGTCAGTGGATTCGATTGCTGCCGAGCGTGGCGGCGTCCACGATGACATCCGAACAGCGGGCTCATAGCCGCGTCTGGACCTGGGAGATCGAACTCGCCTCCCGGGAAAAATCCCCGCGCCTGAAACCCATCTTCACCTTTCTCGCCGTGCAGCCGGTGCCTTCGCCATGAAAACCCTGCACTCGGCCAACACCCGTTCGGGATTCATGACGCTGGTCATGATCGTGCTGCTGGCCATCATGACCATCTACGTAGTGGGCAACGCCATCGCGCTCCGGCATTTGAAGCGGGAATTGCAATTGGTTGAGAAACGACAATTGGCCCGGCCTGCGCCTCCCGCCGCGGGCCCGACTCCATGAGCCAGGCGAAGATCATCGAGGGATCGCTGCGCTGCCTGCGGCAGGGATGGCTGGCGTTGATTCCGGTGGCCGGCATCGCGGCGGCCGTCTTCGGGATTTACTGGTTCATGGCCACCTTGCGCCAGACCCGGGACGATTGGAATCCAGCCCGCTGGCATTTGATGGGCGGCATGGCGCTTTCGGTGATCTCGCTGTTCGCGCATGCGCTGCTGGCGGCGGCCGGCATCGTGGTGTTCCTCCGCTGAAACGATGTATGTCCTGCCCATAGTCCGCCGGGAGATGGGCGTGGCCGCGCGGCGCGGAGACTATTTTCGCATTCGCTATCTGGCGGGCGGGATCATGGGTTTGGCGAGTCTCGCGGCCATTTTCTGGTGTTCGTACGTGTGGCGCTGGTCCACGTCGCCCGGCCTGGCGCTGTTCTGGTTTACGAGCGCGGCCGGCGTGCTGGCCGCGCTCGGAGCCGGCCTGTTTTTGACGGTCGATACGCTCAGCCGGGAACGGCGGGAGGGCACGCTCGGCTTGCTCTTCCTCACCGAACTCCGGGGCCTGGACATCGCGCTGGGGAAACTCTCCGCCGCCGCCTCGGCGGCGCTCAGCGGCTTTCTCGCGCTAATTCCGATCCTCGTGCTCTCACTGGCCCTCGGGGGCGTGACGGGCCAGCAGGTCTGGCGGATGAGCCTGGCCCTGCTGGTGTTGCTCTTCGTTTCGCTTGCCCTCGGCCTGCTCATTTCGGCGCTGGTGACGCACGAAACGCTCGGCTCCCTCTGCTTCATCGCGCTGATGCTGGCACCCAGTATCGTTGACGGGATTGTCTTCATCCGAACCGGCACCTCGCCCGAAATGGCCGTGCGATTGAACCCGTTCTACCCCGCCGTTGCGGCCTTGGAATTCGATCCCGGGCTGGGCGCGCCACCGTGGCTGGCTCGCATGGCAGCGGTGTCGCAGAGCCAGTTCGGGAGTGCGATGGGCGGGAATGTGGCCTTGGCGTTCGCAGCGGTTTTCATCACCGGCTGGCTCCTGCCGCGGCAGGTTCGCCGCGGTCCCGGCGCGCGCTGGCTGCGCTTCCGCCGGCCGGCTTCCGCCGGCTTGCTCCGTTCAAGCCGGAGCCGATGGCCGCGGCACCCCGTCCTGTGGCTCTCCGCGCGGGATGCCACCTCCGGCATCGTGATGTGGATCATGGTCGTGGGCGGCCTTGGCCTGTACTATTGGGAGCCTCTCGGCAAAATCAACGCGAGTTGGGATGGGCTGAGCTACCCGCTCTATCTCCACGCCGTGATCAAGTGGAACCTCGCGCTCGCCGCCGGGCATCTGGCCGCCCGCGAAAAAAAATCCGGCCTGATGGAAACACTGATTACGACGCCCATCGAAACCGGCACGATCCTTCGCAGCCACCGGCTGGCCTTGCGGCGCTATTTTCTCTGGCCCGTCATCGTTGCCGTTGCGGCGCATGCCGCCTACATCGCCAAGGATCGGATTTCCGGCAGCCACAGCCCCTCCGGCTGGGTGGCCTTCGCCAGCGTGGCGCTGCTCTACGTCGATTTTTTTTCGCTGAGCTGGCTCGGCCTTTGGAACGGCTTGCGCCAGCCGAACGGAGCACGGGCTTTTCTGCACACGGTGCTGCTCGGCTTTGTCGCGCCGTGGCTGCCCTTTCTCCTCCTGCTCGGCCTGACCGCGTTTATCGCGGCGGCGCCACCCGGGCCGGTCGAGCCGTTGCTCGCGGCGGGATTTTTCTCATCCGCGTTCTTTACGGCGCTGGCCGGCGTGTTCGGCATGGCCCAGGCCCACTTTCGGCTGCGCACGATCATCGCCACGGGGCGATAAATTATACGCAGGTCATACTTGCCGGAACGAGGTTCCCCCACAATGTTCCGGACATGAAAGAACGCTCGATCCGCTTGTTCGTGAAGCCCTATTGCGGCTGGTGCCAGGAGGCCCAGGAATGGCTGGATGAACGCAAACTCCGCTACGAAACGCTGGATGTGACGGCGAACCGCGCCGCTTTCGATGAAATGCGCCGGTTGAGCGGCCAGACCCTGGCTCCGGTGATCGACGTCGACGGCGAAATCCTCGCCGATTTCGACACCGATCAGCTCGCGGCCTTCTGGAAAGAACTGGAAAACTCGGGCCACTGAGGAACACTACGCCGCGATGAGCAGCGCGGTTTGCACCGAACGCCCCCAGCGGCCCCGGCTTCCGGAGTGGCTGCGCATCCGCCTGCCTACCACCAGCAGCTTCGGCCAGACGCGCCATCTGCTCGACGACTTGCGCCTGCATACCGTGTGCGAGAGCGCGAAGTGCCCGAACCACTGGGAATGTTGGAGCAAGGGGACGGCGACGTTCATGATCGCGGGCGACCGATGCACGCGGGCCTGCGGCTTTTGCGCGGTGAGCACGGCCAAACCGTTCGCGCTGGAGGCGGATGAGCCCAACCGTGTCGCCGAAGCGACCCAGCGCATGGGGCTCAAGCACGTCGTGATCACCGCTGTGGCCCGTGACGATCTGGCGGACGGCGGCGCGGAACATTTTCGCCAGACCATCGAAGCCGTCCGCGCCTTGAATCCCGGGATCGTGGTCGAGGTGCTGGTGCCTGATTTCAATGGCAAGGATGCGGCCATCCAAACAGTGCTCGAAGCCCGGCCGGAGGTCTTTAATCACAATCTCGAAACGGTGCGCCGGCTGACCCCTTCCGTCCGTTCCCGCGCGACCTACGACCGCTCCCTGGAAGTCTTGCGGCGGGCCAAGGAATTGAGCGAGCGCACGGTCTTTACGAAGTCCGGCATCATGCTTGGGCTGGGGGAGACCGAGGAGGAATTGTCTCAGGCGTTGCGCGATCTCCGCGCGGCCGATTGCGATGTGCTGACGCTGGGCCAGTATTTGCAGCCGACCTTAAAGCACCTGCCGGTCGTGGAATTCGTGAGACCGGAAAAATTCCGGGAGTACGGTCGCGCGGCCGAGGCGATGGGTTTTGTGCATGTGGCGAGCGGGCCGATGGTGCGCAGCTCGTACCACGCGGACGACTTCGATCCTCAGCGCCTGTTTTTGGGCAGCCGCCTGAAGATAAACAGCCCGACCAGCGAAGCGCCGATCACCACGAGCGCCAGCAGCGCGTAGGCGAAAATCCGGAGCGCCTGCGCCTGGCGCACCAGCTTCTCCCCGGACTCCTGCGACGAACCGAGGTACATCTCGTATTCCTGCTCCATCGTGAGCTGCGACTGCAACTCTTCCCGCAGCTTCAGGCAGAGCCAATCCTCGCCTGGCTCCCCGAACGAGGCCAGCCGCTTGCTGGCGAGCAGCGGCTCCGGAGTCGAGAATCCCTTCTCCCGGAAAAAGACGATGCCGATGCGCGTCCAGAGCCGGATCAACCCGTGGTTGCGCGAGATATTAAGCAGCCGGTTCCAGAGCACGGGTCGCACCTGCTCCGCTTCATTCAGATCGCGGAACGTCTCGGAATGGATCAAGCCGTTCTGGCTGTCGATCTGCAGGGCGATCGCGGCGGCCACCAGGCCTTGCGCATCGACGGCGACCTGGAACTCGGTAAAGCGCTTTTCGAACTCCTCGACGGGCAGGCGCGCGGATTCCCACAAGCTCCGCAGTTCGGGCAAGTCTTCCAGCGTTGCCCGGCGGGCTTGGTATGAAGGTTCCTCCATGGGTCAGGCGAGGAGAAACAGGACCGGCCCCAAAAAGGCAAGCCCGGGAATGGCTTTTTTCCAGATGGGCACGCGCTTTTTCATTTCGTCGATTAAATACTGGCAGGCCGCGAAGGCTTCGCCGCGGTGGCCGGCCGCCACCTCGACCCAGAGGGAGGCTTCATTCACCGCCACGACCCCCTTGCGGTGAACCAGCCGCACCGACTCGATGGGCCATTTCCGCTCCACCTCGTCCAGGATGACTCCGAATTGGTGGAGCGCCATGCGGTCGAACGATTCGTACTCGAGCGCGGTAATCGTGGCCCCAGCCTCACCCGCGCGCACGACGCCCAGGAAAGTAATGACCGCCCCCGCCTCGACGGAAATGGCGCGCGCCCGGCTCAACGCGGCTTCGTCGATCGGCGCTTCCTGGATTTGCAGGGACCGGGTCATGGCGCGGGCGGTTCGTTCCATCTCAGCTCAAATCCGGATGAATATCTTTCGGCGAAACATCCAGAACAAGATCAGCCAAAAAATGAAGAGTGTCACGGTGCGTTCGAGCATGGGAGTCCAGGTGGCTCCGAAACTGGCGAAGATATCCTGCCCGAAGTGAATCTGCGTTTGCTTGCGCACGAACCCCCCGCTGAGCTGCCACAGGCAATACAGCGTGATGGGATTCAGCCCCGCCACCACCAGCGGAAAGGCCCAGCGCTTCCATCCGCAGCCATCGATGATCCACAGAAAACCGGCGAGCAGCAGCGTGACCAGCCCGCCGCTGAAGATCGCCCAACTGGGCGTCCAGATGCGTTTGACGATCGGACACAGCCCGGACAGTTCGATCGCCTGGCCGATCACGACTCCCGCAACGCCCGCCATGAACAGCCGTTGCAGTTTAACCCGGATCGGCAGATCGGTTCGCAGCAGCCGGCCGCAAATCAATCCGAAGATCATCGTGGCGAGCGAAGGAACGAAATTGAGCGTTTGATACCCGCCCGTATTGAAAACGAACGGCGTCTCGCGCGGGAAGAGATTGAGGAACCAGATGTCGAAGGCCGCGGCGAAATTCCAGTTTTTCTCCCAATGGGCCGCGAAGCCGGTCAAGTGCGGCCAGGTCTCGGGCACGCCCAGCGCCTTCCAATCGACCTCGCCCGGCGGCAGCGGATAAAGCGCGAACGCGAGCCAATAGATGAACAGAATTCCCCCGGCCGCCAGCCACTGGATTCGCGGGCGGGCGAAGGCCAGGAGGAAGAGGAACGGATACCCCAGGCCGATCTGCGCGAGCACGTTGGTGAAGACCCATTCGGTGCGCTGGCTCCACGCGGACGTCAGGAAGACCGCCAGCAGCACCAACAACACCGCCCGGCCGAGGGCGTGGCCGAACATGGCGGAAAAACGCTGGCCGCGCGCCTGCCGGTTTGCCACCGACCACGGCAGGGCCACGCCCACCATGAACATGAAGGCCGGCTGAATGAGATCCCACAACGTGCATCCCGCCCAGGCGGCATGTTCGCACTGGCGCCCGAGAAACTGCCAAAACCCGCTCTCGGGAAACTGTTTCGCGACTTGCGGAAGACCAAACCCGCTGGACGCCATCAGCAACATGATCGCGCCCCGGTAGGCGTCGAGCGAAAGAAGACGCGCCGAAGCCGGCGGGCTCGACGAGGGCGATGGCGCCGCGGGGTTCATGCAGCCCCCGGTCTTGCCTGTGCCGCGTGCGGACGAACCGAACGGGGACGCGAACGTTTCGCTGCCGCCCGTTCACCGAGATTTTGAACCGCGAGCGCCGACGCGCTGACCCTGCCGCAAACTGAATGGCCGCAGTGTTTCAACAGACTCCTAAGCGCCGAGATACGCCTTCCGCACTTCCGGGTTGGCGCGCAACGCCGCGGAGCGATCCTGCAAAGTGATCCGCCCGGTTTCGAGCACATAGCCGTAGTGGGAAACTTCGAGCGCCAGATTGGCGTTCTGCTCGACTAACAGAATGGTGATCCCCTGCTGGCGGTTGATCTCGACGATCTTCTCGAAAATCGTTTTGACGAGGAGAGGGGCGATGCCGAGGGAGGGTTCGTCGAGCATCAAGAACGATGGCCGGCTCATGAGGGCGCGCCCGATCGCGAGCATTTGCTGTTCGCCGCCGGAGAGAGTGCCGGCGATCTGCTTCTCTCGCTCCTGAAGTCTCGGAAAAATGCTGAAAACCCGCTCCAAGTCTGCTTGAATTCCAGCCTTGTCGCGCCGCAGGAACGCTCCCATGCGCAGGTTCTCCCGCACGGTCAGGTTCCCGAACACCATGCGTCCTTCCGGCACATGCGACAACCCGGCTTTGACGATGCAATGCGGCGCCACGGTGGTGATTTCCCGCCCCTGATACTGGATCGAACCCGATTTCGGGCGCAGCAACCCCGAGATCGTGCGCAGCGTGGTTGTCTTGCCCGCGCCATTAGCCCCAATGAGCGTGACGATGGTGCCCTGGCGGATTTGCAGCGAGACTCCGTGCAGAGCGCCGATCACGCCATAATTCACGGCGAGGTCGCGCACTTCGAGGATCACCGGAGCCTCACTCATGCGAGTCCCCCAAATAGGCGCCGATCACCTTGGGATCTCGCCGGATCTGCTCGGGCGTTCCTTCGGCGATTTTCTGTCCGTAATCCAGCACGACGATGCGCTGGCAAATTCCCATGACAACCTTCATGTCGTGCTCCACCAGCAGCACGGAGAGCTTGTACTTGTCCTGAATAAAGCGGATCAAGTTCATCAAATCCGCTTTCTCGGTCGGATTCATGCCGGCCGCCGGCTCGTCGAGCAGCAACAATTTCGGCTTGGTGGCTAGCGCGCGAACGATTTCCAACCGTCGCTGATCCCCATAGGGCAGGCACTTCGCCTCGGAATGGGCATGGCCGTCGAGCCGGAAGATCTTGAGCAGCTCGAACACCTCGTCGGCGATGGAGTCCTCCTCCCGGAGAAAGGCGCGCGCCCGGATCAGCGCGTGCGTCATGCCCGAAAGCAAGTGCAAGTGAAAGGCCACGCGAACGTTGTCGAAGACGGACAGCGAATGGAACAGCCGGATATTCTGGAAGGTGCGAGCGATCCCATGCTCGGTGATGTGATAGGGCTTCTTGCGAGCGAGGCTGCGGCCTTCGAACGCGATCTCCCCTTCGGTCGGGGGATAGACGCCGGTGATCAGATTGAAAACGGTAGTCTTCCCCGCGCCGTTGGGACCGATCAGGCCTACCAGCTCCTGCGCGCCGATCTGGAGATCGAACTCCGAGACGGCGGTCAGCCCGCCGAATCGGATCGTGCAACGCCGCAGTTCCAGCAGTGCTCTCATGCCGCCTTCGCGCGCGACTTCCAGCGCGGCCGCCATTTCCAGCGAAACAATCCCTGCGGGCGAGTCAGCATCAGGACGATCAGCAGGAACGAGTACATCAGCATCCGCCACTCGCCGATGCCGCGCAGATACTCGGTCAGGACGGTCAGCAACACCGCGGCCAGGATGACGCCGATGGTGTTGCCCATGCCTCCCAAAATCACGAAAACGACGATTTCGATCGAGCGCATGAAGTCGAACCCCTTCGGATCGATCGCCAGGTTCTGATGCGCGAACAATCCGCCGGCGATCCCGGCAAAAAAGGCGCCGATCACGAACGCGGTGATTTTGTACCTCGTGGTGTTGATGCCCATCGCCTCCGCCGCGATTTCGTCGTCATGCACCGCGATGAAGCCCCGGCCGTAGGTGGAATGCACCAGCGTCAAGACGCAGTAGATGGTCACCGCCGCGAAGCCGTAGGTCCAGAAGACATTGGTGTAGGGAGCGATGCCGGTCAGCCCAAGCGCCCCGCCCAGGCTCGGGATGTTGCGGAAGATCACCCGGATGATCTCCCCAAAACCGAGCGTGACGATCGCGAGGTAGTCGCCTTTGAGGCGCAACGACGGCCCACCGACCAGCACCCCGGCAATCGATGCGACAGCTCCTCCGGCAAGCAGCGCCAGCAGGAAGACAATCCCCGTCGCCAACGCGCTCTTCGGCCCGCCGAGCAGCGGGAGCAGTTTCGGCCCGGCAAACAGGGTGACCGCCGCCGCGGTGTACGCGCCCACGGCCATGAAACCGGCGTGACCGAGCGAGAACTGGCCGGTGTACCCGTTGATCAGGTTCAGGCTGACCGCGAGAATCACGTTGATCCCCACCAGCGTGCAAATGTGCAGCCAGTAGCTATCGATCCGGCCGGAGAAAAGATAAAAGACGCCGCTGGCCGCCAGCCCGCCGAGCAACGCGAGATGGGCGGCGGCAGGCTTCATACTTTTTCCACCTGCATTTTCCCGAGCAGGCCGGCCGGGCGGAAGAGCAGGATCAGAATCAGGATGGCGAAAGCGATGGCATCGGTGTAAGTCGAAAACCGGCTGCCGTTCACGAAGGTCTCGATGATCCCGATCAGCAGCCCTCCCAACGCAGCGCCCGGAATATTGCCGATTCCTCCCAACACCGCCGCGACGAACGCCTTGAGTCCCGGCAGCACGCCCATCAGCGGGTCGATCGATGGATAGTTCACGGCGTAAAGAATCGCGCCCGCGCCCGCCAGGGCGGAGCCCAGGGCGAAGGTGAAGGAAATCACCGCGCCGGTATTGATCCCCACGAGCGCCGCCGCGAGGGGATTGAAGGACAGGGCGCGCATGGCCGTGCCCATCTTGGTGCGCTGCACGGTAAATTGGAGAGCCGCCAGGAGCAGCACCGTCACGACCAGCACGATCACCTGGTTGCTGGAGATGATCAGCTCGTCGCCCAGCCGGAACGTGGCGGAGGGGAAGACCGCCGGAAAGGCTTTGGGATTGGCCGTGAAGGCTTTTTGTCCGGCGTTTTCGAGAAGCAGCGAAACGCCGATGGCCGTGATGAGCACGTTCAGCTTCGAGCTTTTGCGGAGCGGCCGGTAGGCGAGATACTCGATGGTCATCCCCAGCAGCGCGCAGCCGGCCATCGCGGCCAGGAGCACCGCCACGCCGCCCACTACGGTGGCTTTGGGAACGAGCGGCGCGACGAAAAAGCCGATATAGGCTCCCACCATGAAGACGTCGCTATGCGCGAAATTGATGAACCGCAGCACGCCATAGACCATCGTGTAGCCGAGGGCCAGCAGCGCGTAGGCGGCCCCGAGGGAGCACCCGTTGATGAGTTGCTGGAGAAACTCGTTCAGAGGCGTCTCGCTTACGGCGTCACCGATTCCACCAGTTTGAAGCGGCCATTCTCGACCGTCAGGATCACCGCGGGCTTCGAGGCATTGCGCTCGGCATCGAGCGTGGTCTTGCCGGTGGCCCCCACGAAGTCCTTGGTGGCGGCGATCGCGTCCCGGAGCTTCGGTCCTTCCGTCGTTCCGGCCCGCTTGATCGCGTCCGCGAGCACATAAGCGGAATCGTACCCGAGAGCCGCCATCGCGTCCGGCAGTTCGTTGTAGCGTGCCTGGAAGTTCTTCACGAACTCCTGCGCTTTCGGCTCGGTGGATTCGTAATAAAAGTGCGTGGAGTAGAACGTGTTTTTCAGCGCCTCGCCGCCGATCTTGATCAGCTCGGGCGCTTCCCAGCCGTCGCCGCCGAACATCGGGATTTCGACGCCGAGCTGGCGGGCTTGCGAAACGATCAGGCCGACGTCGGTGTAATAGCCCGGCACGAAGATGCCGTCCGGATTGGCCGCCTTGATCGCGGTGATTTGAGCGCGGAAATCCTTGTCGCCCCCGTTGTACTTCTGCTCGATGGCCACGGCACCGCCCGCCGCCACGAAGTTCTCGCGGAAATAGTCGGCCAGGCCCTGGCTATAGGCGGCCGTGGCGTCCGACAAGATCGCCACGTTGTTGAGCTTCAGGCTGCCGCGGCCGAACTTCGCGAGGATCTTGCCCTGAAAGCGGTCTTCGAAACAGACGCGGAAGATGTAATCGCCGGCCTGGGTCACCTTCGGGTTGGTCGACGACGGCGAGATCATCGGCACGCCGATGGGCTGGCAGACCGAAGCGCCTTCGAGGGACCGCCCCGAGGCCACTTCGCCCAATACCGCCACCACCTTGTCCCGCGAAGTTAATTTCCGCACGCCGGTCGCGGACTCGCCCTGTTTGGACTGCGTGTCTTCCGTGATCAGCTTGAACTGCTTGCCCAGCACTCCGCCGGCCTTGTTGATTTCGTCGATGGCCAGTTCCGTGCCCTTGTGCGACGACTGGCCGAAGGCGGCTTCCTTGCCCGTCAACGACGCGAACTCGCCCACCGGAATGACATCTCCGGTCGCCGCGTTGCCGCCGCTCCCGCCATTTTGCTTGCATCCCGCAACCAGGACTAAAGAGGCCAGTCCGGCGGCGATCCACGTTCGACGCGATTTCATAGTGACTTTAAATGAACTCGTTGATGAGCGCTTCGAGCAGTTCCTGCCGCCCGCTCGTGTTCGGATTCGGAGCGCCCGTTTCCAGCACGTATGTTTCCAGATCGCGCAGCGAAACCTGGCCTTTTTCCACCTTGGCCCCGATGCCGTTGTCCCAGGAGCTGTACCGTTGCTTCACGAAATCGGCCAGCCGCCCGTCCGCCCGAATCGCCGCGGCGATCTTCAGGCCGCGCGCGAAGGCGTCCATGCCGGCGATATGCGCGTAGAAGAGGTCGACCGGCTCGAAGCTTTCGCGCCGCACCTTGGCGTCGAAATTCGTCCCCCCCGTCGTGAACCCGCCCATCTTCAGAATGGTCAGCATCACTTGGGCCGTCAGGTACAAATCCGTCGGGAACTGGTCCGTATCCCAGCCGAGCAACACGTCGCCCATGTTGGCGTCGATCGAACCGAGGGCATTCGCCGCCGCGGCCACCTCCATTTCGTGCTGCATGGTATGGCCCGCCAGCGTGGCATGGTTCGTCTCCAGGTTCAGCTTGAAGTGTTCGAGCAGTTGATACTCCCGCAGGAAGTTGAGGCAGGCCGCCGCGTCCGAATCGTACTGATGCTTGGTGGGTTCCTTGGGCTTCGGCTCGATGTAGAACGGGCCTTTGAAACCGATGGCCTTCTTGTGCTCGACGGCCATGTGCAGGAAACGGCCGAGATGATCCATCTCCCGCTTCAAATCAGTATTGAGCAGCGTGGTGTACCCCTCGCGGCCGCCCCAGAACACATAGCCTTCGCCACCCAGTTCGTGCGTGACCTCCAGCGCCTTCTTCACCTGCGCGCCCGCGTAGGCGAACACATCCGCGTTGCAACTCGTCGCCGCGCCATGCATGTAGCGGGGATGGACGAAAAGGCAGGCCGTGCCCCACAGCAACTTCACCCCGGTCCGCTGTTGCTCCTCTTTGAGCACCTTCACGACGGCGTCGAGATTCTGGTTCGATTCCCGCAGCGTCGCTCCTTCCGGAGCCACGTCGCGGTCGTGGAAGGCGTAGAAGGGCGCCCCCAGTTTCTCGATGAACTCGAACGCCACCCGCGCGCGATTCTGGGCGTTGGCGACGGAAGCCGTTCCGTCATCCCACGGGCGGATCGCCGTTCCCACCCCGAACATGTCCGCCCCGGTCCCGCGAAAGGTATGCCAGTAGGTCACCGAAAACCGCAGATGATCCTTCATCGTCCGGCCTTCGACCATTTCGTCGGCGTGGTAGTGCTTGAAGGCCAGCGGGTTGCGGGATTTCGGCCCCTCGTATTGAATTTTTCGAACGTTCGGAAACGCTTCAGGCATAAAAGATTGTGGGTACTATCGATCCGCCGGCGCCACGCGCGCCAGCGCAAAATTCGCCGAAATTTACCGAAGCCTGGCCCCCCCGTCTAGCCGCCTGTTGCAGCAGGGTGTGATTATTTGGAGCGGGCACGGGAGGTGAAGGCGAAGCCAGCAGCCCGCAGGGAAGCCGCCGAACCGATTTGGCGGGCACCCCCCCATTTTTTTGGAGCGACGAGGATGGTGGATACTGGCCGTGTCTGGTAGCCGATACCGGCACCCCCCTACTTTTTGAGTGAGGAGGATGGTGGAGGCGGGCGAGGGCCTGGGGATAGCTCCCGGTGGCGAGCCGGAAGGCGAGGGTCTGGAATGGTTCCCCGGCGAGGTGGCGAGGTCTCATGCTGGGTGGGGGTGGAGGTTGGCCCTGTTCGGGTAATGGAAATGTAGACTTCCGGGGCGACGGGAGGGGGTTAGAACGGGTGAAGGGCGGGTCATTGTGGGCGCAGGAAGTCCTATTTACGCGGGTTTCGTGAGGGTAGGCGCGATGGATTGGCGGTGGCAGGATGGGGCGCGCCGGGAGGGGGGCGC
>CAYZKY010000126.1:0-18587 GCA_964478815.1 uncultured Verrucomicrobiota bacterium
CGCGTTCTGTCATACCCCCAATGCCAGAACTGACCGCCACTTCCGATCGCACCCTTTCCGAGAAGATCGGCCGCATGGATAACGACGCGCTGGCGCGCGAGTGCGCGAAACTCGACCGCGCAACGGAGCAGGCGCTGGCCGATGAAGGTCTCTCGGCGGATGTCGCTTCATGGCCCAAATACTGAGAGGCGAGAATCTATGGTGGCAAGGCTCTAACGGACTACCGGAGCCGCCCACAGCGCCTCGGAAGTCGTGAGCCGTTCGATCAGACGGGCATCGGCGGCTGGAAAGCTGTGCCGCGCCAGTTCCTCCCGGGCGACCCAGGCCACGGCGGCGCAACCCAACGGGCGGGCCTCGCCCGCCACCCACCAACATCGGAAAAACTTGAGATGCACCGCCTTCTCGGGATAACGATGCACCACATCCTCGAACTCCTCCCCCACCCCGATCGTCAACCCGCACTCTTCGGCCAGTTCGCGCCTCAGACACGCGGGGAAGCTCTCGCCCGGCTCGACTTTGCCGCCGGGAAATTCCCACAGCCCGCCGAGGTGATCGCCCGCCCGGCGCTGGGCGATGAGCAGGCGGCCTTCGTGAAATACCAGAGCGGCCGCAACGTCGATCGGGGCGGCGCTCACGGCCGGCCGATACTCTTGTACGTCCAGCCTCGCTGCGCCATTTCGCGCGGATCGAAGAGATTCCGCCCGTCGAACAAGATCGGGCTGGTCATGCCCTCGCGCGCCCGATCGAGATCGAGCCGCTTGAAGATCGGCCATTCGGTGGCCACGACCAGCGCATCGCAGCCTTCCGCGACCTCGTCCATGTCGTCGACGAATGTCGCTTCCGGCAGGATCGCCCGGGCCTTCTCCATCGCTTTCGGATCGTGGACGCGCAAGGCCGCCCCTTCCTTGAGCAGCCGCTGGCATAAATCGATGGCCGGCGACATGCGGACGTCATCGGTGTTTTGCTTGAAGGCCAGCCCGAGCACGCCGATCGTCTTGTCCTTCAGCACCCAGAGCGTGTCCGTGATCTTCTTCACGAACCGGGTCATCTGCGCGGCATTGATTTGCTGCACCTCGCGCAGCAGGGCGAAATCGTAGCCGAGCTGCTCGGAAATCTTGATGAACGCGGAGAGATCCTTCGGAAAGCAACTGCCGCCGAAGCCGAGCCCGGCGTCGAGAAAGCGCCGGCCGATGCGGGTATCCATGCCGATGCCGTTGGCCACTTCCTGCACATTGGCGCCCGCGGCTTCGCAGATGACGGAGAGCGCGTTGATGTAGGAAATCTTGAGCGCGAGGAAGGAGTTCGCCGCGTGCTTGATCAACTCGGCGGAATTGATGTCCGTGATGAGCACCGGCGCATTGAACGGCGCGTAGACGGCCCTCATCGCCTCGACCGGCCGTTCCGACTGCACGCCGACGACGATGCGGTCCGGCTTCATCAGATCCTCGACCGCGAAGCCTTCGCGAAGAAACTCCGGATTGCTGACGACATCGAACGGGACGCGGGCCTTGCAATAGCGCGAGATGGTCTCCACGACCTTTTCACCGGTCTTGACCGGAACGGTGCTCTTGTCGACGACGATCTTGTAGGCATCCATCGCTTGCGCGATGTCGCGGGCCACCCGCTCGATGAAAGTCAGGTCGACCCCGCCATCCGCCAAGCCTGGGGTCGGGACCGCGATGAAGACGATGTCCGAAGCCGCGACGGCCTCGGCGGTGGAATTGGTGAAGGAGAGGCGTCCGCGCGCGACATTCTGGCGGACGAGATCGTCGAGGCCCGGTTCGTAAATGGGAATTCCGCCCGCGCGGAGAAGCTCGACCTTCGCGCGGTCCGAATCGACGCAAATTACCCGGTGACCGACCTCGGCGAAGCACGCCCCCGTCACCAGGCCCACATAACCCGTGCCGATGATTGCGAGGCGGGAACTCATGCGCGATGGAGCGCGACGCTACGGCGCCGGCGCATTCGTCGCGACCGCGGGAACCGGGGCCGCGGCGTTGGTCGCAGCGCTCAACGTCGGAGCGAGCGGCGCGGGAGCGACCGCCGTCACATTGGTATTCAACTCCGGATGGCTCTTCAGAAGGGCCTGCTTCCGCTGGAGGGCCTGGCTATTCGGGCTGGTGCGTCCGGTCGGGTCGGCCGCCGTCAGGTCGTTGTAAAACTTGAGCGCCTGGGAGGCCTGGCCTTGCGCCTCGTGGATGCGCGCGAGCGCGAGCTTGGCCTGGGTGGTGACGGATGCCGCCGGGTAGGCGGTGGCCACGGCCTGATAGGCGGCGACGGCTTCGCCGGCCTTGCCGAGCGCTTCGAGGGAGGCCGCCTTGCCGAAGGCTGCGTCCGCCGCCCAGGCGCTGCCGGAGTGCTCGGTAAAAAATCGGTTGAACTGCGCCTCGGCCTCGGAGTACTTGCCCTCGACGAAGAGGGTGTTGGCCGCCAGGAGCAGCGCGCGCTCCGCGGCCGCCGTGCCTTTGAAATCCTCCGCGACTTTCGTAAACGCCGAGGCCTGGGGCGGGGGCGCGTTGGTGGCGGGAGCGAGCGTGGGCTTGAGCGCCAGCAAGGCCGAGCTGGCCTCGAGTTCGTGCCGCTCGCCCATGTGCCGCATCGTCGCCCAGCCGAAGCCGACGACGACCAACACGAGCGCGCCGGCGATCAACCGCTTCTTATTGACGTCAAGCCAGGCGAGCGCGTCGTAAATATCGGCTTCGCGCGTCGGCTGGGCTTTCGCCGGCTGTTCCGTCTCAGGATTCATAAAGCCGGACATCATTCCCCGTAAGACCGAAAACGCAAGCGGGAAATCCCAAAATGCGCGGGAAAATCACGATTCGAGCAGGGGTTCGGCGAGATGCCCTCCGGAAAGGAACTCCCGGGGCGGCAGACTCTCCAGCGATCATCGCGGCGATCAGGGGATCGGCGGCACCTGGGTGTTGCGAAGCTCGGGCGGGACGATTTCCACCGGCGGGACAGCGCCGTCCGCGGGCTTCGGGGTGGCGACCTCCTCCGGCTTGGCTTCGGCGAGGAAATCCTTGCGATCCTTGAGGAGCGAATCGACGGTCCATTTGCTGACCCGATACGTCCACTTGCCGTAGCTTTGCTCGGTCTTGAGTTTCTGCTGCAGCTTCTCCGTCTTTTCCTTGAACTCCTTGTCGAGCTTCTCCTTGTCCTCCGCTTTCTCGTCCGCGGCGGGAGTGCGGGCGGCCGGGAAGTTGCCGTCGACCTTCGCCTGCACGTAAAAATTTTCCGAATTGGTCTGGCCCCCGATCTGGATCGTATAGACGAAGCCCTCGAAAGTTTCGAGTTTCGCGATGGTCGGTTCCTTCAACCCGGTTTGTTCCGGGGTCAGTTCGGGCGCGGCGATGTCGTCGAAACTGGGCGAGGACAACGCGTAGTTCAGGCCGGAAGCCTTCGCATTGTCGAACTTCTCATTCTCCCCCAGAGACGCCATTTTCCATTCCCCGCTCTCGGTCTCACGCGCCACCGACCAATCGTTGGTTTCGCCGGGGCGGTCCACCGCCACCGACTTCACCTTCTCGACCTTGATAAAATCCTTGGAGATCCACTGATCGGCCTTCGGCTCGATGTTCGAAAATGTTTCATTGACCAGCCAGACCTTGGCGGGATTGCCCGGCACCAGGAGATATCGGCCCACCGGATATTCGCCGCCGCCGCCCATGCCAGCCATCGGGCCGCCCGCGGATTCCTTCATGTGCTTCTTGCCGAGCACGACCGATTTGATCGCCGCGCCCTTGGCATCCTTGAACTCGACGAAGGTGCCGGAATTGGTGGAACTCCCTTCGCCCGCGTTCAGCTCCAGCCGCCCATATTGGGAGGGGCCGGCTTCGACATCTTGCACCGGTTTGAGTTCCCACATTTTCCGCAGAAACTCGCTGATCTCGGTGAAATTCGCCGGATAGCCCCAGCGTTCCTTGACGGCCCAGGTCTCGCCGGAACGCTCCAGCGTCACGGAGGCGTCCTTCTGCTTCAGGTGGATCTGGGCGACGTCGTTGAGCGGGAAGTTCTCGATCACCTTCTGCCCGCTGGCGTTTCCAGACGCGGTAAAGGTCTGTTTCCGCTTGTTGTACATGCTGACCGCCAAGCCTCCGACCAGGAGGCCCAACACGATCAGGATGAGCAGTTGATTCTTTTTCATCGGGCCGCCGTTTTCTTGCGTTTAACGAGTGCGAGCGAAATGCCGGCCGCCGTGACCAGCAGCGGCATCCCCGCGATGTTCAGCCATTTGAGCCGATTTTCCAGTGAATCGATCTCGCGGCGCAAATCCTTGCGAACTTCCTTCAGCTCCTTGCGCGCCTCGGCCTGCTTCTGCTGGAATTTCGCCAGCTCGGCTTGTTGCTCGGGGGAAAGGATGAAGCGTTGCTGCCCTTCCTTGGCCTTCTGCAACTCGCTCACGCGGGTCTGCGTTTCCTGCAAATTCTTTTCCAGGTCGCGAATCTTGCTGCGATACCGGTCTTCCGCCGCCACCTGCATGTCCCGCACTTTCGTGAAGGGCCGGTTCATCGTCGCGCGGCTGCGCACGGCGATCAGGTTTTCATCGCCCGCCGTTTGCTCAATGATGTTTTGCAGCAAATTCAAATTGCCGTTGACCGGGAAAATGATGCGCTGGCCCATGAAATTCTGCACCTGGGCGGCGAACTGGTCGTACAGAAAATCGGTATCGGCCACCAGGACCACGGTCGTCTCGGAGGACTCCTTGAGCGATTCGCCGGCCGGGGCCTCGGGGGCCTTGGGCGCGTCGTCCGCCGGGGCGGCATCCTGCGGTTTGCCATCCGGGAAGGCCGTCTTGAACTTGCCGTTGAGCCGCAGCGCCAAGGCATGTTCCTTGCCGGAAGCGTTGAAATCTTTCATCACCTGGTCGCTGGAAAACTCCGCCATGAATTTCTCGACAAGCTGCGACTTCGGCGAGCTGTGGACCAAGATCGTCTGCTTGAGCCCTTCCGCCGGCGTGCCGGTGAAAGCGCCCGCGAACGGCAGCAATAGGTTATCCAATTGGCTGGTCGCCACGTCGTTGGTATTGACGGCCTGCGCGGTCAGCGAGAGCACCGCCGGCGCGTCCTCCGGCCGGTTGCCGCGATTGATTTTCGTGGTGTAAGCCAGGTCGGCGAGGACTTTGCCGGCATCGTACTCGATGCCCCAGGCCTTTGTGAGCTTGTCCAGGCTCGAACCCGAGTTCATCGCCCCCTGCAGCGGATTGTTCTGCGGAGAATTGCGGCTGTCGATGATCGACATCGGATCGAGGCACACCATCATCTTGCCGCCCCGCATCAGAAACTGGTCGATCGCGTAGAGCGTTTTGTCCGCAAGGTTTTTCGGATGCAACACCAGCAGGATTTTGACATCGGCATCGATCGTTTCCGCAGTCGTCTGAATCTCCTTCACCGTGAAGTCGCGCTTCAGTTCGGAGACGAACACCCACGGCTCCTGCCCGCCCCCGCCCATCCTCGCCATCATCGGATTCATCATGCCGAAAACCGGCAGCGAACTGATGACCCCCACCACCGGCTTCTCGGACGTCATGACGTTGGCGATTTCGCGCGTGATGTCGTACTCCACCAACCGGTCGCGGCGCGGATCGAGAAACGGAATGGCCCGTTTCGAATCGAGCAAACTCACCGACAGGCCCATATATATTTTGTCGAACCCGGCTTGCTGCCCCTCCACCCCGTCCAGATTGGCCGAATCTTCCGCATCCGAATCCGGCTGCGGATCGAACTTCTTGATCTGAATCTTGTTCCCGCCATGCTTTTTGTACTCGTTGAGCAAGTCCTCGACCCGTTGCGCGTAGGTCTTCAGGTCCACCGGCATGTCCTTGCTCTGCGTGGCGTAAAAGCGAATCTGCACCGGCGTATCCAGCTTTTTCAGGATCGCCTTCGTCCCGTCCGAGAGGGTGAACATCCCCTCCTCCGTATTATCCACCCGCACGGCGGCAAGGTGCGAAATGATATAGATCCCCGCCAGGAGCGCGAACATGGCGCCCACGCCGCCCACGGAGAACAGGAAGTTTTCGAGATTTTTAGATCGTCCCACCATGTGATACTCCTCGGTTATCCGGCCCGATGGCTGCGGATGATGACGCTGGTTGTGAACAGACAGAAGATCATCGACGCCAGAAAGAACACCGCGTCGCGCGAATCGATCACGCCCTTCTGGAATCCGTCGAAATGGGTCATGACGCTGAAGGCCGCCACCGCCTCGACCAGCGTCGGGCTTTCCGTGAAGGCATCCAGCAGCCGCGTCACCGGCGGCCAACCGGCCAGAATCAGAAACAGGCACACCACCACGGACAGAATAAAGCTCACCACCTGATTCCGCGTCAGCGCCGAAGTCATGCAGCTAATGGCCAGATAACAGCCCGCCAGCAGGAAACTCCCGATATACGCCGTGAAGATCACCCCGTTATCCGGCTCGCCCAAGTAATTCACCGTCATCCACACCGGGAAGGTGCAGAACAACGCCAGCGCCAGAAACGCCCACGAGGCCACGAACTTGCCCACGATCGCCTGCCAGGCCGTGATCGGCATCGTCAAGAGCAGCTCCATCGTCCCCATTCGCCGCTCCTCCGACCATAGCCGCATCCCGACCGACGGCACCAGGAACAGATAAAGCCACGGATGCCAGAGGAAAAACGACGAGAGATTCGCCTGGTTCCGCTCGAAAAAGCCGCCGGCCATGAACGTGAAAAATCCCGCCAGCAGGAGAAAAATCACGATGAAGACATACGCCACCGGCGAGGCGAAATACGCCGAAAGCTCCCGCTTGGCAATGCAGTAAATATTCGAGAATGCGCTGTTCCTGTTCATTTCCGATCCTGTTGCGATGAAACCGTTTCAGGCAGCGTGATGCTGCGGAAGACCTCGTCCAGCCGGCCTTCTTCCGTGTGCAATTCCTCGACCGTCCACCGTTGCGCCGCGCTGGCCTCCGCCACGCTGCGGCCCAATTCCCCGTCCGGGTTGCTCCCCTTCGGATACACCCGCAACGTCACCGACTTCGGCTCCTCCTTCACGATCAAGACCTTCCGGCTTGTCCCAAGCTGCGCGAGCCGGTCCCGGGCCTCTCCGGCGGCTACCCCTGCGAGGCGCACCAGCACCGCCCCCGACACATCCGACTTCCGGCGCAACTCCGCCGGCGTGCCGTTCGCCACGATCTGCCCCCGGTCGATTATAATCGCCCGCGTGCAAGCCGCGTCTACTTCCTCCAGAATGTGCGTCGAAAAAACGATCGCCTTCTTCTCCCCCATCCGCCGGATCAACGTCCGCACCTCGTGCTTCTGGTTCGGATCCAGGCCATCCGTCGGCTCGTCCAGCACCAAAATGTCCGGATCGTGAATGATCGATTGCGCGAAGCACGTCCGGTGGCGGAACCCTTTCGAAAGCGTATCCACGCTCTGATGGATCACGCCCTCCAGAAAACACATCTCCACCGCGCGATGCACCGCCCGCTTGCGCTCATCCCCCCGCAACCCCCGCAACTCCGCCGTAAAATTCAGGAACCCATACACCGTCATGTCCGAGTACGCGGGCGCATTCTCCGGCAGGTACCCGATCAGCGCCTTCGCCGGCAGCGGATTCTCCAGCATGTCGTGCCCCCCCACCGTGATCGTCCCGGCGGTCGGCGGGATGAACCCCGTGATCATCCGCATGCTCGTGGATTTCCCCGCGCCGTTCGGCCCCAAAAAGCCCAGCACCTCCCCGCGCTCCACGGCGAACGAAATACCGTTGACCGCGACCTTCGGGCCGAACGTCTTGGTCAGGTTGTCGACTTTAATCATTGGCGTTTTCTCTCGAGTCTGTCCGGTTTTCCGAGCCTGCAACACCGCCCCCGCAAAAAAGTTGCGCGGTCGCCGGCCCAAAATCCTTACGCATACGTAGCTTGACCGCGAATGGTTCCTTATCCAAGAAATCTGTCAAGGCCCGGCCTCGCGCCTCCAGCAGCCGCCCTCTCCCGCCGCACCCGCGAACTCCAACGGAGTTCCAACTTCCCCATGCCGCAATCCCTTCCCCCTCTGTACCTCCGCATCTCCGTGGTAAGCCTCCCCCAAATCTGCAATCTGGGATTTTGCGATCTGCTTTTCCTTCGTCGTCCCCCTTGTCCAAACCTCCCCACCCACGCTATCGTCACCCCGCTATGCCCGCTCCACCCGGCCAGCCGCTTAATATCTTCCTCTCGTGCGTCTCTTCCCAATTCCGTCCGTGCCGCGACGATCTCGCCTCCGCCCTCCGCACCGTCGGTTACAAAGTCACCGTTCAGGAAGACTTCCCGCTCACCGATTTCTTCCTGCTTGAAAAACTCCAGAACTTCATCGCCTCTTGCGACCTCGTCATCGCCCTCATCGGCGACGCCTACGGGTTCGAACCGGAAGTTCGCACCTCTCCCCGCCGCTCCTACACTCAATGGGAATACCACTTCGCCCTCGGCGAACGCCTCTCCTTTGCTCACGATTCGCCTCCGGTTCCAGCCGGGCGCCAGCCGGCCATCCCCATCCGCCGCTACTTCGCGTCTCCCGACTACTTGGCCGCCCATCTGGTAACCCAGCCTGGCGAACTCAGCGCGCTCCAGAACGCCTTCATCCAATCCATTCACCAGAGCAACAAGGATTGGGGCACATTCTCCACCTGCCACGAACTCCGCGCCAACGTCCTGCGCGACCTCTCGAAACCGCTCCGCCACGAGCGTCGCCCCAACAACCTCCCCTACCCCACCCTCGGCTCCCTCTTCGTGGGTCGCGAAAAATTCCTTACCGAACTCCGCGCCAGCCTCATCCGGGCCACCGAAAGCTCGCACGCCACCGCCATCGTCCAGACCCAAGCCGTCCACGGCCTCGGCGGCATCGGCAAAACCCGCCTCGCCGTCGAATACGCCTGGCAGCATGAGAAGGACTACTCGGCCCTCCTCTTCGTCGTCGCCGATTCCCCCGAGAACCTCCGACGTAATCTCGCCGCCCTCTGTGGCCCCTTCGTCCTCAACCTCCCCGAGCACGCCGCTCCCCAGGAAGAAGCGCGCGTCGCCGCCGCCCTCCGCTGGCTCGAACGGAACCCCGGCTGGTTCCTCATCCTCGATAACGTCGATGGCGATGACGCCGCCAAAGCTGCCGAAGACCTCCTCGTTCATCTGCGGCAAGGCCACATCCTCATCACCACCCGGATCGCCAAATGGGGCCGCCACGTCCGCCGGCTCGAACTCGATGTCCTCTCCCCGGAGGACTCCACCCGCTTTCTGCTCGAAGCCTCCGCGCCCGACCGCCGCCAACTCCCCACCGACCCTGCCGACGCCGCCGAACTCGCGCGCGAGCTGGATGGCCTCGCCTTGGGGCTGGAGCAAGCCGCCGCCTACATCCAGGAGCAACGCTGTTCGATCCGGGAATACCTGGCCGAGTGGCGAGCCCACAATCCCAATGTTCAGGATTGGTACGACGAGCGCCTGATGAAATATCCCCGCAGCCTCGCCGTCACCTGGCAAACGACCGCCGCCCGGCTCGAGCCCTCGGCGCGGCAGGCGCTCAATATTCTCGCCTGGTTCGCCCCGGAGCCGATCCCTCGCTTCGTCTTCGAGCCGGAGACTGCCGCCGCGCAGGTAGGCAAGGAGCAACTCGCGGCCCTGGCCAATTACAGCCTGCTTCGATTTGGGAGTGAGGATCGCGGTTCTGTCCAAATGCACCGCGTCCTGCAAGAGATCACCCGCAGCCAGACCCCGCCGGGCGAGATCAAGAAACAGATCTCCGTTGCGCTGGAGTTGCTGGACGCCGTTGCCCCAGCCGACCCGGCCGACGTCCGCACCTGGCCGGTGTGGAATCCGCTGCGGCCCCACCTCGCTCATCTCCTCGCCCTCGCCGACGCCCAAAGCCTCCCCGAGCCCACCGCCCGGCTGATGAATCAGTTGGCATTGCTCCTCCAAGTCAAAGCACTCCACACCGAGGCCGAACCCCTCTTCCGCCGCGCCCTCGCCATCGACGAACTCAGCTTCGGCCCCAACCATCCCAACGTCGCCACCGGCCTCAGCAACTTCGCGCAGTTGTTAAAGGCCACCAACCGCCTCGCCGAGGCCGAGCCTCTCATGCGCCGCGCCCTCGCCATCGACGAACTCAGCTTCGGCCCCAACCATCCCAACGTCGCCAGAGGCCTCAACAACTTCGCGCGGTTGTTGCAGGACACCAACCGTCTCGCCGAGGCCGAGCCTCTCATGCGCCGCGCTCTCGCCATCTTCGAGCAGAGCTTGGGACTGAACCATTCCCACGTCGCCATGGGCCTCAACAATCTCGCGGGGTTGTTAAAGGCCACCAACCGCCTTGCCGAGGCCGAACCCCTCTTCCGCCGGGTGGTTTCCATCTTCGAGCAGAGCTTCGGCGAGCATCACCCGAACGTGGCCACGGCCCTCAACAACTTCGCGCGGTTGTTGCATGACACCAATCGTCTCGCCGAGGCCGAACCCCTCTTCCGCCGCGCCCTCGCCATCGACGAACTCAGCTTCGGCCCTAACCATCCCAACGTCGCCAGAGGCCTCAACAACCTCGCGACGTTGTTGAAGGACACCAACCGCCTCCCCGACGCCGAACCCCTCTTCCGCCGCGCCCTCGCCATCGACGAGCGGAGCTTCGGCGAGCATCATCCGAACGTGGCCACGGCTCTCAACAACCTTGCGACGTTGTTGCATGACACCGACCGTCTCGCCGAGGCCGAACCCCTCTTCCGCCGCGCCCTCGCCATCGACGAGCAGAGCTTCGGCCCCAACCATCCCAAAGTCGCCATCCGCCTCAACAACCTCGCGGCGTTGTTGCAGGACACCAACCGCCTCTCCGAGGCCGAACCCCTCTTCGTCCGCGCTCTCGCCATCGACGAGCAGAGCTTCGGGCCGGAGCATCCCAACGTGGCCAGAGACCTCAACAACCTGGCGCAGTTGTTGCAGGCGACGAACCGGCTGGGGGAGGCCGAGCCCTTGATGTGGCGGCACGTGGAAATCTTCCTAAAGTTCACCCGCGCCACCGGCCACTCGCATCCGCATCTGAACGCCGCCTTCGTCAACTACTTCGTCCTCCTCACCCAAATGGGCAACACCCCCGCCCAAGCTCAAGCCAAAATCACCACCCTCGCCCAATCCCACGGCGTCTCCCTCGGCTGAACCAGTTCAGCGATTATTTTTCAAGTAGGCCCGGACCTGATTGTGGTTGCCCACGGTGGCGAGGATGAAGTCCGCCTGCTCGGCCAGAAACAGCACGCGCAGGGCGCGCCCGACCCGGCACTCGAAGTACGGGCCGAACGGGCGCAGGCCAAGGCCGGCGTGGCGATGAGGATGACCGAACGCTTGCGGAATCTGTTCCACGGCGGATCGGACTTCGGCTTGTTGCGGGGCGGTGAGGCGCTGGAAAGCCCGGTCGAACGACGGCAGGCGGTAAATCATGCCCAGGGCTTGAGCGCGCCTTTGGCTCGCAACTGGGCCACGCGGGCGCGGTCAGCCCGGGCCGAGCGCTCCACCTCCGGCGCGGTGACCTTGTACTCCTGAAATGGCGATGGACTGCCCGCAAAGTAGTTCCATGCCGCGTCCTGCATCGCCGCTGAGAAATCGGTGTAGCGCCCGGAAGCGATCTGGGATTCGATCAGCCGGGCGACCGTGGCGCTCACCACGACCTCGTGCTTGATGCTCATGCCTGTTGCATAGCACGGAGCGGCCTTCCCGGCAAGCCACGCTGCGGCCATGCCGCCGCGGAGTTCAATGGCTGCCTCGCCCTCCTCACCCAAATGGGCGGCACCCCCGCCCACGCCCGCGCCAAAATCGCCGCCCTCGCCCAAGCCCACGGCCTCTCCCTCGGCTGATTCTTTACCGGCCGCTCACGCTCACCCCATCCGCGAACTCCAACGGAGTTGAATCCTTCAGCCTGGGATTGCCCCGTCCTGCGGGGCTTTCCATGATCAGTCTTGTAAACCGTTGATAATCAACGCCAATTTTTGTCTGATCATGGGCGGTAAGCAGGTCGAAAAGGAACAGGGAACTACCCCAGGTCGCCCCCCAACAAATTCCCTGCCTCGAAGAGGTTGAATCAAAAGTCCCGTTCCTCCGTTTCAAAGATCGAGGAGATCGCCGCGACGGCCTGGGATTGGCACCAGAGCCTTCCTCAAGGGTATGCGGATTGATTGAGAAAGGGATCATGGCGAAGGCCGGGACGGCGCCCCACGGCCGATGGCCGATCGGGCGGCGTCGATTACTTGCTGAATGGCCGCGGGGCTCAGGTCGCGATTCAGAGCCCAGCCATCCGTCGTCTTGCGGAAAACGGGGGCCAGCACTCGCGGAACGGTTTGCTTATCGACACGGCCCGCCACAAGTCCGCGAACATATTCCGCGAACGCCTCTCGGGCCGATCGCTTTTCCGAATCAGCCAGCGCCGACTTGCTCAAGAACCTGGCGTCGACACTTTGCAGAACTTTGTCCACGAGTCCCGGTGTGTCGGGCAACCGGGCCACGCCGGCACTCAACTCGGACTCCGGCAAAAGTTCCAGCATCCGCCAGGCGGCGAGGCCAAAGGCCTGGTCGAGCGACGGTCCAAGCGTTTCGGCGATGAGGCGCCGGATGAGCGGGTCGCTTTGATCGCTATTTGTAAGAATAACCACGCCGGCCCGGCGGGTTGGCAAAAGGATCGTCTCCGTGCGGACCCCTTGATCGCTGCCACCGTGGGTCAAAACCAGTTCGTCTGCTTCGACGATCTGCCAGCCCAGCCCGAACTTCAGACTCGACGATTCGCCGAATTGCGCGGTTTGCAGATCGCGCAGCAGAGAAGCCGGCAGGCCCGCGCCGCGCAGCAGCCACGCCGCGAAGCGCGCGTAGTCGTCGATCGTGGTCAGGAGATCGTCGGCCGCGCTCGGATCGGTTCGTTTCGGATCGGCGACCGGACGGCCTTGCCGGTCATGGCCGGCGGCAAATCGCTGCTCCATTCCGGTTTTCCAGATAAACGATGTGGCGTCCATGCCGGCGGGCCTGAAGACCAGCTCGCGCACGAGTTCTGGCATCGTCCGGCCCGTCTTTCGTTCAATGGCGGTTTTGAGATACTCGAACCCTTCCCCGGAATAACCGAAGCGGCTTCCCGGATCGAAAACAAACGCGAGCTTCGTGTCCCGCCGCCAATTCGGAAAACCGGTGCGATGACTGAGGACAATCCGGGGGGTCAGGAGACGATGCCGCGCGTCGCTCGCGACATCAGGATCGATCCAATAGGGCGAGAGCGAATTATCGAGACCCAATTCCCCGCGCGCCACCAGTTGCATGGCCATCATGGCAAAGACCGGCTTGGTGAGTGAGGCCACGTTGAATACCGTGTCGCGCTGGGCGGGCTGGCCGCGCTCCCGTTCGCCAAACACGTCGGCCCAGGCGACCTCATTGTCCCGTATCACGGCAATTCCAACCGCGGGCACATGGTAATCCCTGAGCCACTCCGGGATGCGTTGACGAAGCGTCGAGTCGTCCGCGCGCGCGGCGGCGATCTGGACGATTAAAACCAACGCGATCCGGCCGGCCCGAAGGAGACCCACCGAACGAAAGTCTCGAAACCTGGCCATGAGGGGATGAACTGCTAATCGCTTGCGGCCGCTTGGCATGCGGTTGAAACACCGCTCGAGTCCGAAAAGTTGCAGCCGGCCCGGCCCGCCGTGCCTCCTGCTCCGGCCCGTCCCCGGAGGACCCTGCCTCGGGGAGTTCCCACTCCCTCGCGCCCTTGCGCCGTCCCTTCCGGCGAACGCCTCCGTCCCCTTTCTTGCCCCCAGGCACCCTCACCAAACCCCCGTAAATAGGACTTCCTGCAGCCAAATGCCCCCATCCGCCCCCCAATATCAGCCCGCTCAGGTCCTTCCACCGCAGTCTACTTTTTGCCAACTTTCCCCAGTGCCCGTCCTCGCCCTCATCCGCCCCTCCCTGCCCCCAAAAACCCTCAAAAAGCCCCGCAATGCCCCTTCCTGCCCCCAAAAAACCCACCCCTCGCCTTCGAGCCGGCGAGCCGCCATCCCCTTCGCCGCCCCGCGCGACTCAGCCTGCGACGTGCTCCACCCGGGTGTCGAAAAACGGATCACACACCAACCAAAGCATGCCTATCTTATTGAATTCCAAACACTTGAACGGATCACGGGCACGCTGAATAGCTGGGAGCCCCCACCGTCCAACCCGTTGAAGTGATATGAAAACAGTCGTTTCGACAGTAACCGCGGTCGCGATGCTCGGCTTGGCCATGCCTCAGGCACAGGCGGGCGACCGCGAATGGGCCACCGCCGGCAAGGTTCTGGCGGGCATCACCGGCGGCTTCATCCTGGCCAAAGCCTTGGAACCGCCCCCGGTCTATTACGCTACTCCCGCGACGGTCGTGGTCCAGCAACCGGTTGTCTATCAAACGATCTCGGCCCAAACCGTCGTCTATCAGACGGTCCCCGCCCAGCAGGTCGTCTACCAAACGGTGCCGGCCACCGCCGCGCCTGTCATCGCCAATGCCCCGACCGTGCCGATGGCCCCAACGGTGACTCAACCGGTGGTCGTGGCCCAGCCCGCCACCGTCGTGGTTCAGCAACCGGTCTACGTGCAACCCCCTCCAGTGGTCTACGCGGCGCCCGTCGTTCATTATGCCGGCCCCCGTTATTACGGCCCTCCCCCCGTGAGTTTCGGGGTGCATCTCTCGTTCGGCCACGGTCATCATCACCGCCACCGCCGCTGGTAATCCCGAATCCCGGCGGATCCGTCCACGTCGGCGGGTCCGCCCCATCCCTCCCAACTAGCCGGTCCGCGGCAAATCCTCACTTTGTTCCACACACCAGGACGATTCCTGACGCGCAGCCCCCGCAGGCGAGCCGCCAGTCGCGCGCCGCGAACTTTATGAGGTTGACGAGCAGGCTGGGGAATCCCAAGTTCAGGTTCGTCATCGATCGATGAAGACCATTTTGTTCGTCTGCACGGGTAACGTTTGCCGCAGCCCCATGGCTGAGGGGTTGTTTCGTCATGCGGTCAAGGGCAGGGAATTTCGCGTTTTCTCGGCCGGCGTGGGGGCGATCGATGGCCAGCCGCCCAGCGCGCATGCCGTGCGGGCCTTGCGCGAACTCGGCATCGACATCTCCCGCCAGCGCAGCCGGATGCTCACCAGCGAGCTCGTCCACCAGGCCGATTACATCTTCGGCATGACTCACGGCCACGTCGACGCCATCACCCTCCTCTACCCCCAGGCGGCGGAGAAGACCTTTGTCCTGCGCGAATTCGACGACACGCTGGACACGTACGAAAAGGATATCGCGGACCCCATCGGGGGGTCCTACGACGTTTACTTGAGCGTGCGGGATCAGATCGAACAAGGGATAGCGGCGATGTTGAAGTTTGTGGAGCAATCGGAAAGCAACAGCGGTGTGGCCGGCGGCCCGGCGGTGACCTTCGCGATCGGCAGCGATCACGCGGGCTTCGAATTGAAACAGCGCATCCGCGATTATCTGGAGAAGCAGTCCATCAAGTTCAAGGATCTGGGCACGGACTCCGAGAGTTCCGCCGATTATCCGGATTTCGCGCAACCCGTTTCTGAACTCGTCATGGCCGGCCAGGCTCAGTTCGGCATTCTTATTTGCGGCACCGGCATCGGCATGAGCATCGCCGCGAACAAGTTCCCGGGCATCCGCGCCGCCCTCGTCCATAACGAGGACGTCGCCTCCCTGGCCCGCCAGCACAATAACGCCAACATCCTCTGCCTCGGCCGCAAATCCGTGACGCCCGAAATGGCGGTGCGGATTGTCGAGACCTTCCTCAACTTCGAATTCGAAGGCGGCCGCCACGAGCGGCGCGTCAATAAACTCGAACCTTCCCGCACCCCCGCGAAGCTCCGGCTGCGGGTTGTCGATCCCCCCGTGTTCGAAGCGATCGATCTCGAACGGCATCGCCAGGAGGAGAATATCGAACTGATCGCCAGCGAGAATTTCACCAGCCCCGCCGTCCTCGAAGCGCAGGGCTCCGTCCTCACCAACAAGTACGCCGAAGGGTATCCCGGCAAACGCTGGTATGGCGGCTGCGAGCATGTCGACACCGTCGAGGAACTGGCCATCGACCGCGCCAAGCGGCTGTTCGGGGCCGAGCACGCCAACGTCCAGCCGCACTCCGGCAGCGGCGCGAACATGGCGGTCTACTTCGCCTTTCTCAAGCAGGGCGACCGCATTCTGACGATGGACCTCAGCCACGGCGGCCATCTGACTCACGGCAACAAGGCGAATTTCTCCGGCCGCCTGTTCGAAGTGATCCACTACGGCGTGCGCCGCGACGATGAGCAGATCGATTACGAACAGCTCGCCAAAGTGGCGCAGGAACAGCGGCCCAAAATGATCACGGTCGGGGCCAGCGCCTACTCCCGCATCATCGATTTCGAGCGCATGGGCGCCATCGCCCGCAGCGTCGGTGCGTTGCTCCTTGCCGATATCGCTCACATTGCCGGCCTCGTCGCCGCCGGCGAGCACCCCAGCCCCGTGGCGCACGCGGATTTCGTCACCACCACCACGCACAAGACGCTGCGCGGCCCGCGCGGCGGCCTGGTCCTTTGCCGCGAGAAGTACGCCAAGGAAATCGATTCCCAAATGTTCCCCGGCATCCAGGGCGGGCCTCTCATGCACGTCATCGCCGGCAAGGCGGTCTGCCTGCACGAAGCCCTTCAGCCCGCCTTCAAGGATTACCAGCGCCAGATCGTGCGCAATGCCAAGGCGCTCGCCGATGGCCTGCGCCGGAATGGCTTTCGCCTCGTCAGCGGCGGCACGGACAACCACTTGATGCTCGTCGATGTCGGTGCGCGCGGCTTGACGGGAAAGGATTGCCAGATCGCCCTCGACGGAGCGGGCGTCACCGTCAACAAGAACACCATTCCTTTCGAAACCCGCTCGCCGTTTCAAGGCAGCGGCGTCCGCATCGGCACGCCGGCGGTCACTACCCGCGGCATGAAAGAGCCCGAGATGGCCGCCATCGCCGACATGATTAGCGAAGTGCTGCTGGACATAAAAAACCTTGACGCTGCCGCCGAGGTGCGCCACCGTGTGCGCGAGTTAACCGCCAGATTCCCCTTGCCGTATTGATCTCCGCAGTTTGAACCTGGTGTAGAAACCGTTGCCAGTCGGGGACGTGCCGAGCCACGCTCTCCAGGGATAAAACCCCCAAAAATACCCGACGTTACACGCACCGCATTTTCCATTGAATTATGCCGAGACCGCCATCGACCAAGAAAGCCCCCGGGGCCAAGCCCCGCGGTCGCAAGCCGGATGAGCAGAGCCTCCCCGGCCTGGAGGCCAGCCCGCCCGGCGCCGAAGCCCCGGCCCCCGAAGCGGCCGCACCCGCAGCCGTGCCGGTCGAGCAACCTTCTGCCCCTGCTGAAACTGTGGCCCCCGCTGCCGAATCTTCCGTGCCGGCCGCGCCCGAGCCTCCGGCTCCCGCCGCTGCCGCCCCGCGCCCGGAACGCCCCACGCCGCCCGCCCAGCCGAAGGGAGGAGGACAGCCCCACCAAAAACGCCACGAACAACCGCGCGGGCCGCACCAGCAACGCCCCCAGAATCAAAATCGCAGCGGAGGCGGCGCTCCGCGCGAGAATGGCCGCCAGGGGAATGGCGCATCCGGCAACGGCCAGCGCCCGCCTCAGCCTCCCCCTTCGACCGAGCCGCCGCAGACCATCCAGATCACGCATCTTCAGGCGCTCTCCATGGCGGAACTGACCGCCAAAGCCCGCGAACTCCAGGTGGAGAACGTGGGCACGATGAAGAAGCACGAGATCATTTTCCACATCCTCCAGAAGAACTCGCAGCGCAACGGCATCCTCTTCTCGGAAGGCGTGCTCGAAATCCTGCCCGAGGGCTTCGGCTTTCTCCGCTCCCAAGCCTTTAATTATCTCCCTTGCCCGGAAGACATCTACGTCTCCCCCTCGCAAATCCGCCGCTTCGATCTCCAGACCGGCGACCTGATCGCCGGCCAGATCCGCCCGCCGAAGGAAAAGGAACGCTTCTTCGCCCTCCTCAAAGTCGAGAGCGTCGCGAGCGAAGACCCGGAAAAAGCGAAGGAAAAGACCCACTTCGACAATCTCACGCCCCTCTTTCCGAACCGCCGTTTTCTGCTCGAGACCAACCCGGACGAATTGTCCACCCGCGTGCTCGACTTGGTCTGCCCCATCGGCAAGGGCACCCGCGGCCTGATCGTCGCTCCGCCCCGCACGGGCAAAACCGTGCTCATGCAGAAGCTGGCCAACGCCATTCTCAAGAATGACCCGGGGGCTTACCTCTTCATTCTGCTCATCGACGAACGGCCCGAGGAAGTCACCGACATGGAGCGGAGCTGCAAACCCGCCGAAGTCATCAGCTCGACCTTCGATGAACCGCCCGAGCGCCATGTCCAGGTCGCCGAGATGGTGATCGAGAAGGCCAAGCGCATGGTCGAACACAAAAAGGATGTCGTCATCCTGCTCGACTCGATCACCCGCCTCGCCCGCGCCTACAACACCATCCAGCCCCACTCGGGCAAGATTCTTTCCGGCGGTGTCGACGCCAATGCCCTGCACAAGCCGAAGCGCTTCTTCGGCGCCGCCCGCAACATCGAGGAAGGCGGCTCGCTCACCATCA
>CAYZKY010000127.1:0-18515 GCA_964478815.1 uncultured Verrucomicrobiota bacterium
AGCCTGGCCGATGAAGGCGGGGACCACGCGACCATCGTTCAAGCGCATGCGGGGGCCGTAGGTATTGAAGATGCGGACGATGCGGGTTTCGAGATTGTGTTCCCGCTGGTAGGCCATGGTGAGGGCTTCGGCGAAGCGCTTGGCTTCGTCGTAGCAACTGCGGGGGCCGATGGGGTTGACGTGGCCCCAGTACTCCTCGGGCTGGGGGTGGACGGCGGGGTCGCCATAGACTTCGGAGGTGGAGGCGAGGAGGAACCGGGCTCCCTTGGCGCGGGCCAGGCCAAGCGCTTTGTGGGTGCCGAGGGAACCGACCTTGAGGGTCTTAATGGGAATCTGGAGGTAATCGATGGGGCTGGCGGGGGAGGCAAAATGCCAGACGTAGTCGACCGGGCCGGCGAGGAAGAGGAACTCAGTGACATCCTGCCGGATGAACTTGAAGCGGGGCTGGCCCTGGAGGTGGGCGATGTTATCGACGGTGCCGGTGACGAAGTTGTCGAGCCCGATGACGGCATGGCCGCGGGCGAGGAGATAGTCCGTCAGGTGCGACCCCAGAAAGCCGGCAGCTCCGGTGACGACCGAGACCGGGCCGGCCACCCCCCCTTTGTTCCGATTACTCATGAGCGGCGAGTATGCGCCAGGCGGGCGCGGCATCCAAGCCTCAACTGGGTGGGACGGTGAGAGGGTGGGACAGAGGGTACTTTCGAAGTGGGATTGGCGGGATTACGGGGGTTTTCGATGGGATGGCGCGGGATGGCCGGCGGGATTGCCGGTGGGAAAATGTGGAATTGTAAATAGGGCCTAATGGCTCTATTTGGCGGCTTGAATGAGCGTCCAGACGCCGTCGCGGATGGGCCGGAGGGTAATCGAGCGCGGGTGGCCCGGGGCCGTTCGCTCAGGCCGGGATGGCTTCGCGCATGGCGCGGGCGGCGCCGGGAAGGGTTTGGCCGGAGGCGGATAGTTGTTCCACTTCGGCGCGGACCAAGGCGCAGAGTTCGGCGTAGGCTGCCTCTTCGGTGTCGGCATGGCAGACTCCGCCCCGGGGAAACAGATCGGGGCAGTAGCCGACGTAGAGGCTATCGTCTTCCCCCCAACGCACGAATTTGAGATATCGGTCGGCGGCTTTCATTTCGTCGTTTCAAGCACGGCGCGGTGGCAGGCGATACCCTTGAAAGCGGATTGTCAGGCGGGCAGGCTACGGTAGTGTCTGACCATGAGCAAGCTGGAGATCATGGCGGAGCTGCCGAAACTCTCGCACGCGGAGAGGCGGGAAGTGGTGCGCTTGATTCTTGAAATGGAGCAGGAAGCGGACACGCTGGCCGAGTGCGACCGGCTGGCCCAGGAACGTTTCCAAATGCTGGACGCGCTGGAAGCGAAAACGCCGTGAGCCGAACCTGGCCGGGAGAGATCTGGCGGGTGGATCTGGGCATCGTGGCCAAGGTCCGGCCCGTGCTGATCCTGAGCGACTATCCGAAAGAAGACGAACTGGCGCTGCTGGTGGCGATCCCGCACACGACGGCGGTCCGAGGCAACCGCTGGGAGTTGAACATTCCCAAGCCATTTTTAAAGCCAGGCGCCTTCCACTTGCAACAGGTGCAGCCGATTCCTCTCGTGCGATTCGAAGTACGGCTGGGGAATCTGACACCAAGCGAGTTTGCAGGAGTGAAAGCAGCGATGACGCGCTTGTTCAACCTCGTTTGATTCAGGCCGAGAATGACGCGGCGAATTCCTCGAGGCTGCGCCGAGACGCGAATGAAGGGCAGCACCACTGCGTGAATGCGGTTCAGTGGACCGGCCGGGAAGGCGTTGGGGAGATTTCCGGGTTGCTCTGGGGCGGGGCGTCCGTATGTTCGCGGCCCGGAGATGAGTTCCACGGCGCGATCGATCGATGCGAGCACGCGGCTTTGCGCGGTGTATGGGCATCCGGTGAAGCATTCGGCTTCGCCGGCGATGCATAATGCCGCGCTGGAGGCGCTGGGGCTGAACTGGCGGTACGTGGCGTGCGACGTGGCGGTGGAGCGGTTGCGGGAAGCGATCGCGGGAGCGGCGGCGATGAAGTTCGTGGGGCTGAACCTGACGGTGCCGCACAAGCTGCACGCGCTGGAGTGCCTGGACGAGATCGAGCCGGAGGCGAAGCACTGGGGGGCGGTGAACACGGTGGTCTTCGAAGGCCAGGGAACGGACGGAGCGTGGCGGCGGATGGGGGATTGCGATGCCGAGGGAGTGACGGCGGTGCGATCGCGCGGGTTTAACACGGACGCGGACGCGATCATGCGATCGATCCAGGAGGATTTGGGGCTGACGCTAGCGGGGACGAAGGTGGTGCTGCTGGGGGCTGGGGGCGCGGGGCGGACGGCGGGCTTGAGACTGGCGAGCGCGGGGGTGGCGGAATTGAGCCTGATCAACCGGACGCGAGAGAAGGCGGCGGAACTGGCGGGGGAGATCGGTGTTCGATATCCCGGGACGCGGACGGGGCTGGAATACCCGGAGGGGAAAGTGGATTTGATTTTGAACGCGACGTCGCTGGGGTTAAGGGCGGAGGATGCGCTGCCGATGGATACGGCGCGATTTCCGTTCGCGCGCGCGGCGGCGGTCTACGACATGGTTTATCGCCCCGCGAAAACACGATTCCTGGAGGAGGCGGGCCGGGCCGGATGCAAAACGGCGAACGGCCTGGGGATGCTGCTTTTCCAGGGGGCAAAAGCGCTGGAGCTATGGACGGGCCGGCCGGCGCCGGTGGAGGCGATGCGGGCGGCGCTGCGGCAGCACATTTACGGGAAATCCTAATAGGACGGGCAATTTTAATGGCAGATCTGGAGACGATTTTCAACCGAAACACCTGGGCGAGCGTGCCGTTCCATTTTTGGTCGGTGGTGTTTTTCGTGCTGGGGAGCATGGTGGGGAGCCTGCTGAATGTGTGCATCCACCGGATGCCGCTGGGGTTGAGCATCGTGCGGCCGCGCTCGCGCTGCCCGCATTGCGAGTATGCGATCCCGTGGTTTCTGAACATGCCGCTGATCACCTGGGTGGTGCTGCGGGGGAAATGCGCGAATTGCAAGGAGCCGATCTCGGTGCGGTATTTCCTGGTGGAGCTGCTGACGGGGCTGGCGTTTCTCGGTTGCTGGCTGAATTTCGGAAATCGCTCGGCGGGGCTGGCGCTGGTGGCGGCATTGATCGTGGCGGGGTTCATCGTGGCGACCTTCATCGATATCGAGCATTTGATCATTCCGGACGAGATCACGATCGGGGGGATGTTCGCGGGGCTGGTCTGCTCGGCGCTGGTGCCGATGTTGCACGACACGGTGAACCGGGGGGAGGCGATGCGGGCGAGCGCGATCGGGCTGGCAGTGGGAGCGGGGTTCGTCTACCTGGTGCTGCGGGCGGGGAAGCTGGCTTTCGGCCAGGAGCGGGTAAACCTGCCGCCGGAAAGCAAGGTGGTGTTTACGGAGAATTCGCTGCAACTGCCGGACAAGGAAGTGCAGTACCAAGATATCTTCTACCGGAAGAGCGATGTGGTGCAATTCGTGGCGCTGCAGCTCGAACTGCCGGATCGCTGTTATTTTAACACGCTGGTGCGGTTGACGCCCGAGCGGCTGACGGTGGGGGACGAAACGTTCCAGCCGGAGACGGTGCCGCACATGGAAGCGGTGGCGCGCGACCTGGTATTGCCGCGGGAGGCGATGGGCTTCGGCGACGTGAAATTCATGGGCGCGATCGGGGCGTTCCTGGGATGGCAGGGGGCGGCGTTCGCCTTTCTGGCGAGCGCGTGCCTGGGCTCGCTGGTGGGGGTGACGGCCATCGTGGCCCGGCGGCGGGAGTGGTCGAGCCGGATTCCCTACGGGCCGTACATCGCGGTGGCGGCGACGGTGTGGCTTTTCCTGCCGCCCGCGGCGCACGACTGGTGGCGGAGTTCGCTGGGGGCGTTCAAGCAAGTGTTCACGGGGGGGATTTAGTTCGGAGACGGGGCTCTTGCATCCATCGCTGCATCCATCAGCGCGATTTGATCTGCACCCAGAGTTCGTCGAACAGTTTGTTCGGCAGCTCGATTCTTCTCACCTTGCTAAAGCCTCCGCGATGCGCTTTTGAAGATTTTGAATTTCCTCGCACCGGTTCTTCAGCCCTTCGAAATTTGCCAAGGCAGCTCGCATCAATCGTTCCCTTCCGCCGCCGGGCTGATCCGGGTTGCCATGTTCTGCCATAAAGCGTGAGAAGAAATCTTCTTTCAGCCGCTTGCTGTTCCGAACATCAGGCCATCGGGCCGGCAGCTTGTCGAGATGTCCCGCCAACAACCAGGCCTCCAATTCCGGCTGCGGGGCGCAACATATCAGATGCACGCCTCTGTCCTTCATGCGGACTTCCAACTCCAGAAGGCCGGCCGCTCGATCTGCATCCGGGAAAAACAGCCACAATTTGTAATGCCTGTATCGATCGACGAACTCGCCTTCGATCAACTTCTTGGCCTGATCGTAGCCTTGCGCCCTCGGCTGCGTCGCCACCTTGATGCTCGCGTTGGGTTTTCCTTGTTCTTCGAAAATGCGCTCGACCAAAGGACGCAGGATGTAACCATTCAAGGTGGGGTCCTCGGGTATGACGAGCACGCTGTAGCTCATGAGGCCTCGGCTTCCAGCCACCTCTCGATAAGCAAATCCCCTGCGGGATAATTCGTGGTCGCCGCTCCAAAATGAGGCACTTCCGTGAGAGGAGAAACTCTGCTCTCGCCGGTGGTCTGTTGCCGCGCGAATAAAAAGGTGGTTCGCAGTTGCTCCTGGGTGAGCCAGTTGACGGCGGTCGGCGAATGGGTGGTGGCGATAATTTGGGTCTTTCGAGCTTCCGCGAGCCCCGCCAGCATTTCCATCAGCACTCGCAGGCCGCTCGCATGGATGCCGTTTTCGATTTCCTCGAAGCTGATCAAGGCGGGCACATTCTTCTGGAAAAAAGCCGCACACATCGCCGCGAACCGGAGGGTGCCGTCAGACAAAACCGTGGCCGGCCATTCGAGGCCTCGCTCTCGCAAGAACAGCAGTGGATCCTGAACAGCTCCCCGCTTTACGATTACGTCCTCCACCTCCCCCGGTCGTAATTCCTGCAACCACTTGAGATAGGCTTCCTTTTCGTCGGGATCCTCGCAAATTCCGGCAACGACCGCCGAGAAATCTTCACCGGCAGGACCAAGGCGCTTCGGCCCGTCCGCTTTGCCGTAATCTCGCAAGACGCGCCCTTCCAATTCCAAGAATTGCGTCCTCGTGATGTTTTCCTGCCAGGCCGCCAGAATGCCGAGCATTTCTTCCCGGTATTGGTGGTTCTCTCCGGCAACTCCCATTCGCATCCCAAGAACGAGTTGCGAACCGAACGAGGGGTTTGGCGACATCGGAACGACGTCGCCATTCGGCAGGTAAAAGTTTGCCTGCAACCCTGAAAACTCGAAGGCTTTCCTGTTATTGGCGACCAGTTTTTCAGAAGTGACGTCCCCTTGGCTGTCAAAGCCGACCTCATACTCGATCATTCCCTGCCGGAATGCGCCGGGTGTTCGGTTCCCAATGTTTTCGGCCCGGATCCGTACCGCCAAGCGGCATGGTTCTTGACTGGCATCGGTGCCTTGATAGAGCGCATAGCCGAGTCCACCTCGAATCCCGGGCCACGGGTTGCCTCCAACCGAAACTCCGGTTCCGGCGAACAGCGGCTTGAGTTCTATGCCCGATCCGAGTCCCCACAGGACCTTCAACGCGTCGATAAGATTAGACTTACCGCTGCCGTTCGATCCAAGCAAAATATTGAACCGACCGAAATCCAGTTCAGCCTTCCGAAAACTCTTAAAATTTTGGACGACGAGTCGTTCGATCATACCGCTCCGGCATTATCCCCGCCCCATCATCCTCTGCCTTCAAGGTTTCTGCCATCGAATTTCGCATGGCTGGGAGGACATTTCAGTTCGACCGAATGAACCTGTAGAACGTGTCGGACATCCGGTTATGGAGATTCGCGTCGCTTCGCCCGAAGTGGCTTGAACGGACAATCAAGGATTGCTTCGAAGTGTCGGCGGTTTACAAGGCGGGCGGCGGCCCCTAGAATCACGGGGATGATCGAACAAACCATTGCCGAGCTGGAAGCGCGGCTGCGCTCGGTGCATGGCCTGGGGGCAGCGGAACGCGCGGAGGTGGAATCGCTGCTGCGGCAATTGCGGGCGGAAGCGGCGGTGGCGCTGGCCGCCGGCGGGGGGACACTCAAGCCGCTGGTGGGCGGGGCGGCGCACGAATCGCTGCTCGACAAGCTGGCGGACTCCGTCACAGGCTTCGAGGCGACCCATCCGAAATTGACCGGAATCGTCAACCGGATCAGCACGATTCTGGCGAATATGGGAATCTGAGCCGGCGATAGGCCGGAGGCACCGCGTCAAGGATCGCGGCGAAATTCCGATTGGGAGAGGATCAATGAGGAGGCCCGCAGCGACGGGCCGAGGTGGAGGAAAGCGATGATAGTACCCCTGCTGTTTTTCGGTTCCGGCGCGACGGCGCTGGTCTACGAGGTGCTCTGGTCGAAGTATCTGGCGCTGCTGCTGGGCAGCACGATCCAGGCGCAGACGGTGGTGCTGGCGGTGTTCATGGGGGGGCTGGCGCTGGGCAACCGGCTGTTCGGCAAACGGGCGGACTTGATGAACCAGCCGCTGACGGCCTACGGCTATCTCGAATTGATCATCGGCATTTTCGGCTTTTTCTTCCATCAGATTTACGGCGTGGCGGACTGGGCGTTCGTGAAGGCGGGTTCGCCGGTGTTTGAACAGCCGGGCCTGCTGCTGGGGGTGAAGCTGGCGATCAGCGCGGTGCTGCTGTTCGTGCCGACGGTCTTGATGGGCGGCACGCTGCCGCTGCTCGCGGCGTGGATTCACCAGCAGCCGGGGCTGGACCCGGCGCGGCGGGTCGGGATTTTTTACGCGATCAACAGCCTGGGGGCGGTGACGGGCGCGGCGCTGGGCGGTTTGGTGCTGGTGCAGGCGTACGGGATGTCGGCCAGCCTGCAATTGACGGCGATGGTGAATTTGCTGATCGCGGGTTTGGCGATCTTGATCGGACGGAGCGAGGGGGATCGAAGCTTCGAGGCCAAGCCGGCCGAGCCGAACGCACCGAGCCCGGCGAAACCGATGGCGGCGCGCGGGGCGTGGCTGGTGGCGACGACGGGGGCGGTCTCGATGGGGCTGGAGGTGCTGGCGTCGCGGTCGCTGGCGCTGATGGTGGGGGGCTCGTTGCAGGCGTTCGCGATGGTGTTGGTGGCGTTCATCCTGGGGATCGGGCTGGGGAGCATGGCGGTGTCTTCGAGCCGGCTTTCGAAATATCACCCCGAAAAGTTATTGGTCGCGCTGCTGGCCCTCGCGGGATTGCTGGTGGGGCTGTACTGCATCCTGATCCAGCATTGGGTGATCCTTTACTCGCACTTGCGGTATGGGCTGGCGACGAATCAAGTGGGTTATCTGTGGCATCAGGCGATGGTGGCGGTGATCGCGATTCTGGTGCTGGGCCTGCCCGCGGCGTGCCTGGGAGCGGTGCTGCCGCTGATGATTCGCCTGAATGGGACCTCCGGGGCGAAGTTGGGCGAAGAGGTCGGGCGGTTGCTGACGTGCAACACCATCGGCGCGGTGGTTGGAGTGTTGTTGACGGGGTTCTTCCTGATGCCGGTGCTCGGGCTGAGGAATGCCTTCGCGCTGATTTCGCTGGGGTTGCTGGGGCTGGCGGGATTCCGGGCGAATCAGGCTGGCTGGCGGCCGGTCGCCGGCACCGTCGGGCTGGTGGCGGCGGCGGTCTTCGTGGGCTTTCTGGTCACCGGCGAGAATTGGCGGCATCTGATCGGCTCGGGGATTTTCCGGTTGCGGGGCGGAGTCCTGACCATGGCGAAGGCGAAGGAGATCAAGGAGAACCGGGCGATCCTGTACTACAAGGATGCCGCGGACGCGACGGTGATGATCGAGAAGAACCTGGGGGCGGACGGCCAGGTGATGTTGCGCATCAATGGGAAGACGGACGCTTCAAGTTTCGGTGATATCTCGACGCAGCTTTTGCTGGCGCATCTCCCCATGATGATGAAACCGGAGGCCAAGGATGCTTTTGTGTTCGGGTTCGGGAGCGGGATCACGGCGGGAGCGCTGCTGGGGTATCCGCTGGAGCGATTGACCATCGCGGAGAATTGCCAGCCGGTGCTGGATGCGGCGCATTTTTTCGATCCGTGGAATCGAGGGGTGCTGACCAACAACCGCGCGCTCATCCGCAAGGAGGACGCGCGGACGGTCTTGAAGCTGAGCCCGCAACTGTACGACGTGATCGTGGCCGAGCCCTCGAACCCCTGGGTGGCGGGCATCGGCAGCGTGTTCAGCGAGGAGTTTTACAAGCTGGCTTCCAAACGGCTCAAGCCCGGCGGCGTCATGGCGCAGTGGTTCCACATGTATGAAATGCATGACGGGATCGTGTTCCTGATCATCCGCACGTTCGCCGCGGAATTTCCGTATGTGGAGATCTGGGATACGCAGGAAGGGGACATCGTGATGCTGGGGTCGCACGAGCCGTGGGCGTCGAACCCCTCCGTGTATCAGAAGGTTTACGACATCCCCGCCGTGCGCAAGGACATGGAATCGATCGGGCTGGCGAACGGCGTGTCGGTGTGGGCGCGGCAGATGGCGTCGCAACGGACGGCGTGGGCGATCCCGGGAGACGGGCCGAAGCAATCGGATGAGTTTCCGGTGCTGGAATACTCCGCGCCCGAAGCATTTTTTATGGGAAGCAAGGCGATCCGCATTTGCTTCTATGATGAACGGAGCCAGCAGTTTCCGCTGGCGGATCCTCAGAAAACCGACGCGTTGCGCTCCCTGCCGCCGAGCTTTCCGCTCACGTTGCTGCAAAATTCCTCGACGAGCAATCCGGAGATCAAGCGCTACTTCGAGGCGCATGCGCTGGGCAAACTGGGGACCCTGGAGGCGTTGAGCCCGATCGCCTTCCGGCCGCCCGCGACCTATCCGGCCACGCCGCCGATCAATCCCGGCGCTTCACCCGAATTTCGAAGCCTGCTGCAGCTCGAACAGAACTTTTTGCGGGAGCCGGAGCGTTGGGCGGAGTTTGCCGACGGCGTGGAAAAGATCCTGCTGGAGATGGTCGAGAAGAAGAATCTGAAGCCGAAGGACCATTACCCGACCCATTACGCTTCGCTGTCCGCCCGCTACGCGCTGGGCAACCAGGATTTCCCGAGGGCCATGCGTCTGCTGCGGCTCGGTTTCATTTTCGAAAGCGAGGACGAACAGCTTCAGTTCCTTACGCGCGCACTGGACCGGATGGTCCCGCCCGAGGTGCTGAAGAGCCTGCAGCAACAGACGCCGAAGAGCTGACGCGGAACACGGCCCTTCCGGCGCACGCCGCGCGTTACGGCCGGGCGGCGCGGCGCGCCCCGCTCGCCCAAGGCGGAGGCGGAAGGCTGGCCAGGAGCTTTTCCGCATATTTGGCCAGCAGGTCCGCCTCCAGATTCACCGGAGCGCCCGCGGATCGTTCACGAAGAGCCGTCACTTCAAACGTGTGCGGAATAATCCAGACCGAAAAGTTCCGCGGAGTGACGGTGGCCACGGTGAGGCTGATGCCGTCGATGGCGACCGCGCCCTTCGGCACCAGGTAGCGGAGCAGTTCCGCCGGCGGCGCTACTTCCAGGTACAGGTCCTGGCCGCGCTTCTCGAAGGCGCGAATCTCCCCGGTGCCATCGATATGGCCGGTCACGAAATGGCCATGCACGCGGCCATCCGCGCGCAAGGAGCGTTCGAGATTGACCGCCCGCCCGGGCTGGGCGTGGCGGAGGTTGGTGCGCAGCCAGGTTTCGCGGAGCAGGTCGAATTCGAGGCGATCGCCATCGATCTTGACGACGGTGAGGCAGCAACCGTTGACGGCCACGCTGTCACCAATCGCCGTTCCCTCCAGAACAGTTCGGGCGCGCACGACCAGGCGCGTGGCGGCGGCGCTCTCCACGGCCGACACGACCGTTCCGGTCTCTTCGACAATTCCACTAAACATACGAGATCAATGGGGGCGGAGCTACGCCCCGGCTTCAGGATACGCGATATCCGCCTCCAGCATGAGATCGGGGCCGGTGGGTGTCCATCGCGGATGGCAGAGGCGCGCCGGAATCCCGGCATCGGCGAGCCCCTCCCCCGCCACCGCCGGGGCAGCCGTGCGCCCGCCAACCACCAGCGGCGCGTAGAAAAAGCGCACGGCATGCGCGGCCCGTTGTTCCAGAAACCGCGCGTGCGTTTCGCCGCCGCCTTCGACCAGGAGCGATGTGACTTCCAGTTCCCCGAGCCGCTGCATCAACCACGGCAGGTTGATCGTGCGACTCCGGCCCGGAGCGCGCCAGACCGTGACGTGTTTCGCCAACGCGTCAACTGTCGCCGCCTCCGCCCGGCCGCTGACGACGAGAATGGTGGTGTCGGCGGAGGCGTCGCGCACGACTTTGGACTTGAGCGGAAGGCGCGCCATCGGATCGAGGACAATCCGATGCCATCGCTTCCACGGAGGCACGCGCAACCGGGAGGACGCGCGCACGGTGAGGGAAGGATCGTCCTGCACGATCGTCCGGACGCCGCCGAGGATCGCATCGACCGACCGGCGCAGCCGCATGGCGGCCTGGCGGGACTGGGCGCTGGTGATCCACTTCGAATCGCCCGTGCGGGTGGCGATCTTGCCGTCCAGGGTCATTCCCGCCTTGAGAATCACCCAGGGCCGGCGGTGAACGATCCAATGGTTGAAGCCGGGATTGAGCGCAGCGGCCTCCTGTTCCAGTAGCCCGTGCCGAATCCGCACGCCGGCGGTCCGAAGTCGTTTGAAACCCACGCCAGCATGCTTCGGATTCGGGTCCGTGGCCCCGACCACCACCTCGGCCAACCGGGCCTCAATCAGCGCCTGGGTGCAAGGCGGCGTCCGGCCGGTGGTCGAACACGGTTCAAGCGTCACGTACAGGGTCGCGCCTTCGGTCGAGTGCCCGCGCCGACGGGCCGAGGCCAGCGCCCGGATTTCAGCATGCGGCTCCCCTGCCCTCTCGTGCCAGCCTTCGCCGATGATCGCCCCCTTTCGCACCAGAACCGCACCGACCAGCGGATTGGGCGAAGTGCAACCCTCGGCGCGCCGCGCGAGAGCGATGGCTCGCCGGAGGAGAGCGGCGTCTGCTTCGGTAAAACGATGCGCCGGCCGGGGCATGGGGCGTTCAATCTCCGGCGGCGTCCGGCTCGGGGAAGAGCGCTCCGGCGAACTTAACCGGATCGAACGGCTCGAGATCTTCCGGTTGCTCGCCCAAGCCGACGAATTTCACGGGCAGCCCGAGTTCCTTCACGATGGCAGCCACCATGCCGCCCTTGCTCGTGCCGTCGAGCTTGGTGATGACCAGCCCGGTGAGCGTGACGGCGCGGTGGAACTCGCGCGCCTGATTGAGGGCGTTCATGCCGGTGGTGGCATCGAGCACCAGCAGCGTTTCATGCGGCGCGCCCGGCAATTGCTTGCCCATCACGCGATGCAACTTCTGCAATTCCTGCATCAGGTTGCTCTTCGTGTGGAGCCTCCCGGCGGTGTCGATAAAGAGGTAGCGCGCCTTCCGCGCCAGGGCGGCGGTCACGGCGTCGTGCGCCACCGCGGCGGGATCGGCCCCGTAGGCGCTGGCGATGACGGGAATGTTCAGCCGCTGCCCCCAGAGTTTCAACTGCTCGATGGCCGCGGCGCGGAACGTATCGCACGCCGCCAACACGACCGGCTGGCCTCGTTGCGTAAACAGATGCCCCAGCTTGGCGCAGGTGGTCGTTTTGCCCGTGCCGTTGACTCCCACCACCGAGACGACCGTCAACCCATCCGGGCTCTCCTTGAGGGTGGGCGTCGTTTCCCCGAGTGCCTTGTAAAGTTCCGCGCGGGCCACGGCGAACACATCCAGGCCGCTGCGCCCCTGTGTTTCGTAGCTTTTGCGAACGGCCTCGACGATCTGCGCCGTCATGGCCGTCCCGAAATCCGCGCCGATCAGCGCGACCTCGAGATCTTCCAGCGTAGCCGTCGAAATCTTGGGCGAAAGCGTGACGATCCGCTTGATCTCGTGAACGAGCTTCTCCGAGGTCTTCTTCAGCCCCGCCTTGAATCGATCGAATAAACCCATGCGAAATTGGGAGCGAAATGGAAAAAACTATGCGGCCGAGGGCACGGCCACCCGCGCCGGATGCCCCTCCGGCAATTCCTCCTTCAGCCGGCGCACATACTCGTAAGGGACCTTGATCGAGCCGATCAGCGGCTTGCCCTTGTTCATGCCATGGCAATCGGAACCGCCGGTAATGAGCAGCGAATTCTGTTCGGCCACCGACAAATAATACTCGATGCCGGAAGAGGAATGCTTGGTGTGGAAGCATTCCAGGCCATCGATCCCCGCGTGAATGAGCGGCTCGATGGCCTCTTCCGCCCGCGCGAGGCCCGGGTGAGCGAGCACGGCCAGCCCGCCCGCCTGATGCACCAGCTCGATCGCCTGCACCGCGCCGATCTTGCGTTTCGGCACCCAGCCGGGACGGTTCTTTTTCAGGAACCGCTCGAACGCCTCGTCCAGCGTCGCGCAGACTTTGCGCTGGATCAGCGCCCGGGCGATATGCGGACGGCCCGGAGAATTGCAGTTGGCCAGTTGAAAGACATCCTCCTCCTCGATCGGGAGGTTCAACCGCCGCAGCCGTTGCACAATTTCCCGGATGCGTTCCTGGCGGCTGTGCTGGAACCGGGTCATCTGCTCCAGCAGTCCGGCGTGGTTGGGATCGATGAAATACGCCAGCAGATGCAGTTCGATCCCCTCGATCTCGGCGGTCAATTCCGTGGCCGGGATGAACTCGATGCCGTGGGCCAGGCAGGCCGCCTGCATCCGCGCGCATCCCTCCACCGTATCGTGGTCGGTCAGGGCCACCGCCGCCAGCCCGTGCCGGCGCGCCTCGTCGGCGAGCAACTCGGGGGAGTACGTGCCGTCCGAAAACGTCGTGTGCAGGTGAAGGTCGGTAAACATGCTCATCCCTGCGGCGCGCGGGCCGGACGCAGGAGGTCGCCCTTGACCTTGTCCAGAATCCCGTTCACGAAACGGCCACTTTCGTCGGTCGAGTACTTTTTCGCGATGTCCACGGCCTCGTTGATGCTGACCACCGGCGGAATATCCGTCCGATGCATCATCTCATAGATGGCCAGCCGGAGCACATTGCGATCCACCACCGCCATCCGGTGCAAATCCCAATTCTGCGCATACTGCTTGATCTTCTCGTCGATCTCCGGCCGGTGCGCCAAGGTGCCCCGGATGAGCGGCTCCGCGAATTTCTCGGCCGCGATTTCCTCCTCGGTCGCCGGCGGCAGCTCCACCGGCTCGCCCCAGCGCGCCCGGCCCTTCTCCTCCGCCAGCGACGCCGAACGTTGCGACGTCCAGAAATGCCGCATCGCCTCCTCCAGGTTTTCTGGAGGGTTCAAATCGTACTGAAATAAAAACTGAACGGCACGTTCCCGCGCGTCCCGGCGCTTTCCCATCCCCCGAGAATGGTGCAGGAAGCCCACCCCGGCAAAAGAAAAGAAACAGCGGGTGTTCACCGAGGCGCATCATGACGCCCCCCCGTTCGGAGTTCCGCCTTCAGGCGGGGCAGCGCCCCAGGCCCGGCAGTCAAAGAATAGTCGCCCTTCGGGACATCCCAGTGCCCCTCCGCCAATTCATATCGCCGCTCCCGCCCCATGCGCCGCGCCGCGCTTGCCTTTCCGCCCATCGTTCCTATCATGCCGCCATGCCCGGCGAGTTCCATCATTACCTTGCCCAACCGCCCGCTGCCTCGGCGCTCGTCCTGCCGCTATCATCGCCCACTCTGCCACCGCGCTCATGAACAAGCCCACGGCCATCATCAGCAGCACCGTGCGAGACCTGCCGGAATACCGGGACGAGGTCATGCACGGCTGCCTCCGCCTTGATGTCTTCCCCAAAATGATGGAACACTTGCCCGCGCTCGATGCGGATGCCATCGCCGCCTCGCTGACGCTCGTCGATCAGGCCGATCTTTACATCGGCATCTTCGCCCATCGTTACGGCTACGTGCCCGCCGAAAACAACCCCCGGCAAATCTCTATCACCGAAATGGAATACGAGCGGGCCGTCACGCGTAACATTCCACGCCTCATTTTCCTGATCGATGAAAACCATCCCGTTAAACCGGCGGACTTCGACAAAGGCGCCTCCGCCGAAAAGCTGGACGCCTTCAAACGCCGGCTGAACACCGAACGCGTTCGCGATACCTTCACCACCAAGGAAGATCTGCGCGGCAAGCTCATCCATGCTCTCGGGGAGGTGCAAAAAACTAAACAACCCGGCGAAAAGACTGTTCCCAACTTCCACCCGCCCAACCTCATTCCCCACCCGCCCGAGCCCTACATCGCCCATCCCTACTCCCTGCTCCAGACCAAGGACGTCGTTGGCCGTCAGGCGGAACTGAACCTCCTCACCGATTGGGTCACCACCAACAATCTAGTTCCCGCCGACACCCGCATCTTCAACCTAGTCGCCATCGGCGGCATGGGCAAAAGCGCCCTCACCTGGAAATGGTTCAACGACATCGCCCCCAACGAAATGCCCCACCTCGCCGGCCGCCTCTGGTGGAGCTTCTACGAAAGCGACGCCCACTGGGAAAACTTCCTCATTCGCGCCCTGGCTTACGTCTCCCGCCAGTCCGAGGAAGCCGTCCGCAAACTCCCCTATCCTGACCGCGAAGCCCAGCTCCTCCGCATCCTCGACCAACAACCTTTCCTTATCTGCCTCGATGGCCTCGAACGCATCCTCCTCGCCTACGCCCGCATCGATGCCGCCCAACTGCCCGACGACGACCTCGACGACCAAACAGCCCATCATCTGGGGAGCGCAGCCGTCCCGGCTGCCCCATTCGGCGTCCCGCCGAATGGTTCCGAACGGGATAGGACGGCCCCCTCCGCTGTCCCGCCAGGTGCCTCGTCGAGCACTCACCCCCCCGCTGCCGCCAAACACCGGCTCCGCCTCACCGCCGACCACCGCGGCGGTCAATTCCTGAAACGCCTCACCCGCGTCAAGTCATCGCGTATCCTCATTTCCACCCGTCTCTACCCCGCCGACCTCCAGGCCGGAACCGGCGACCCCCTGCCCGGCTGCTTCGCTCCTGCCCTGATCGGGCTCAGCGACAGCGATGCTCTCAACCTCTGGCGAGAATTCCAAATCACCGGTTCGACCGAACAACTGCAACCCATCTTCCGCTCATTCGGCAACTATCCCCTCCTTGTCCGTGCCCTTGCGGGCGAAATCGCCAATTTCCGCCCCGCGCCGCGCGACTTCGACAAGTGGAAAACCGCCCATCCCGATTTCAATCCCACTAACCTTCCGCTGATCAACGCCAAGACCCACGTCCTCGAATACGCTCTGCGGGGCCTCGGGGAGAAGCATAGCCAAGTCCTCCACACCATCTCCGCCTTCCGCATGCCCGCTACCTGGGACACCCTGCACGCCCTGCTCGTCCTTGTTAGGGCGGGCGGTCCCCTGCCTGCCCGCTTCACGGATAAGATTACCCAAACTTCCCAATCCATCGAACGCATTGATCCAGATTCCACCACAGCGTCTCCCCCTAAACCCTGCGCGACCGACCGCGAACTCGATTCGATCCTCACCGAGTTGGAAGACCGCGGCCTCGTCGGCTGGGACAAGACATGCAACCGCTACGACCTCCATCCTGTCATTAAGAGCACTATATGGCACTCAATGCCCTCAGAAGCGCGGCTAACATTACTCCAATCACGAAAGGAGTTCTTCGAGGCTATTCCCAAAGCTGGTATACCGGAATGGCAAGCAATCTCCACTTGGGAGGAATTAACGCCTGCTATCGAACTGTTTCACTCTCTCATGGATCTCCAACGCTTTGATGAGGCATGCGACGTATATGCAAAGCACATCAGCAATTTGTCTCTCTACAGGCTAGGAGCTACGCGCCAGCAAATGCAATTGCTAGAGCGCTTCTTCGTGAATGGAACCCAATCGCCACCCTCACTTTCGAGCTTACGGTCACAAACATTTGTTATTTCTTCTCTAGCCCAAATGCGCCACCTCATTGGCCAACCATTAAGCTCTTTGCCACTTTTTAACTTGGCGGTGCGCCTTCATCTCGAAGGCAATGATTTGAAGCCTCTGCCCAACGCGTTCGCTAATATTGCCGAAGTTTCTTTCAAATTGGGTCAGTTTAGAGCATCCGAAATTGCTGGCAAGCAAGCCATTTTGTCAGCGCGCAAATGGCATTACTTTGACGTAATAGGCACTGAAATGCTCGGAATGGTGCTTTCGGCGCGAAACATAAAGAAAACTTCTCAAATTGCATATGCTCGTGCTATCAAAACCTGGCATGCGCAATCCATTGATGAGAGAACTCGACTTGGAAGTGATCAAGGCATAGGTTATGTACACTCACTTTTGGCTCAGCACTCCATTTGGCAGAACCGGCTTGACCACGCAAACCGATACGCCAAAGCCGCTTGGAATCTGGCGCATTCCTTGAAGTTCGAGCGGGACATCGTCCGGGCCGCCCGGCTTGTGGGAACTGTCGCTTTGAAGATGGGTGAGACAAGTCGGGCGTTGGATCGATTAGGCTATGCTTTAAGTCGCGCACGTGCCATATATCTATTTGAAGAGGAAATTCCAATCGTCATCGCACTTGCATGCGCTTCGAGCAAGGAAAGAAGCTATTCTCGAGCTAGGGATCATTTGGATGAAATCTGGATTCCTTCTGAACGTGGACCTTATCCTCTTTTGCAGGCAGATGCGTTTAACCTCCTCGCTGAAATTTGCAAGTGTGAGAATGATCGAGAAGGGGCCATCGCAGCCGCGACAAAGGCTTTTGCTGCTGCATGGTGCGATGGCCCCCCGTACTCCTACCACTACGGCCTCACCAACGCCCGTCACCATCTCCGCGAACTTGGTGCCCCGGAACCCCAGCTCCCACCGTTCGACCCATCCAAATTCGACCCGATGCCCGAAGTCGACATCAATCCCAAGGACGACTTCTGGGTTGATCCCTCCAAACTCGATCTGCTCTGAGTCAGAATAGTCAGCATATGGAAACTGCAAACCTTATGGACATATTGCAAAGCATCTCCGTGATTTTTGCCGCTGTGAGCGTAATGCTCGGAGTAAGCGCTTGGAGGCGGGAGCACGTTGGCAAACGACGCATTGAACTCGCCGAAGACGTCCTCACCGCATTCTATGAAGCGCGTGACGCGATAAGGAGAATTCGAAGTCCTTTTAGTGCTAAAGATGAAGGAAATGCGAGAGTACCTGAACCGGGAGAAGGGAGTGAGGAATCTGAGATCCTGAATCGAGCGCACGTCCCCTTTGAAAGGTATGATAAGGAAAGCGAGCTTTTCAACCGACTGCGTTCGATGCGGTACCGAATGATAGCTCGGTTTTCTTTGAAAGCAGAAAAGCCTTTTAACGATTTACAGAAGATAGTGAATGAGATTTTTCTTGCGTCATACGTTCTCGGTAATCTTTATTGGCCTCGGCAGGGTCGTGTTCCAATGCGGGCGGAAGAACGAGAGAAACATTTGAAGGAGATGGAAGAGCAGGAACAGATCTTTTGGGCGGGACGCACCGACAAGGATCCAATTGAAAAGCGGCTGTCTGACTTGATTCTTGAAATCGAAAGCATTTGTCGTCCTGCGATCCAGGAGGATGCTGGATTCTCCCGCATTCTAACCCGCTGGTTTTGATGGGCTACCTCGTAGCAGCCCTTTTCTGTCCCCGGAAGCCTGAAAGGCTTCAATCATTCAGCCTGGGGTTGTCCCGCTCATGCGTGCAAGAGCGGGGCTACCCAGGTAGCCGCCGCCCTATTTGCCAACCGTTGCTGAAAGCGGTTGGATCGATCTCGGTGCCCCACCCGCCTCCGGCCGTCCTCCCTCCTCCCACTCATCAAAATGTAGACTCTACAAAGTCAACATTGACTTTCGCATCCACCCATGCCATCTTGATCTCATGATCGCGACCCAAACCTCGTGGTCATCCGGATCGTCTCCGAACAGCAGCCCCGGCTCGCCGTGCCTCCTGTTCCGACCCGTCCCCGGATGGCCCTGCCTCTATCCCTTTGCCTCGGGGAGTTCCCACTCCCTCGCACCCTTACGCCGTCCCGTCCGGAGTGTGCCTCCGTCCCCGCGCCCCGCCGCGCCTTTTCCGGCCCCCATGCACCCCAAACACCCTCACGAAACCCGCGTAAATAGGACTTCCTGCACGCAAAACGACTCGCCGGTCACCCTGTCTCGCACCCTCCCGGCAGTTTCCCTCCCGGCACGCTCCCTCCCGGCACGCTCCCTCCCGCCACCCCCAAACACCGCCGACCACCCCCACAAAACCCGCGTAAATAGGACTTCCTGCACCCAAAATGACCCGCCCTTCACCGCTCTTACCCCCCTCCCGCCCCTCAGAAAGTCTACACTCCGCTGGGAAGCCCCGGAGTGCCCAAACCCATCCCT
>CAYZKY010000128.1:0-18442 GCA_964478815.1 uncultured Verrucomicrobiota bacterium
GGGGGCCGCCGGCGCGGGCGCCCACGCCCCGCCGGCGGTGGCCTCTCGACCGGCCGCGGCCACACGCTCGTGTCCGGCTCGACCGCCACCGCGTAGGCCAGGTTTCGTGAGGGTAGGCGCGATGGCCTGGCGCTGGCAGGAGGGGGAGCGCCGGGAGGGGGGCGCCGAGTTTAACACAGAGTAAGGTGCCCCAAGGATTGGGGTGCTTTGCGCCGATGAACTGGGGCACTTGGGGGGGCCGAATTGGACTAAAAAACGGGTTTGGATCGAAATTCGGCTTGTTGTTGATAATCAACGTTTTGAAAAAATGGTTCATTGGTAGATCACCGAGGACACGGAGAACACCGAGAGGAGGCGGGACGGGAAGGGATGGGTTTGGGCATTCCGGGGCTTCCCAGCGGAATGTAGACTTTCTGGGTGCCGGGAGGTGGGTAAGAGTAGTGAAGGGCAGGTCATTTTGCGCGCAGGAAGTCCTATTTACGCGGGTTTGGTGAGGGTGGGCGAGAGAGCTTGGTGGCAGGACGGGGGCGGTTGGGGCATGGGACGGCCCTCCGAGCCTCTTCCCGGAGGAAGGGACACAGCGTGGCGGCGGGGTCGCGCGGCGGAGAATCGGAACAGGAGGGGCGAGGGTTTCGCACCTGTTGTTCGGAATCGATCCGGGCGACCGCGAGTCTGGGTTCGCGATCATGGGGTAAAAATACCGCCGGGGCGGCGGAGGCGCAAGCGGAGGCTTTGTTTTTTGGCCGCGCCTTTGGGAAGGAACGGGCGAGGCCAGACGACCGCCAGAAATAAATTGCACCCCCGCGTGACGGAACCACGCCCCGTGTGCCGAAAAATGCACAGTTGCTAATGGAAATCGCTCCGATATCCTTAAACCACCAAACAACCCAAACTTTTATGGACATCAGACCCAGCCGCGCCCGACGCGGATTCACGCTAATCGAACTGCTCGTTGTCATCGCCATCATCGCGATTCTGGCCGGCATGCTCCTGCCCGCCCTGGCCAAAGCCAAAACCAAGGCGCAAGGCATCATGTGCATGAACAATCAGAACCAGCTCGTGAAAGCCTGGATCATGTACGCGCTGGATTTCGACGACTACGTCGCCAACAACTACACCATTCCCGGCACGCAAGCCGCGTTCGCCACTGACAATTCGAAGTTCGATAACTGGGCCAACAACGTCATGGGTTGGGGGACCGGCGGCCGGGACGGACAGAGCATAACCAATACCGCCTGGGTGCTGCGCTCGCCCTTTGCCAAATACCTGGGAGGCAGCACCGCGATCTATCATTGTCCCGCGGACAATTTCCTGAGCGACGCGCAACAGAGAGCGGGTTGGAAAAAGCGGATGCGCAGCGTTTCGATGAACTCCAATTGGGGCCGCAGCGAGCCGACCGACACCAGGGCCGGCCTCCCGAACAGTTGGGGCTACGGGGCCCCCTGGAAACAGTGGCACAAGACTTCGGAAGTGAAGAGGCCCTCGGATATGTGGGTGTTTGTCGATGAACATCCGGGCTCGATCAACGATGCCTTTTTCATCTGTCAATGGGGTGGCGGAAACGGCGAGTTCCCCATGACCAGCCGAGCCGGCCAATGGGGCGATGTGCCGGCGTTCTATCATAACAAGGCGTGCGGGTTCGGCTTCTCCGATGGGCACGCTGAAATTCGTAAATGGAAAAGCAGGGACATCCCGGTCAAAAAATCTGGCGGCGCCTACCCGTTCACGCCGGGGCCGGCCGACATTAATGATCAAGAATGGTACGTTCGGCGCGTCGCCGAAAAATAGTCAGTGACGCTTCGGCGCACCGATCCAGTGCGCCTGATTGATCTTTGGCCCGGCGAGGCGCGTGACCGCGCCGCCGGGCCTTTTATTTCCGCCGTTTCCACGCGGTCCGCGTTCCATTCGGTAAGTTCACCTCGGCGGGTTGATCCCGCATTGCATCGACCTTGAACTCCCATCGATAACGGTCAAATATATGGTCATGGAAGCTGCCATTGCCGAGGCGAAGAAAAACTTCTGTTCCTTGGTGGACCGCGTCGAGAAAGGCGAAACCGTCATCATCTTGCGGCATGGGCGGCCGGCGGCCCAATTGACGCCGATGCCGCTAAAAAAACGCCATGCCGTGGCGCAGGACGATCCCAGCCTGTACAAGGGCATCAATCTGGAAGAGCCGATCGAGTAGTCAGCCCTCGCTTCCCGCGGCCCGGCCCTTTTAATTTCCGGGTCAGTTGACCAAATGGCCGGCTTGGTTGCGATCAATCCATGAAAACGTTGTCCGTCACCCGAGCTGCGCGGAACTTCCATTCGTATCTCAAGCTCGTGCATGATGGCCACGACTCGTTCGAGGTGGTGAGAAATCGGGTGCCGTACGCACGTCTGGTTCCCGCCGAAGCGGTCGCCGCCAACACGCACGATCTGGCCGAGGATTTGTCGAAAGTGGCGCTTTCCGCGGAAGATCGGCGCGCGCTGGCCGCCGCCGTTCGGGCCGGCCGCGCCGTTCTCGATCCTCTCAAGAATCCGTGGGGCTGATGACCGCACGATCTCGTGGTGGCTGCCACCGCCCTCCACTGGCAGGGAGCGGTGGCCACGTTCAATCGTCGAGAAGGACAGCCTTTTCCTTCCCGCAGGCAGCCGTTTCACGGTGCGGGCGGGCCGCCGCGCTTCGGCGCACTGATCCAGTGCGCCTGATTGATCTTCGGCCCGGCGAGGCGCGTAACCGTTCCGCCGGGCCATCGAATTTCCACGGCTTCCACGCCATCGGCCTTCCCTAAACCGAAACGCGCTGTCAGCGGATGCTGGGATCGAAACGATCCGCCCGTCACCACCGCAGCCACCTTTTGGAAACCCTTGCCGCGTAAACTCACCGTCGCCCCAATCGGCGAAAGGTGGCCTGCCTCCTCCCGAAATGAAAACGCGATCCAGTGGCCCTGTTCCGCCAAATCGTTGCGAAAGACCCGCAGCTTCTCCTGCACCGTGGGCAGCGCGTGTTGCGAGGTCATCGCCAAATCGATGTCGCCATCTCCATCCAGATCCGCCGCGGCCAGGTTGCGGCAATCCTCCTCCAGGGCCACCCCCAGCACATGCGCGATGTTCGCGAAACGGGTTCCGCTTTGACTTAACAGCAGCCGGTTCTTTTCGAATCCCCCGTAAGACTCCAGCGCCTGCCGCCGTGCCGCCATCTTCATGCCAAAGTACAGACTTTCCGCCTCTCGTTGCTGGGAATCGCCCACAAAAATGTCGTGCAGCCAAAACTCGGCGTCGTAATCGCGCACTTTGGCCATGCTTTCCATGCCGTTCACGATGTACAGGTCCAGCCAGCCGTCGTTGTCGAAATCCGCGCCGCTCGCCCCCCACGACCAGCCGGTGCGCGCCGCGTGTTTCGACCGCGCGTCTTCCTTGAAGCGGCCGTTTGCCTCGCCGAAATAGAGCCGGCTTCCGGAAATCATCCGGGCGCGCATCGTCGCCTCCAGTTTCGAGCCCGGCCGGTTCAGCCCTAAATGTTCGAGCCGCTCCGCCGTCGGCGAGGTCATGCCGGTCACGTAAAAATCGAGCCGGCCATCGTTGTTGAAATCGCCGAACGCGTGGCCCATGCCGAATAGATGCGGCTCGTCCAGCCACGCCTGCGTCACGTCGGTGAAATGCCCGCGGCCGTCGTTCCGATAAAGATCCACGCCCGCGAAATCGCTCGTCACCAGCAGGTCGAGCGCCCCATCGGCGTTCAAATCCACGAAGGAAGCCGAATAGACTCGGCGATACCGTTTCGGTCCCAGTCCCGCCTCCATCGTGGCGTCGCGCAGATTGCCCATGCCGTCATTGAGGTACAGATGGCTTGGGTATCCATCGTTCGCGTCGTAGTACGGGGTGGGCATGCTGCCGCCCGCGTAGGGCAATTTGTACTGCCCCACGAAAACATCCAAATCCCCGTCCTGGTCGATATCGCCGCTCGTGATCGCGCGCGCGGAAAAATAATCCGCCGGCTGGAGCGCCCGCGGCGGCGCTTCGAAACGCCCGCCCGGCGAACCCTTCAACAAAAAGACGCCATCGGACTCCACATACAAGAAATCCGCCACGCCATCGCCATCGATATCCGCAAAGTGCCCATCCCAGACCTGCATGCGCGTCGTCGAACAAAGCGCTTCCGACTCGTACCGATCTCCTTTCCACCGATACAACAGGTTCGCCGCCGGCAATGCGATTTCCGGAAGGCCGTCGGAATCCAGGTCGTAAACCACCAGCGGCTCGATGGCGCGCGACAACGGGGGGAGATCGATTGTTTCTGTCAGAACGGGCGCAAAGGCCGGCGGCCCCGCCCGCAACATCACCTGCAAGCCGGATGCATCGATCTGCCGAATCGACGGCGGCTGATTCGTCTCCCGTCTTGCCCAACTCACCCACAAATCTCCCTCCACCGCCGCCCGCGCCGGCGCCGCATTCGTCAGATGCACGGAGAAGCTGAAGGTGCTCTTCGCCGGAAGATCGTTCGTGCGCGGCTCGAACCGAACATGCCGAAATTCGCACTGCGCGATGGCCCACCCCGCCTCTTTCCAATTCGATACCTTCGCGCGCCATCTCTCAGAGGATTCGGCTTCGGCGGATTCTGGCGTTTTCTCCGCCACCCAGCGCTCGATCCCGTGCGGCAGGCTCTCCTGCTTTTGCCATGCCCCCAACACCGCCTCTTCGAACTTCAACCCCTCCACCACCGCCCACTTGTTCGTAGCCGCGTTCAGCGCATCCCAAAAATCCTCGAACACCCGCCCGTGCGCCTGCGCCTCCATCTCCTTGCGCCACACGGTCTGGTCGATCACCCGCTCCCGGCGCTGGATCGCCGCCGCGTGCCCCGCCGTGATCTTCGGCGCCGGATTTCCCGGCATCCGGTAGTCCACCTCGTGCGTCACCCACCGCGGCCAAAACAGATACCCCGCCGCCGCCATCGACACCGCGCCCGCCAAAACACTCAAGGCAATCCTGCGGAGCGGCGTCATGATGAATGCGCCGAGCGTACCCAATGCACTCCCACGCGCCTATGCATTTCTCCCTGAGATCTCTCAGGGTGGGCCGGGGCTGACACGTTCTGACACGTTTTGACACACGAATAACACAGCGAAAATCGGCGCTTGTTAATTCCGAACGCATTGCCCATCAAATACTTGCATCCATAACTGCTCCAGTTTCTCGCTCCTGAAGGCCGGTTCCCGTCGCTCAAGCCGATTTGCCAACGCGACTCCCGCGACGGGTCATCCCTTCCGATCGCCCCCGCCAGCGGTTGTCGCGACAGGAGGAACGTGGTAAGAAAGATGGTATGACCAAACGATTCGCCGGGTTTCTTTCTTCGCTGGTGCTCCTGCTAGTGCTGGCGGCTTGCACGACCGCGCCGGTGACCGGGCGGCGGCAGCTCAGCCTGATCGATGCCAATCAGGAGATGCAGCTCGGCCTGACCGAGTTCGACAAGCTCAAGAAGGAAGTGCCGATCAGCAAGGACCCCGCGCTCAATGCCATGCTGCAGCGCGTGGGCAAGCGAGTCGCCGCCGCGTGCGGCCAGGATTTGCCGAATGCCCAATGGGAGTTCGTCATGTTCGACAGCAAGGAGGCCAATGCCTTCTGCCTGCCGGGCGGCAAGGTGGGCGTCTATACCGGGCTGCTGCCGGTGACCAAGACGGAAGCCGGCTTGGCGGTCGTCATCGGGCATGAGGTGGCGCACGCCTCCGCCCATCACGGCGCGGAGCGCATGAGCCACGCGATGGCGGCCCAGTTCGGTGGCCAAGTAGGCGGAGTGGCTTTCTCCGCCACCGATCCTCGCTGGCAAGCCCTCTTCGCGACCGCTTACCCGGTCGGGGCGCAAGTCTTCGCGCTGCTGCCCTACAGCCGCTTGCAGGAATCGGAGGCCGATCGGATTGGCCTCACTTACATGGCGCGTGCCGGCTATGATCCCAAGGAGGCGGTCGGCTTCTGGGAGCGCTTCGCGGCCTACAATAAGCAGCAGGGCGGCGGCGCGGGCACGCCAACCTTCCTGCGCACCCATCCGGTCGATACGGTGCGCATCGAACAGATCAAGAAGTGGCTGCCCGAGGCCAACGCCCAATACCGGCCCCAGTAATTTCGGGCGCCGCCAGCCGATGCGCACGCGCCGGCCCTTTGTGACGCTGAATCTCGCCATCACCGCCGATGGCAAGATCGCTCCCGCGCACCGGCGGTTCGAGCCGTTCTCCAGCCGGTTCGATCACGAGCGCATGATGGAACTCCGCAGCCAGGCCGATGCGGTTCTCTCCGGAGCCCGCACCGTCGAGCAACCGGGCCTCTCCCTCGGGCCCGGCGGCCGGAAATGGCGCGCCGCCCGCCTCGCCCGTGGTTTGAGCGAGTATAACTTGCGGGTGCTGGTCAGCGGCTCAGCTTCCCTCGATCCCGGCTCCGATATTCTCCAGAAGCGCTTCTCCCCGATTTTGCTCCTCACCACCGAAGCCGCGCCGAAAGCCCGGCTGGCGCGCCTGCGCGGCGTCGTGGCCGCCATCCACGTTTCCCCGGGCCGGCAGGTGGATTTTCGGGCCGCCCTCGGCTGGCTGGCCGCCGAGTGGCAGGTCCGTCATCTCCTTTGCGAAGGCGGCGGCGAAACGAATGCCGCGCTCTTCGCCGGCGGACTGGTGGATGAACTGTATCTGACGATCTGCCCCGTCCTTTTTGGCGGGCGTCATGCCCCCACCCTCGCCGATGGACCCGGCGTCGCCCGCCTCGCCGAAGCCGCGCGGCTCCGGCTCGTTTCGACGGAGCAAGTCGGGGAAGAACTCTACTGCCGCTATCGCGCCTCGCGCCGCCGTCCGCCGGAGTGACGACCAACTCCCGCTTGCTTCGCCAGGGTTCTCCCGGTGAAATCCGCGTCATGGACTTGCGCTTGCGTGGAGAACGGGTGGCGGTGTTCGGGGCGGCGGACGGGATCGGCCGGGCCATCGCCGAAGCGTTTGCCGCCGAAGGTTGCCGCGTGGCGGGCTATGACCGGCAGCCTTCCCCCCAGCCGCTTCCCGAGGGGTGTTCGCATACCGTCGGCGACATCACAGACTACCCGCAGGTCCTGGCGTTTGCCGATGCCCTGGGCGAGACCGATCACGTCGTTTTCTCCGTCGGCGCCGGCTCCGGGAAATTCGGCTTTCCCTTCTGGAACCTGGCCCCGAGCGACTGGCCGCGGGTGCTGGAGGTGAACCTGCTCGGCGCGGTGCATGTCGCTCACGCCTTCGCCCCGCGCTTGGCGGCCCGCCGGCGCGGCACCCTGCTCTTCCTCGCCTCCGTCGCCGGCCAGATCGGCTCGCAGACCGACCCTCCCTACAGCGCGGCCAAGGCGGGCCTCATTAATTTCATGCAATGCGCCGCCAAGGATCTCGCGCCGCATGGCGTGCGGGTCAATGCCATCGCGCCCGGCATGGTGAAGACACGGCTGAACGAATCGGTTTGGAGGGCAGGCCAGGCGGAACTGCCCGAGGCCGCCCGGCAGGAGTACGCAGCCTGGGCTGCCGAAAAGATTGCCAAAGTCTCACCCCTCGGCCGCTGGCAGACGGCGGAAGAATGCGCCGCGCTCGCCCTCTTCCTCGCCTCCGACCACGCCCGCAACATCACCGGCCAAACCCTCAATATCGATGGCGGCCAGGTGATGCACGCCTGAGGGCCGCTCGCGGGCGGGCGGGCAGGGTCAGGCCAGCAGCTCTTTCACGACCGAACCATGCACGTCCGTGAGGCGGTAGCGGCGTCCCTGGTACTTGAACGTGAGCTTCTCGTGATCGATCCCAAGCGAATGGAGCAACGTGGCCTGAAGGTCATGCACATGCACCGAATTCTCGACGACGCTGTAGCCGAAATCGTCCGTCTTGCCATAGCTGAATCCGCCCTTGAAGCCGCCCCCAGCCATCCATCCCGAGAAACAGCGGGGATGATGATCGCGACCGTAGTCGGTGGCGGTGAGCTTGCCCTGGGAATAGCTTGTGCGGCCGAATTCCCCGCCCCAGACGACCAGGGTTTCATCGAGCAAACCGCGTTGCTTGAGATCGGTGATGAGTCCGAAGCAAGCGCGATCGATGTCTTTGCATTGGCGGCGGATGCCGCCGGGCAGGCCGCCGTGGTGATCCCAGCCGGGATGGTAAAGCTGGATGAACCGCACGTTCCGCTCCGCCAGGCGCCGGGCGAGCAGGCAATTCGCCGCGAAGGTGCCCGGCTTGCGGGCCTCCTCGCCGTATAGTTCGAACACCGCGCCCGGTTCGCTCGAAACATCCAGCACTTCCGGCACGGAGGTCTGCATCCGGTAGGCCATTTCGTATTGAGCGACACGCGAATTGATCTCGGGGTCGCCGAGATCCTGGAACTGCTGGTGATGCAATTCGGCCAGGCCATCGAGCATTTTGCGGCGGCTGGCGGCGGAAACCCCTTCCGGGTTCTTCAGGAAGAGCACCGGATCCTTCCCGGAGCGGAATTGAACGCCCTGATAGATCGAAGGGAGAAAACCGTTGCCCCAGAGCCGCGAGTAAAGCGGCTGGTCGATGCGATCTTTCGAAATCAGCACGACGAAGGCCGGCAAGTTCTCATTCCCGCTCCCCAGCCCGTAGCTCAACCACGAGCCGAACGAGGGGCGCCCGGCCATCTGCGATCCGGTCTGGAAAAACGTGATGGCCGGATCGTGGTTGATCGCCTCGGTGTTGAGCGATTTCACGAGGCAGAGGTCATCGGCGATCTTGGCGGTGTGCGGCAGCAGGTCGCTGATGGTGAGGCCGCCTTTTCCGTGGCGGGCGAACTTGAAGAGCGAACCCGCGAGCGGCAGCCGCGCCTGGTTGGCCGTCATGGTGGTGAGGCGCTGTCCCTGGCGAATCGACTCGGGCAGATCCTGCCCGTTCATCTCGACCAGCCGCGGCTTCTCGTCGAACAGATCGAGCTGCGACGGCCCGCCGCTCATGAAGAGGTAAATGATCCGCTTGGCGCGCGGACGAACATGCGGAGCCGCCAGCGTTCCCGCGAAGGGATTGGCGGCGCCCGCCGGTTCGATGGCGTCCGCGCGGAACAGATTCGCGAGGGCCGCGCCGCCGAGGCCGAGGGCGAACCGGCCGAAGAAATCGCGCCGGTTCATGTCGAAATTCACATGGGTTGTCGATGGCATACTCATGACCCTCAGCGTTTGATGATCGTCTCGTCGAAATTCAGGAGCGCGCTCGCCACGACCGACCCGGCCGCCAGTTCCACGGGGTCGAGCCCCGGATCGTTGGCCTTGTCGCCGACGGTGAGGAGCTGAAGGGCCTCCCGCTGGCTGGCGGCGAAGAGCGCCTTCTGCTCCGCGTGCATGGCCAGCAACGTTTCCAACTCCCGCACCTTCGCCTCCCGGCCGGTCAGAAGCCGGAAAAGAAACGCCAGGCGCTCCCGGGTGGTGGTGCCCCCTTCTTTCAACATGCGTTCGGCCAGCCAGCGCGAAGCCTCGGTGAGTTGCGGATCGTTCAAGCGCGCCAGAGCCTGGAGCGGCGTGCTGGTGACCTGGCGCTGGACGATGCAGACGTTTCGTTCCGCCGCGTCGAACGCGATCATCGTGGGGGGCGGCGAGGTGCGCTTCCAGAACGTATACAGGCTGCGGCGATGGAGCGATTCTCCCTTGTCCGGCTCGTAGCGCGCGCCCGACTTTTCCTCCCACAAACCCTCGGGCTGGTACGGTTTGACCGACGGTCCGCCCACCTGCCGGGCGAGGAGGCCGCTCGCAGCGAGCGCGCCGTCGCGGAGCATTTCCGCGGGCCAGCGGTAGGCCGGGGCGCGGCCGAGCCACTTATTCTCCGGATCCTTCGCCAGGTTTTCCGCGGAACCGAGGGAACTCTGACCGTAAGTGGCCGACAGGGCGAGCTGCTTGAGGAACCGTTTGACGTCCCAGCCGTGTTCGCGGAAGTCGACGGCCAGCCAATCCAGCAACTCCGGGTGCGATGGCAATTCGCCCTGGCTGCCGAAATTGTCGCTCGTGCCGACGAGCCCCCGGCCGAACATCATCTGCCAGAGCCGGTTGGCCGCCACGCGGGCGGTGAGCGGGTGTTCCGGCGCGAACAGCCAGCGGGCGAGACCCAGCCGGTTGCGAGGGGCCTCCTTGGGCATCGGCCCCAGCGCGGCGGGAGTTCCAGCCTGGACCGGCTCGCCGGGAGCGTCGTAGGCGCCGCGGTTCAGCACGAAGGCCGGGCGCGGCTGGGGCAATTCCTGCATCGCCATGACTTCGGGAATCGGGTTGATCAAGCGGCTGCGTTCGAGGCGCAATTCGCGCAACTCGGCGAAATGCTTCCGGGCCAGCGGATGAACCGTGGCGAGGTAATAATCCAGCAAGTCGCGCTTTTGCGCCGGCGTCGGTTGCTCGGCGGCCAACGCGACGCGCAAATCGTCCCGGCCCTGCCAGTGCCGCACCTCGACGGGCGTCAGTTCGCGGTTGAAGACCTTGAACTCATCGACCAGGCCGTCCCGGAAGCCATTGTCGCGAAAGCGGTAGCCGATGGCCAGCACCGCATCGCCGCGCTCGTAGGTAATGTCCTTCCACAAGTTGTCGCGCAGAATTTCGGTCTCGGTCGATTCGCCATTGATGTAAAGCCGCAAGCCCGCCGCCCGGCTGGAACCATCGTAGGTCATGGCGAGGTGAACCCACTCGTTGGTCGGAATAGCCGTCCGGCTGCGGATTTTCAGAGCGTTGCCGGGCCACATGTGGTGCAATCCCAGGCTCACCTGCCCGTTCTCGAGCAACATCTCATAACCGCGGCTCGCGGCATCGAGGGCTGCCATGCTCCGATGGAAGAGGACGGTCCGCCGCGCCAGCGCCGGCACCTTCACCCACAACCCGATGGAGAACGGGTCGGCGCGCGTGAATTCTCCGACACCCTTTAGCGTAAAGCCATTTTCGCCGTTCAACACCGCTGCTTTGCCGGCGCGTCCGCCATCGATCAAGCTCGGCGTTTCGACCGCCTGGGCCGGACGATTTCCATCCGCGTCGTTCTTGATCTTGTTGTCGGCGAGTTCTTCGAAACTCAGCGACGCGACTAGCCCGGGCAGGTCAGGTTCCTTGGGCCGTTCCGCCAGCCATTGCTCGAACGCGCCGCGAGCGCTGTCCCGTAACGCACCCGTTCGTTCCTCCTTGTGCGCGATCGCGCGTTTCAGATCCGCCAGGCGGCGATCCTGCTCTTCCGTAGAGAGGAGCAAGGTGGGCACCGGCATGGCATCGGTGAAATGCGAGGTCTGCCCCGATTCGTCGACGTTGTTGAAATACGAGTAGAGCTGGTAAAACTCCTTCTGGCTGATCGGGTCGTACTTGTGATCGTGACAGCGGGAGCACTCGAAGGTCAGCGCCAGAAAGGCCGTGCCCATCGTGTTGACGCGATCCACCACGTAGGACGTCCGAAACTCCTCCTCCACGCTGCCCCCCTCCTCGGTCTGCATGTGGTGGCGGTTGAAGGCGGTCGCCAGAATCTGCGTCTTCGTGGCATTGGACAGGAGGTCGCCGGCCAGTTGCCAGGTGGCAAACTCGTCGTAAGCCATGTTGTCGTTGAAAGCGCGGATCACCCAATCCCGCCAGGGCCACATCGCGCGGTACCGGTCCGCCTGGTAGCCGTGCGTGTCCGAATACCGCGCGAGATCCAGCCAGTCCGCCGCCATGCGCTCGCCGAAGGCCGGCGAGGCCAGTAATCGATCCACCACCCGCTCCTTCGCGCCGGTGCTCGTGTCGGCGAGAAAATCGTCGATTTCTTTTAGCGACGGAGGCAGCCCGGTCAAATCGTAACTGACCCGCCGAATCCAGGTCTCCTTCGCCGCCGCCGGGGAAGGTGCCAGCCCCTCCCTCGTCAACCGCGCCTGAATGAACCGGTCGATCTCGTGGCGGGCCCACCCCTCGGGCTTCGGTTGCGGCACGGACGGTTTGCGGGGAGGGACAAACGCCCAATGGCGTTCCCACTCGGCCCCTTGCTTGATCCAGCGCTCGAGCAGATCGATCTCCGATTTCGAGAGAGCCAGATGCGACTCGGCCGGCGGCATCAGGTCGTCCGGATCGGTCGTCGTGATGCGGCGGTACAGCTCGCTTCCGGCGGGGTCGCCGGGCTTCACGATGGGGATGCCGCTCTGGCCGGTGGCCATCGCTCCCTCGGGCGTATCGAGCCGCAGCTTGGCCTTGCGCTGCTTTTCGTCCGGCCCGTGGCAGACCCAGCAACGATCCGACAGCAACGGCCGGATCTGGTAATTAAAATTGACCCGCTCCTCCGCCGCGGCCGCCTGGCCCCACGGCGTCGGCAAAAACAACCCCAAGGCCACGCCGGCCATCGCCGCACGCTTCACCCAATCCGCCAATGCTACTCGCTTCCGCATGAACCCATTCGACGCTCCGCCGGCCCGCCAGCTTCAGGCTGGCCGCCGGCTCGCATGACTAGTGCGTGCAGTGTTCCCTCAGCCCCGGATGGCGTCCACCGCAACTTTGCCGAGACAAGCCGAGCTACCGCCCTGCGGCTGTGCGTTAATCCGAACCTAATCGCGGCGAGGCGGTGCAAGTGCAGAACGAGTTGCGGGAACGTTTGTCCAAAGGGTATGCGCGGAAAGCGTTTCAGCCGGAGGAATCTGGTGCGGGGCATGATCTTGGGCGTGGCGGGGTTGGTGGCCGATGCCGTGGCCATCGAGCCCGGCTGGCTGAAAGTAAGGCGCGTGCGGATGAACCGCGCGCCAAAGCATCGCTTCGTGCATGTCACCGACATTCACCACAAGGGCGACGCGGCTTTTCTCGAACGCGTGGTCGCGGCCATCAAGGCCGAACAGCCGGAGTTCGCGTGCTTCACGGGCGATCTGGTGGAAGAGGCGCGCTACGCCGCCGAAGCGCTGGCGATCCTGGGGGAGGCGGGCTGCCCGCTCTACGGCATTCCCGGCAATCATGATTTCTGGGCCGATATGGACTTCGACGCCGCCCGGGAGACTTTCGCGAAATCGGGCGGCGCGTGGCTGATGGATGAAGGCGCGACTGCCGCGGGCGGCGAGATTCAGCTCTTTGGCTTGAGCGGGGTGGACTTCAAGCACGCCGGTGCGCCTCGCGTCCCGCAACGAACGAACATCCTCTTGAGCCACTACCCGGAGGCAGCGGATCGATTGAGCGGCGCGGCCTTCGATCTGATCCTCGCCGGCCATTCCCACGGCGGCCAGGTCCGCCTGCCGGGAGTCGGCGCGCTCATGGTGCCGTCGCAGGTCGGAGCCTATGAACTCGGCCTTTACCAAACACCCGCCGGCCCCCTCTACGTCAGCTCCGGCATCGGCTACTTCTTCGCCGACATCCGCCTCTGCTGCCGGCCCGAGATCGTCGTGTTCGAGATTTGATGGCCGCCGTAAGCACACTTGGCAAGCTGGCTGGAGACAGCAAATCCTGAAGCGGAATTGCTGTAATGCGGTAAAGCAGATACGCTAGAAGGATGGATACCTTGGTTACGGTTAATCAGCGGGGCGCACTCACGTTGCCGAAGGGCGTGCGGGAAAGGGCGGGGATTCCCAAGGGCGGGCCGGTGCGCATCCAAGCGACGAGCGAGGGGGTTTTGCTCACACCCGTCGCTGCTTTCCCGATCGAGGCATACAGCCCGGAGCGGATCGCCGAGTTCCGGTTGAATAATGCGGTGGACTTCGAGGAGTATCAATCGATCCGAAAAGAAGTCAGAACGATGGGCCTCGACCCGGATTCGATTCCTCATAAGCCGATCCGCGAAGCGACGGTGCTGGTATAGTGCGTAATCTGATTACGGAGAGCCAACGCGTGACGCTTAAGCTGCCGAAGGGTGTGCGGGATTAGTGTCGGAAGCTTCTTCTGAACTGCATCGTGAAAGAATTTTACTCTCGACGAGAGTTCGACAGATTCTGGTGACTCTTAATGTCGCAGGGCCAAACGCTATGAATAGTGAATAAAGGAAAGGCGGATCTCCAGCGCCGCGCAAGCGCTGACAAAAGAGCCCGGTAGAGACAGCAGAGCAGGCCGGCCATCAAAAGCAAATATTGCAATTGATGATTGCAGGATAATCTTTTGGCCGTAAGCGGCCCGCAGACGCCTCAAGGCTCTGAAGGCATTGGATTTTGAGAAACCGTTTAAACGATGTCCTGCTCCTTTGGCTCCGCCTCCGAAATCGACAAGCCTTAATCGTGTGTCGTCATAGCGTTCGCACTGTTCAATACCCCGAAGACTTGGCGGAACCGCATCGCCCCGGCTAAAAGATGCTTTGAGGCCCACAAATCCAGCGACGCGCTCCAAGCTCTCTAAATCCGCGTGCTCGTGCCGAGCTTCGACAATCAAGACGAATCTTGGCATGGGCATGCTAAGCTACGGTACGGCCGCAATTCATTCTGGAAGGTGAGCATCGGGCTTGGCAGCAACGGTGCCTCCCTTCTACATTTTCGATGCGGCGCGGGCCGGTTAGGTGAGGCCGCCTTTTTCGCGGAGTTTCAGGAGGGCCATGATGGCGGCCTGGCTTTCGGCGTCCTTCTTGTTCTTGCCGCTGCCCCGGCCCCACTCGACCCCGCGATGGAAGACGGCGCATTCGAACATCCGGTCGTGGTCGGGGCCGCTGCTGGACTCGAGCTTGTATTGCGGGGCTTCGTTGGTGGCGGCTTGGAGCAGTTCCTGGAGTTCGCCCTTGGGGTTGTGGATGGTGGGGAGGACTTTGAGTTCGCCGAAGTTTTCGCCGAATTCGCGCAGGATGAAATCGCGGGCGGTATCGTAGTCGCTATCGAGGAAGAGGGCTCCGACGACCGCTTCGAAGGCATCGGCCAGGGAGGATTCCCGTTCGCGCCCGCCGCTGACTTCCTCGCCGCGGCTGACGACGAGTTGCTCGCCGAGGCCGAGGCGGCGGCCGTGCTCCGCCAGGGTGCGGCGGTTGACGAGGTTGGCGCGAGCTTTAGTGAGCGGGCCTTCGCCGAAGGCCGGGAATTTCATGTACAGCTCGCGGGTGAGGACGAGCTGGAGGACGGCGTCGCCGAGGAATTCGAGGCGCTGGTTGTGCTGGAAGGGGGTGGCGGCGGAGACCTCGTGGGCGACGGAGGGATGGGTGAGGGACATCCGCAGGAGGTTTTGATCTTTGAAGGTATAGCCGAGCCGCCGTTGGAATTCCGGGAGGTTCTGCTTGCCGAAGGATGGGAGGCGCGATTCGGAGGGCATTAGGCGGCCTGCGGAGAAAGGGCGGTTTCGGGAGGCGCGGCCTCGGGAGGCGCGGCCTCGGGAGGCGCTGCCTCAAGAGGCTGGGCGCTGGCCGTCTCGGTGTCGGCGGCAGTCAGATTGGCGGGTTCGGCGGCGGCAGGAGGCGCGGCGGCGGCCGAAGCTTCGCCGGGGAGTCCATGTTGCAAGAGGTGGAGGACGGCGTGCTGGACTTGCTCCAACTGCTGGAGCTGGAGATTGGGATCGGGAATGTGAAAAAGGTCGCCGGTGCGGCTATGCTCGTAGACGAACACGCGCTGATGGTCGCGGGCGAGCTGGGCCTTGACCTTGAGGACGCGCTTGCGTTCGAGCATGGCTCCCAGGATGTAGAGGGCGGGGCCGTCGGAGGGATCGTTCTTCTCCATCAATTTGCGGAGGAGCGTTTCGGCGGTCTCCTTCTGGATGGGGTCGGCCGGCGCGGCGGGCGGCGGGAGATAGATGGATTGCCAGTGGGAGACGAAGCCTTTGCGGTCGGTGGCTCCCTGGCCGAACTGGTCCGTCCAGCATTTCTGGCAGACGTCCTGGCGTTCGTAGCCGCCCTTCTGATCGAACAGCAGGGTGTGAAAGGCATCCTTGTCCTCGAATGGCTTTTTGCAAGCCTGACAGGCGTGCGCCCTTGATTGAATATTCCAGTCCATCTACCAGCAAACCGCGTTACCCCTGGATTATGGCGGATGGGCGGCGGTCGGGCAATCGGATTTCGTCAGGGGGGCTGTTCAATAATGAGCAGCGTGTCGGTTCTTGGGGGAAAGGCGTGTTCAAGGCAAGGCGGAGCAGGGCGAAAAACAGGGTGGCACGTCGGCTGCTTGAGGGTGGACCATGGATACAATGTGCAGTTTCGAAAATCGAGACACACAGCTCCTGCCGCCCTCGTCATCATGGCGCCGGGCATCGAATCCGCTTGTGATCCCACCTCACGCGTCGCGCCCTGCGCCGACGTCCTGCCTCACGTAGTTATGTCCCCTGGCAGGCCCTTTCCATGGGCTTGCCAGGGAACCGCTTCTTCCAGGAATTGGCCGCGCGCCAAGCCGGCGCTCACGACGGTTTGCGCAGCACCCAGACGGCGTTGTCGGCCAGATTGAGCCCGCCGAGCGTGCGTTCGACCAGCCGGTAGGCGCCGCGAACCGGCGCGAGCCAGGGATTTTGCTTGAGGGCGGTGGTGCGCTGGAGCAACCCGGCACGTTCGGCATCGGAGGCGACCCGCTCGGCCCGCCAATCTTGCCCAATGACGGCAGGATTGAAATGGGTGGAGAGATAGGCGGCGGGTTCGAAGGCGGGGACCGCGAGGCGGCGCAAGTCGCCGCGCCGGAAGTAGTTAAGATGCTGGCCAAGGATGTAGCGATATTTGGGGCCGAGGAGGCGAGTTGCCAGAGAGTCGAAATTGGGCGTCAGGACAAAGCAAAATCCGCCGGGTTTCAGGACATGCTCCGCTTGGCGGAGAAAAGCCCGGGGATCGGCCACATGTTCGAGCACGGCCCAAAAGGTAACGGCGTCGAACGTCCGCACAGGCCAGCCTTCGGCGAGGAAACTTTCGGAACGTGTTGGGAGGCCGAGACTTTCGGCATGGGCGAGCGCAGGCCCGGAGACGTCGGTGCCGAGGACTTCGTATTCGCCCTCGAAGCGGCGGCGGAGCCCCCAGAGGAAGGCCCCGGTGGAGCAGCCGACATCGAGGACGCGGCCGCGGCGGCAGTAGCGGCGAAATATTCTCAGTTCGCGCTCGAAGCGCACGGGTGAGAAATCGGCTTCGAGCTTGGCCGGGGAGAGGTAGAAGGGGCGGCCGGCATCTTCGTAATAGCCGCCATCGAGATAAGCGCGCGGGACGGGCGAGGCGAAGGTCATGCCGCAAGCCCCGCAGCGAACGAGGGAGACCTCCGGCTTGCGCCAGAAGGGGCGGCGGTCGGACGATGCGCAGATGGGACAGGCCCGTTCGAGGGATTCCACGGGGCGAGTTTAGCGGCGGGGGGCGCGGGCGGGCACGCGATTTTTGCGCGAACGCGGGCCAAAAGAGGCCGCGAACCTTCGCGAGAATCCGCGAAGGCTCGCGGCGGAGCCGCCCCAGCGCCAGGCAGGCAAAGGCCGGGGCCGCGAAATTATTTGGCGTTCCAGAACGCGGGGTCGGAGGCGCGGACCTCCTGGCCGACGTAGCTTTGCTTGGGATCGAGACGGAAGCGATTGTTTTCGTCGAGGATGACGCCATCGGCCCAGGCCTTCTGGAACTGGGCCTTCTCGTCGTCGCTCATGGCGGCGACGGCGGCGAGATGATCCTGAAAGGCGTTGTCGATCTGGCCGAAGTTGTCGAAGGAGGTGACGATGAGATAAGTGGGCATGGGCAGGCCGGCGATGATCGAGTAGACGCGGTAGCCGGTTTTGGCGCCGGCCTTTTTGCGGGCGGCGGCGTAGGCCTTGGCGACGGCTTCCACTTGGGGAGCAAAGCCGGGGCGGACCTGGAGAAGGCCGATTTCGAAAAAGCGGGCCTTGGAGATATCGGGGAAATCGCCGTAACTCAACTCGGGGCGGGCGGCAGCGTGGATGTTGCGGGTGTCTTCGATAAACTCCGCATCGGCGCGGGTGAGGCGGGCGACTTCGGCGGAGAGGGTGGAGTTGGAGCGTTCGGCCTCCATCTGCTTGGCCATCTCGGCATGCGATTCGGCGGGGATCATGTACCAGACTTCGTTCGGGCCGGTCATGGAGGAAAGGGCGAGGTAGTGGGCCGGGAATTTGGCCTTTTCATTGGCGGCGACCCACTCGGTTTCGTTGCGGGCGTGGTCGTCGGCGCGGCCGGTCTTGATGCGCTCGCGAACGATGTTGAGCAGGCTGGGTTGCTTTTTGGGAAGTCCCTGGGCGACGCTGGAGGCGGCGCAACAGGCGAGGAGGCCAAGGGCAAGGAGTCGCAGGGGTTGGTTCATCGCAATGGTTCAGGTTGTTGGTTCAAAGACAATAGAGCGCCGTTCGGCACAGCAAGTCAAGGATCGCGATTCACTGCCACTGGGTCGCGATTGGCTGAGGTGTTTCGAGTTTAGCGGCGATTCATGGCCGAGAATGTAGGGAGACCGGTTCGCCCTCGATCCCAGCGGATCTGCTGGGGAGGAAGTTTGTTGGATGGTTTCATGGCTTCAGGCAGCGGCGCGGAGTGGGGGCGGGTTTTGGGGCGTGGAAGGTGTGGAATTTGTGAAATGGCGCGGGGTTTTTGTGGAATTTGTGGAAGGGGTGGGGGTGGATTCCACGTTCGACGGGGGCTGGCGGAGGGCGGTGGGACCGCCTGAA
>CAYZKY010000129.1:0-15333 GCA_964478815.1 uncultured Verrucomicrobiota bacterium
TCGTCTTCTCGATGAAGTCGAGCAATCCGAAGGTGATGATCGAGTGCTACCGGCTGCTCGTCGCCCGCTTGAACGAACTCGGCCCCGACTGGAATTATCCGGTGCATCTCGGCGTGACCGAGGCGGGCGAAGGGGAGGACGGCCGCATCAAGAGCGCCATCGGCATCGGTTCGCTCCTCTGCGACGGCCTCGGCGAAACCATCCGCGTCTCGCTGACCGAGGATTCCCCGCGCGAGATCGCCGTCTGCCGCGACCTCCTCGCGCAGATCCCGCTGCTTTCGCATCGCGGCGCCCCGGTGCAACCCATCGGGCTCTCGTACGATCCATTCACCTACAAGCGGCGCGAGACGCCGGAGATCGAGCTTTCTGAAAGCGCGAAATGCGGCGGCGAACAAACCGTCCGCGTCGTCGTGACTCAGGCCACTTGGGACAAGGTCGCCCCGCGCATCCGGCCCAAGGACGATGTCCGCCCCGAAGCCGTTTACGAGAACTTGAATCTCTTCGAGATCGATCCGACGACCGATTTCAAGGTCCAGTGCGAAACGCAGCTCGTCACGGTCAAGGACGGCACGCCGCTTCCGGCCATCACAGCGTTCCGCCTGCTCGCGGCCAAGCTGCATCGCCTCGGCCTCAATAACCCGATTCTCCTCAAGGACTGCCTCGCCTTCGAACCGGTCGCGCTGGAGCCGAACATCGCCCTGCTCCGCGCCTCCGTCATCCTCGGCTCACTCATCGCCGACGGGATTGGTGATGCCATTCTGATTCGAGGCGAATCCGGCGCGGGCCAATCGCTCCGCCTGGCGTTCAACATCCTGCAGGCGGCCGGCTGCCGTTCCTTCAAGACCGATTACGTCGCCTGCCCTTCCTGCGGACGGACCTTGTTCGATCTCCAAAGCGTCACCGCGCGGATCAAGCAGCGCACCGAGCACCTCAAGGGGGTGAAGATTGCCATCATGGGTTGCATCGTGAACGGTCCTGGAGAAATGGCTGACGCGGATTTCGGCTACGTCGGCGGCGCTCCCGGCAAGATCAATCTCTACGTCGGCAAGAAGCCCATCAAGTTTAACATCCCCGAAACGGAAGCCGTGGACCGCCTCGTCGATCTCATTCGCGAGCACAATAAGTGGGTCGAGCCCGAGCCGGCCACGGCTGCTGCCTAGCGCCGTTTATTCTCGTCGGACCTTCTGTTCGTATGGTCGAGGCCGCAGCGACCGCCGGCCGCGCCAGATTTCGCTCCAACAAAGCCAACATCGCCACTGGCGAGACTTCCCAACCTACGTATCTTTGCGGCCATGATGCAACGATCGGGGACCGTCTCCGCTTTATGTTTAGGCGTGGGGTTGATGTTCCACCTGGCGGCAGAGCTGGCGTGGGGAGCGGATGCTTCCGGCGAACGCCAGTTCCTTTCGCGCACCCGCCAGATTTCCTTCGAGGGCAAGGCCGGCGAAGGCTACTTCTCGCCGGACGGGCAGTCGCTCGTTTTTCAAAGCGTGCGCGAGCGCGGCAATCCCTTCTACCAAATCTACACCCTCGACCTCACCTCCGGCGACGTCGCACGCGTCTCCCCCGGTCTCGGTAAAACGACCTGCGCTTTTTTCCAGCCCGGCACCGATCGGCTGCTCTTCGCCTCGACGCATCACGATCCCAGCGCCCAGCGCAAACAGGAGGAGGAACTGGCCTTCCTCCACAGCGGCAAAACCCGCCGTTACTCGTGGGACTACGACGACCAGATGGATGTTTTCACCGCGACGCGCTCCGGCACCGAGCTTCGTCGCCTGACGGACGCCCCCGGCTACGACGCGGAAGCCGCCTTCTCGCCCGACGGCCGCCACATCGTCTTCACCTCGCTCCGCGCCGCCTACCCGCTCGATCAACTCTCCGCCGAAAACCGCCGCCGTTACGACACCGATCCCGCCTACTTCGCCGAAATCTTCATCATGGACGCCGACGGCTCGAACCAGCGCCGTCTCACGACCTCGCCTGGCTACGACGGTGGCCCATTCTTCACGGCCGATGGCCAGCGCATCGTCTGGCGTCGTTTCGATACGAAGGGACTGATCGCCAATGTCTACACCATGAACCTCGACGGATCGGATGTCCGGCAGGTCACCGATTTCGGCTCGATGTCCTGGGCGCCCTTCCCGCATCCTTCCGGCAAGTATTTCATCTTTACCTCGAACAAGCTCGGCATGGAAAACTTCGAGCTGTTTCTGGTCGATACCGACGGCCTCCGCCAGCCCGTCCGTATTTCTTTCACCGACGGATTCGACGGCCTGCCGGTGTTCTCGCCGGACGGCCGCAAGCTCTGCTGGACCTCCAACCGCACGGCCGACAAGCAATCCCAGCTTTTCCTCGCTGAGTGGAATCACGAAGCCGCCCTGCGCGCGCTCGAATCCGCGCCGGCCTCGGCCGCCGTCGCCAGCCCTGCGCCGGTGGCCGCGCTCTCGCCGGAGATTCGCGCCGAGGATATTCGCCAACACGTCGGCATCCTCGCCTCCGATGCCTTCGAAGGCCGCGGCACCGGCACGCCTGGATCTCGCAAAGCCGCCGATTACCTCGCCGATCAACTTCGCCAATCCGGCGTCGCGCCCCTCCCGATGGCCGATTCCTATTTCTCCTCCTTCTCCTTTCGCTCGGGCGTCCGGCTCGCCGTCGAGGCCAACCGCCTTTCCGCCAGCTCCAGCAACCGGCCACCCGCCACGTTCGAGGTTAGCCAGGACTTCCTGCCGCTCTCCTTCAGCGAGAACGGAACGGCGGAAGGCGAAGTGGTCTTCGCCGGGTACGGGCTCTCAGCCCCCGGCAAATTAGGCGAAGGCTACGACTCGTATGCCGGGCTCGATGTCACCAACAAGATCGTCCTCGCGCTGCGCTACGTTCCCGAGAACGTCGCGCCCGCGCGCCGCCAGGAACTCAATCGCTACGCCGCGCTCCGCTACAAGGCGATGCTCGCGCGCGAACGCGGCGCGAAGGCGATTCTCATCGTGAGCGGCCCCAACTCCCCCAATGCCGGCGACCTGATCCCCCTCAGTTCCGACGGCACCGCCGCCAGCTCCGGCATTCTCGCCGCCACCATCTCGGCGCGCGTCGCCGAAGCTCTCCTCGCCGGCACCGGCCGCACGCTTCAGGAATTCCAAACCGCGCTCGACACCGACAATCCCCACGCCAACAAGGGGGAACCCCTTCCCGGCGCCCGCGTCCGCCTCGCGCTCGGCCTCGAACACGAACGGAAGGAGGATCGCAACGTCCTCGGCGCGATCCCGGGCCGCAGTTCCGAATACATCCTGGTGGGCGCGCACTACGATCACCTGGGGCACGGCGAAGAATCCGGCTCCCGCGCCGGCAGCCACGAGACCCGCGAGATTCACAATGGCGCGGACGACAATGCCTCCGGCGTCTCGGTGCTGCTCGAACTCGCCGCGAGCTTCGCCACTCCGGAAGCCCGCGCCGGGCTGCCGCGCGGTCTCATCTTTGGCTTCTGGTCGGGGGAGGAGATGGGCCTGCTCGGCTCCGCGCATTTCGCCGAACATCCGCCGTTCCCGCTCACCAATATCGTCGGCTATCTCAACTTCGACATGGTCGGCCGCCTGCGCGAAAACAAACTCGTCCTTCAGGGCGTCAAATCCTCGCCCGCCTGGCAGCGCCTGATCGAAAAGCGCAACATCGCCGCCGGCTTCGACCTCACGCTGCAGGACGATCCCTACCTCCCCACCGACACCACCTCGTTCTACCCCAAGGGCATTCCCGTCCTCGCCTTTTTCACCGGCAGCCACGACGATTACCACCGCCCCACCGACGATCCCCCCACGCTCGATTACGACGGCACCGCGCGCATCGGGCAGTTCGCCCGCGGCATGCTGGCCGACCTCTCCGCCGCCCCCGCCCGCCCCGAATACGTCAAGGTCGAGCAGTCCAACCCCGGCGGCCAGCGCGACAATCTCCGCGCTTACCTCGGCACCATTCCCGACTACGCCACGGAAGACGTGAAGGGCGTGAAACTCTCCGGCGTGCGCCCCGGCAGTCCCGCCGAAAAAGCTGGCCTGCAAGGCGGCGATATCATCACCGAATTCGCCGGCCAAAAGATCGCCAATATCTACGATTACACCTACGCGCTCGACGCCGTGAAAATCGGCCAGCCCATCCAGATCGTCGTCACCCGCGCCGGCCAGCCCGTCCCAGTCACCGCCACCCCGGTCGCGCGGAAATAACCCTCACGGCTGCGAGAGCGGCGGCCGCGCCCGGTAGAACTTCTGCGGAACGGTCGCGTTGGCATCCGTCAACGTGGCGCGCGCGCCTTGGGCGATGGCATTCCCCGCGGGCAGCCAATTCGGATCGGAAAGCGCCGCCTTCGATTCCAGGCTGTAGCTCTGCCCCGGAACGCTCGGCACCTCCACTTGAAACTCCGTCCCCGCCAACCGCGGGTTATCCATGCGGAACGGCGCCGGGTTCGGCAGCACCCGCGCCACGCTCTGGCTCGGAAATCCATCCAGACTCGCGAAACTGCCCCCGACGTACGCTCGGCCCGCCGCATCCACGGCCAGCGCACCGACGAACCCGCCATCCATCCGGCTCAGCAACGTCCGGTCCAGCCCGCCGTTCGAGTGGCGGCGCTGCACCACCGGCTGGAAATTCATGCTCCCGGCCGCCAGAATCTTTCCGTCCGGCAGGGACGCCATCGCATACACCTGCTCGATTGGGTTCGCCCCGAGGTCGAAGCTCCCATCCAGCGACCCATCCGCATGGAGCCGCACCAGACCGTTGGTCGATTCCTGGGCCACGATCACTTTCCCATCCGTCTGCACCGCCAGCCCAAAGATCGATCCCGAAGCCGGGGGCGGCACATACCCGGCATCCAAACTTCCCGTCGGGCCGAGCCGCGCCAGCCGGGATCGCGGACGCCCGGCGAACGTGTCGAAATAGCCGGAAACCAGCGCCCGCCCCGTCGTATCCTGCCACGCCATCACATACACCGCCGTGTCTCCCGGCCCCATCTCGCCGCGCCGGATCGCTCCCGACCCCGGATTGAACGCCCCATCCAGCGACCCATCCGCATTCAACCGCGCCAGCCGATTCCGCGCGATGCCATCCACATATGTGAACGCACCGCCCATCAGCACCTTCCCGTCCGCCTGCGGCAGGATCGAATACACGGAGGTGTAGTCCAGCCCGCGAATCGGCCCGCCCGTGCAACCGCCGCCGGGATCGAAGCCTTCGTCCAGTCTTCCATCCGGATGCAATCGCGCGATCCGCGCCCGCGGCCGCTCATCCCAATAGGTGAACACGCCCCCCACCAGCACCTTGCCATCCGGCTGCACCGCCACCGCCCACACCGTGCTGTCGTCTCCCGCCGCTCCCAGCCCCGGATCGAAACTCGCATCCAGAGACCCGTCCGGCAGCAACCGCGCCAACCCCGACCGTCCCACTCCTCCCACGCTCTCGAACTTTCCCCCCGCCAGAATCCGTCCATCCGGCTGCACCGCCATCGTCCACACCGTCGCATTCGTCGGAAACTGCGCCTGGAATGCGGGGTCGACATGGCTCGACTGTCCCAAGATCGAGGCTGCGCCCAAAACCAACACCTGGAGCAAAAAGATAGTCTTCATGGCTTCCGCGCATCCTCTCCCTCCGCTCATCGATTGCCAAGCTCCGCCTGCCCGCCAAGACGACCGAGACCGTCATCGCCGCCAATCAAACCGTCTGCAAACCTTCCGTCTTGAGAGTTTCGCAACGGGCTCGCATCCTTTGGCATCGCATATATGAAGACTCGCTCCCTCACTCGGCGAACCTTTCTCGCCGCCGCTGGCGTGATGCCGCTGGCCCTTCGTTCGCTGGCCGCTGCTCCCGCTCCCAGCCGGAAGATTCCCATCGGCCTCCAGATGTATTCCGTCCGCGACGATGAGAAGCGCGATCTGTTCGGCACGCTCACCGCCCTGCGCGGCATGGGCTACGAATGCGTCGAATTCTGGTCGCCTTACTTCGATTGGACGCCGGCGCGCGCCCGGGAAATCCGCCAGCACCTCGATGGCCTCGGCCTGCGTTGCTACTCCAACCACACCGCCGCGAAACATTTTGCGGCGGAGCACCTGCCGCACGTCATCCAGCTCAACCACATCCTCGGCAGCCGTTATGTGATCATGGCGCACGCGGGCCCGCAGAAAGATCTCGATGGCTGGCGGCGCACCGCCGAGGTCCTCGCCAAGACCGCGCCCACGTTCAAGCAGGCCGGCCTCGGCTGCGGCTATCACAATTGGGACGTCGATTTTCGCCCCGTCGACGGCACGCGGCCCATCGATATCCTCACCGGCCAAACGCCGCAGGATGTCGCCTTCCAGCTCGATGTCGCGACCTGCCTCGCCGCCGGCGCCGATCCCCTCGCGTTCATCAAAGCCAACGCCGGCCGCATCAAAACCTACCACCTCAAGGACTGGTCGGACGACCCGCAAAAACGCTACCGCGTCCTCCTCGGCGAAGGCCTTGGCCGCTGGAAGGAACTCCTCGAACTCGCCGAAACCGTCGGCGGCGTGGAACACTACCTCATCGAGCAGGAAGGCAGCCGGTTCTCCCCAATGGAAACCGCCCAGCGCTGCCTCGAAAACTTCAAAGCCCTCCGCGGCTGAACATCGACAACGGCATGGCTGGCCCGCCCCCGGCGCTTGCGGCCTCCCCGCGCCGGATAAGCCGCAGGCCCGGCCGCCGCCGGTGCGCTCCAAATGCCCTTGGCGCGCGGCCCCCTTCGTGCCACCTTGCATCGCATGGCCTCGAAATCCCGCATCGCCGCTCGCTCGAGACCCCGGCTCTCTCTACTCCTCCACCTCGCCCTCGCCCTGGCCCTTCCCGGCTTCTTCCCTGCCGGAGCGCTGGCCCAAAACGAAGTGCCCGCCACCATCCGCCTCGCCAAAGGCTACAACTTCGTCGGCATCACCCGCACCACCGCCGACAATTCCATCGCCTCCCTCTTCCCCAAGCCCCCCGCCAACAGCCTCCTCTTCACCTACGACAACGCCACCGGCTATTCTACCATCCACAATATGGATCTATCAGGCGCTCTTGGCCCTTGGCTGCCCGGAGCGCTGAAACTTCCGCTGGGGACTGCCGTGATCTTCATGTCTCCGGTGGAGGGCTTCGAACTTGAACTGGGCGGAACACCCGCGGAGGTTTTCGGACGCCCGATCCATGCCGGCCCGAATTTGATCGCGATGACCCGGAGCGAATTCGCGGCCCTTCCCGAGGAAGCCATGTCAGGTGACCGCATCCGCCTCCTCCGTGATGGTGTTCTTACCATTTACACTTGCCGAGAACGCGGCGTCTTCGAGCCATCGCTTCCCGAGTATCCGGCAACCGGCGCCATGTGGTATGAAGGCTCGCTTTCGCGACCTTCTCACCCGTCCGGCGCCTTTCCTATCCGTCCGGTCGTGTATATCAACAATTATGTGCCGGCCTTGGATGTTGATTTGCCTGTGCCTCCCGGAAGCTTGACGGGAATCTACGCGCTCTTCGCCTTCATCGCCGTTTTCGATGCCGAGGGCCAAACCACTGTTGTTGGTGTCGGCGGCAACATCCTTGACGGGACTATCCGGGAACGGCTTTGGTACGTTCCGCCCGGTGCCACTGCCTTTGGAATCGGCCTTCGCTATCGTCACCTTGGGTTCGACGAGATTTCCCGGCCCATCGATGCCCGGAATCTGGACCCGTTCGTGCCGATCGGACTCGGCGCATTGGAAACACTCCCTTATCCCGGCATCAGTCGGGCCCACGTCCGCTGGCTCGATCAACCTTCCGATGCCGAAGTTATCACGGGCCAGACGGTCAACCTTTCGGGTCGATTCGGCCCGGAACCTGCGGCCGCACTGCCGCTCACGCTAACCAACCTCACGACCTCGTACCAGTGGGAGCGGTTGATCGGCGAATCCTGGCAAGCGATTCGCGACGCCACCAATGCCACCCATCAACTCACCAACGTCACCATTGCCGCTGCCGGTTACTACCGCCTGCGCGCCCGCTGGGCCGGCGAAACCTACCTCTCGCGAATGGCGGCGCTCCGCGTTCACGAATCTGTGCATGCGGAAATCGAGTTGAAGCTCGCTCCCGCCGCCGAGATCGAATTCCCCACAGAAACCGGCGCGTCATACCAGATTCAGATTTCCACCGACACCAATGCCTGGATCAATCTGGGAGACTCGATCCCAGGCGATGGATCACGCTTTCGCCGTTCCTACCCCACCGCATCGTTCGGAAACGTCCGATTCCGCATTATCAAGTTCCCGTGAACCCGCGACTATCCGCCGCCATGAATTGCCATCACTGGCTTTCGTCTCTGCCCGTCACCGGAACGCCGTCGGTTGCGGCGGTCGTCACCACAGGTCCATCGGTACTCCACCCCTTCATCCTGAAAGGATGCGCCATCGTAGGCGGGGGCACCGCCCCCGATCCGATCCGTAAAATACGTCTTCGCCCCATCGGGGCATCCCAAAATCCTCCCAATCACAGCCGCTCCATCCGATCACTCCTGTGGCTGCGTCTGGCCGTAATTTTATGGATGGCGCTCACGACCGAAGCCCTCGCCCAAAACCTCGTCACGAACACCATCCGCCTCGCCAAAGGCTACAACTTCGTCGGCGTCATGGTTCGCCACGGCGAAAACCGCATCGCCCAGCTTTTCCCCAAAGTCCCCACCGGCACCGTGCTCTTCACCTACGACAACGCGGCGGGGTATTCCGCATCCGAATTCCTGGAAACCGAATGGTCTCTGCCCAACCTCGTCGTGCCGCCCGCCTACGGCGCGATCCTCGTCAGCCCCGTCGACGCCGCTGAAGTCCCGCTCGTGGGCGAGCCCGCGCCTGCTTCGAGACCCCAACTCTTCACCGGACACCAACTCGTCGCCATCACACCGGAATTCTCGGCCGAGCTCGATAAATGGCCCAGCGCGGCTGCCGTCAACGATCAACTGTGGTTCTATCTCGAAGGGCGATGGGTTCGCTATACCTACGACGAGTTTGATACTCTGTTTTACCCGAGGCTTCCGAAATCCCCGCCCGCAAGCGCTGCCTGGTATGAGCGCTCGCAAGCCTCTCCCGCTAACCCCGCCGGAACCTTTGCCATCCAGCCCGCGATCTATGTGAACAATTTTTCCCCCGCCTTCGGCGTTGATGTCCCGCTCGGCGGCTCCAGAAAATGCATCCAACCGGAGCAATCCAGCGGGAGGCTGTTCGTGGTCGGCGCTCAAGTTCTGGGTGAGAGATTTAACTTTCGAAATCTGTTCATCGATCCCCGGCAAAATCTCCTTCGCTATCTGCCAGGGACCGGCTCGTTTACATTGGCCATTTCGGTGGATATGTGGGCGTGGCAGGATTTGGTCGGTTGGGACCGTTTCACGATTCAAGGCGACGCACGCCTCCCCACCGGGCTGCAGGGCATGACCAACATCAATTATACCGGCCCCTTAACGCTCCCATTCTCAGGCCTCAAACCGGTTAATCTCACGTTACAGGTAGGCCAAAGCGGGATCTTGACCGGCTATTTGGGCAATGATCTGAACGGTGCCGATTGGTTCAACATCTTTGGCTGGCCTGTCTCATATCAGTGGGAACGGCGCACTCCTCAAGGCTGGGTCGATATTCCCGGAGAAACTTCGACGGTTTACCGAATCATCGAGGCCAAACCGAGCGATGCGGGGATGTACCGCCAGCGCGAGCACTGGGAATGCTACGACTGGTACCCGAATGAAGTTGAAGTCAAAGTCCTCGGCTCATTCCTCGAGGACACCCAGGTCCAAGCGGCCCCCGCCCTCGCCATCGAATTCCCCACGCTCCCCGGCCAGAAGTACCAACTCCAAACCTCGGAAGATCTCCAAACCTGGACCAACCTCGGCACCCCCATCGAAGGCACCGGCGCTCCCTTCAAACAATCTTTCTCCGTCCGCTCCCCGCCCCAAGTGACCTGGCGCGTCCAAAGACTTCAATAGGGCGTCCCCGGAAACACGATAGCCGCCGGAGAACCATGCCTCCCGCCGGATCGATCACCACCCTTGTCCGACTCATCCGACTGATCTCTCCGCTCCGCCCATCCTCACGCCCGCTTGTCTTGTCCCGCTGCCCGGCGTACCCTGCGGGCATGTCGGCCATAGCGTATCGTTATCTCGTCCAGATCCCCGGCGTTTGCGGCGGCCAAACGATCGTCGAGGGCACGCGCATCGGCGTGCATGACGTCATCGGGCTCATTGTCAATGGCGCCCAGCCCGAGGATGTGTTGCGCAGTTTTCCCGATCTCACGAAAGCGCAGGTTTACGAATGTCTCGCCTATTATGAAGACCACCGGCCGGCCATCGACGCGCTGGTGGCCGAGCAGATGAGCGAAGGACTTTGAATTTCCTGCTCGATCATGACGTGCCGGACGAGGTCGCGCAGATCTTGCGCCATTTAGGCCACGCCCCGGAAAAGCTGCGCGATGTCCTGCCTATCTCTATCATGGACGAACACGTCCTCGCTTGGGCTCAGCGGCATGGCCAGGTGCTCGTGAGTTGTAACCGCAACCACTTCCTCGCGCTGGCCCGGCGTGCCTTGGAGCAGCGCCAAACCTTCCCCGGGTTGATCGTTTTGATCCGCCGTCGCACCCGCCAGTCGGAGTGCGCGCATCTGCTCGCGCTCCTCCGCCGCGCGGGCGAGGCCGGGTTGGCCGCCAACATCAACTTTGCCTGAACGCCCGGAATCGTCTCGGGCGCGGCGCCACGAGTTCCCCAGCCGCTGGACGCTCGGCCATATCGGCGGCCGATCACCCCCCCTCGCCCATCCTCACCTCTTTCGGGAATCCCAACGGGGTTCTCATCCTTCAGCCTGGGGTTGGCCCGCCCATGCCCCCATGGGCGGGACTGCCCCCGGTGCATTCCCCAACCATTCCCTACCCCGAAGAGGTTCAATCAAAACCCCCGTAATTCCGCAAATTCCACCCATTCCACCACCCCATTCCGCCTTCCACGCCGCCGCCCATCCCCCTGCCCAACTGGCCCTCTCCAGCGCCTTCCGCCCTTCAAAACTCCTCGAAAAAGCCCGTCATGCCCCTTCCTGCCCCCAATTTTCGCTGCTCGATCCGCCCGCCCTCCCTGCCATCAGTCAACATTCCATGCGAACTCCACCACATTCACCCTTGCGAATCCATCTCCCATGCGCTATTATATCACCATGACCGCGCCCCAAGCCTCGCGGTCGCCCGGATCGATTCCGAACAACAGGTTCGAAACCTTCGCGTCTGTTGTTCCGATTCTTCCACGCGCGACCCCGCCCAACGTCCGTGGCCCTTCCTCCCGGAAGGCTCTCGGATCCTTCCCGCGTGCCCTCGCCGCCCCCCTCCCGGTTCTCCCCATCGCGCCATCGCCGACCCCCTTGAACGCTCTCGAACACCCTCACGAAACCCGCGTAAATAGGACTTCCTGCACCCAAAATGACCCGCCCTTCACCATTTCAAAACCCCTCTCGGCACCCATCCAGTCTACATTCTATCCCGTGCGACTTCGCCGTCTGGCTCGGTCCAACCTCACCCTCAAAAAACAGGGGGGGGATGGCCCTCAAAATGTCGACTCCGCCTCCATCCCTCCCCTCCAAACCAAAAAAAACAGGGGGGGGTTGCCTCCATCCGCCAACCCCTCGCGGCGTTGCCGTCGTGGCTGCCCGCCCGCGACAGCCGCTTGCATTCGAGGAGCCTGTTATCGAGTATGGAGCGTATGCAATGTGTCTCGTGGCGGAAGCGGCGCTGGGCGCGGTCATTGGCCGCCTGGATCGGTCTGGGGGCTTGGCTGGCTTCCGGCTTCCTCCCCGCCCCGGCGGCCGCCGCCGCCGCCGGCACGAACCGCTTCGGCTTTCTCGGGCCGGAGATCTTTCCGGTGGAGGCGCAGATCGGCCAGGCCAAGCACGCCGATCTGGATGGCGACGGCTTGCAGGACCTCATCCTCGTCAACAACCTCCGCTCCCGCATCTCCCTGCTCTACAACCGCACCGGCCGCGAAGCGGAGACGGAGGCGCTGCGCCCGCCCCGGCGCCAGATCAACGAACTGCCGTCCGACTCCCGGTTTCGCCTCGACTCCATCTCCTCCGAGAAACGCGTCTCCTCCCTGGTCGTCGCGGACCTGAACTCCGACGACCGGCCCGACCTGGCCTATTACGGCGAGCCGAAGGAACTGCTGATCCAGTACAACGAAGGGACGAACAAGTGGAGCGCCCCGCGCCGCGTCGGCCTCGAGGACGGCTCCCTCGATCCCTACGCCCTCGTGACCGGCGATCTGAACGGGGACAAGCGCACCGATTTGATCCTGCTGGCCGAATCCTCCATCTGTTTCCTGGCCCAGACCGAGGCGCGCCAATTCGCCGAGCCCGTCCGCATTCCTTACGCCGGCGCGGTCCGTTCGATTCAAGTGCTCGATATCGATGGGGACGAGCGGGACGATCTGCTCCTTGTCAATTGGGACAACCTGAATCCCTTCCGCTTCCGCCTGCAGGGCCGCCCGGGCGAACTCGGTCCCGAGATTCACTTCACTCTGCCCGCCATCCGCTCCTACTGGGCCGACGATCTCGATGGCGACCACAAGACCGAGATCGTCACCATCGCGCAAAAATCCGGCCGGGCCCAGGTGGGCGGGTTTCGCCGCGAAGCCGGCGCCGGGCTGGCCGGGGATTGGAAGCTGGGGCAGTTCCAGCTCGTCCCGCTCGCCAAGACCACGAAGACCCGCCGCGGCGCGCTGTGGGCCGACCTCGATGGGGATGGCCGCACCGATCTCGTTTCCGCCGAACCGGAGAGCGGCCAGCTCACGCTGATGCGGCAAACCGAATCCGGCACGCTCGGCGCCCCGCGCACCTTTGCCACGCTGGCCGGCGTTTCCGAACTCGCGGCGGCCGATTGGGACGGGGATGGCCGCGCCGAACTCTTTCTCCTCAGCGCCGACGAACGGCAGGTCGGCGTCACCCGGCTCGATGACAATGGCCGGCTCCCCTTCCCGGAGATCATTCCCACCAGCGGCCGCCCCATCGCGATGGTGGCGGGCTTCACCGGCTGGAACGATCGCGCGGCCCTCGCCCTCATTGTCGAAACCGACGGCAAGCGCGACCTCGAACTCCGCGCCGCCGACGGCACGAGCCGCACCCAGAAGCTGGCGGAAACTTTCAAGGGCGTGCCGGCGTCGCTGGTGATTCACGATGCCGACCAGGACGGAAAGGATGATCTCCTCGTGCTGATCCCGTACGAGAAGATGAAGCTGCTCTTCACCCGGCCGGCCGGCGCCTTTCTCGAACTCGATCTGGCTTCGCCCGGCGGCAGCACCGATCAGCCCTGGGTCAGCGCCGCGGATGTCGATGGCGACGGCAAGAACGAGCTGCTCCTGGCCCAGCGCAACTTCATCCGCGCGGTTGTCGCCAAACTTTCCAGCGATGGCGCGGCCAGCTTTCAGGTAAAGGAGCAGATCAACGGCGCCAGCAGCAGCTCCCGCCTCATCGGCGCGGTCGCCTTGAAGAAGGCGGGCAGCCCTCACCCGGCCATTTTCCTCCTCGATGCCGAGCGGAAGGCCCTGAGCCTGGCAGATCGAAACGAATCCGGCGTGTGGCAGGTCACGCGCAACATCCCCCTGCCCTTCACCGAGTTCTCAAGCTTGCGCACCGTCTCCTTCGGCGCCGCCGAGCCGAACGCCATCGGCCTGAGCGGGCTCAATACCGTCGCCTGGCAAAGTCTGGACGGCGAGGTGTGGCAACTGACCGAGTTCGACGGCTACGAAACCCCGATCCGCGACGGGTTCCTGCACGACGTGATTTCCGGGGATCTTGATCAGGACGGTCGGAAGGATCTGGTCTTTCTCGAAACGTCCAAGAGCCACCTGGATCTCGTCACTTACGAATCCCCCAACCGCCTGGTCCCGGCCAATCGCTGGCAGGTCTTCGAAGAACGCACCTTCCGCAACCGCCGCACCGAACTCCCCGAGCCGCGCGAAGCCTTGATCGCCGACTTTACCGGGGACGGCCGCAACGACCTCGTCGTCGTCGTCCACGACCGCGTGCTGCTTTACCCGCAGGAGTGACGCCAGGCGCTGGCCTCCGCGCCTTGGTGGTCGGATCGAGCGGGCGAGCCCGCATCCGAACCAGCCGCTGGTTACCGTAGCCACAGCCGTGACACGGACCCGCCCGCTCGCAGCGCTCCCCGCCCCGAGCGCATGTCCGACCATCCATCACCCGGTTCCTCCAACAAAAGTTGCGAAAAATTCGACCATCGGCTGGACCGACCATCGGTTCCCTCCCGGAGCCGGGCGAGCCGGCCCCGAGCCCGGCACCCGGCGGCTTGTCGCGCGGCGAAGGGGCGGTTAGGGTCGGGGCCGTGGAGTTGCACACTGTTCAGCGAATAGTTTCCGTGGCGTTTCGCAAACCCGCCTCAAATGGCCAGACTCGATCTGGCCGTTGGGTGCTGTTCCTGCGTTCCACATCGACCTCGCCGCACGCGGCAAAGCTTGGACAACACTGACATGAAATACGTCTTCATCACGGGCGGGGTGGTAAGTTCGCTGGGCAAAGGGCTGACGGCGGCGGCGCTGGGCACCTTGCTCGAGAATCGCGGGTTGAAGGTCACGCTCCAGAAATTCGATCCGTACCTCAATGTGGACCCGGGCACCATGAGCCCCTACCAGCACGGCGAAGTGTACGTGCTGGACGACGGCGCGGAAACCGACCTGGATTTGGGCCACTACGAACGCTTCACCAACACGAAGCTCACCCGCGTCAACAACCTGACCAGCGGCCAGGTTTACAAGACGGTGCTCGATAAGGAGCGGCGCGGCGATTACCTCGGCAAAACCGTGCAGGTGATCCCCCACGTTACGGACGAAATTCAGAATCGCATCCGGGAGGTCGGCGAGCTGACCAAAGCCGATGTGCTCATCACCGAGATTGGCGGAACCACGGGCGACATCGAGGGGCTGCCTTTCCTCGAAGCCATCCGCGAGTTCGCCCTCGAAGCCGGCCCGAACAACGTGGTGTTCATTCACGTTACCTACGTCCCCTTCATCAAGGCGGCCGGCGAGTTGAAGACCAAGCCGACCCAGCAATCAGTCGCCAAACTCCGCGAGATCGGCATCGCGCCCCACATTCTGGTCTGCCGCTCGGAGTTCCCGCTGAACAAGGAACTACGGCAAAAGATTTCCCTGTTCTGCAACGTCCCGTTCCAGGCCGTCATCGAGGAGAAGGATGTCGATCACAGCATTTACGAGGTTCCCCTGATGCTCCAGCGGGAGCGCATGGATGATCTCGTCTGCCAGACGCTCCGGCTCGACACGCCTCCCGCCAAGATGACGCACTGGCAGGAGATCATCCGCAA
>CAYZKY010000129.1:15343-18376 GCA_964478815.1 uncultured Verrucomicrobiota bacterium
GTGGGCAAATACATCGAACTCCAGGACGCCTATAAATCCGTCTACGAAGCGGTGATTCACGGCGGGATTGCCAACGATTGCGCGGTGGACATCGAGAAGATCGACGCCGAGCAGATCGAGAAACAGGGGCCGGAGAGCGCGCTCACCGCTCTGGGTGGAATTCTCGTGCCCGGCGGGTTCGGCGAGCGGGGCATCGAAGGAAAAGTGATTGCCGCCCAGTATGCCCGCGAGAAGAAACTGCCTTACCTGGGCCTCTGCCTCGGGATGCAGATCGCCTGCGTCGAGTTTGCCCGCAATGTGCTCGGCCTGGCCGGTGCGCACTCGACCGAGTTCGATCCGGCCACGCCGCATCCGGTCATCGCCCTGCTCGATGAGCAGAAGAATGTCGTCCAGAAAGGGGGCACGATGCGCCTCGGCTCCCAAACCTGCCAGCTTGCCGTCGGGAGCAAGGCCGCGCACCTCTACGGCGCCTTCCTCATCCACGAACGGCACCGGCATCGCTACGAATTCAACAATGCCTACCGGCAGCAATTCGAGGAAGCCGGCCTGGTGTTCAGCGGAAACTCCGTCGATGGAAAGCTGGCGGAACTGATCGAGTTGAAGGATCACCCGTTCTTCATGGCCAGCCAGTTCCACCCCGAATTCCAGAGCAAGCCGAACGCCCCGCACCCGCTCTTCCGGGGCTTCATCGCGGCGTGCCACGCCCGGATGCACCAGCGCGCGCTGTAAGGCGGCTGCAATGCCTCAGGGCTCCCGGACGCGATAGAATCGGTTCGTCGACTGTCCCCCGCTGCGATCCTCGATCAACACGCCTCCCGCCACCGCGCGATTGGTCGAAATGGGCTGCCAGGCCGCTTCGTCCGGCGAGGCTTCCACCACATATTCCTGACCGATCTGCCCGTGCAACCGGAGCAGAGGCCCGTCTTGCCGGCTTCCCTCCCGGCGGATGATCGGCAAATCCTTGACCGGGAGCAGAAAGTTCATGGCCACGAAGTCGCCGACGCGCCCGCCGGTGGCTTTGCCCTGCTCGTTGTCGAAACTGTAGTGGATTCCGCCGTAGATGCGGCTCAGGCCAACTTCGTCGGCGCACGCCGCCAGGCTCTGGAACTTGCGGAAGACGCCCACCTCGGTATCCGAGGTGGCCGTGAAGGTCACGGCGTCCGTGCCGTAGAAATGAGTCAACACCTGCGCGCTGGCTTTGCTGAAGGTGCTGTGGCCGCTGGTGTAGGCGGGAAAGGGCGGCGCGGGCAGATACTGTTCCCAGCCTTTGTCGGCCTCCGTGTGTGAATTGCCATCTTCATCGGCGCGCTGAATGGCGGTGACCGGCCGCCACACATCGTACCGGTATTTGGCATCCCAGCAGATGATGGCCGCATCCGCCTGGGCCATGCTGATCAGCGCAAACAGCCGGGCATTCTCCTCGAGGGAATTGTTCCGATCCTGGGCGATGCTGGCCGCGATCAGATGCCAGTGCCCCGGCGGCATGGCGGTGTAGCTGAAGTCGGACCAAAACCGGGCGATCATGCTCTGTTCGGCGGTGCGGACGGCACTATTCTTGGAACCAAGAGATTTCACCTGGTTCAGAGACTCGGCGTAGGCCGGGCTGTCGAGCGCCGGTGGCGGAGGGGGAAGAAAGGGGGCGATCTCCTGAAGGCAAAACGGCTTGAGATAGCGCCATTGCGGCGTGAGCGGGGGCCGAAAGAAAGGCGGGGTGCGGCGCCAGCGACCCGGCGCGTTGCTGGGGATGTACGGCATGTCGGTCGAGGAACCGTCGGCCGTCCGGTTCTCGAGGACGAGCCGCCCGATGCGGCGACCCAACGCGAGACCGTTCGTGATGGCGGGTGTCGCCGGGGCGGCCATCAGCCAAATTCCGAACAACTCGTCCGCTGCGGCGCGGAAGGGCTGGTAAAGGGACTTGGTGACCTCATACGCGGCGCCCACGGCAGCGGCTTCCGCCGAGGCGCCTGGGGGCGCTTCCTCCAGAAACCGGTAGGGCTGATGGGTTCGGGCCACCGAGTTCACGGCGTCGTAGACGGCGGTGTGCAGGATGGCGAGGTTGCGCGAGCTGAGTGTCGGGCTGCTATTATCCGTGCGGATGGCGGCAATCATCGTCGCGTTCCATTCCAGCACCGCGTCGCCCAGGGCCAACTGCGGCGTGAAGAACGAACAAAGCAGAACGACCGAAGCCACATGGCGAAGCCGATGGATGGAACCGAGCACCATTCTCCATTGGCAAAAGTTCGAACCGGCGGCAAGCACGGATTCCTGACGCAAAGCGGGGCAAGGGGCACCCCCCCCTGTTTTTTGGGAAGCGGAGGGGGAAATGTGGGATCGGGGTGGGGAGTTGGCGATTTTTGGCCAGGGCGCGGCGGGACGTGGGTGAGGAGCCGGGCGCGGGTTGGGGCACCCCCCCTCCATTTTTTGAGCGGGTGGCGAGCGGGAGGGACCGCCTGAAGGCGGAACTCCGAACGGAAGAGGCTTGGCGCCTCTTCCCTGTTTTTGAAATTGGGGGTGCGGGCGGCGGGGTGGCGTGGATGGAATGTGTGGAATGTGTGGAACTGGGCGGCATGAGGGCGCGAGTACTGGCGCAAGGCCACGGTGGGCACCCCCCCCTGTTTTTTTTGGGGGGAGGGCTGGCGGGAGGTGGGGAATCGGTCGGATCGGACGGATGGGACGGATCGGGGGAGGTGCCGGGGGGACAAACCCTGAGGTTGCTTCGAATTGACGGACAGGGAATTGGGCGAATCATGAATAGCCAAGCCCATGAACCAAAGTCCTAGACCACGCACCTATCGCAAGTTTGACGAGCACTTCAAGCGGGAGGCCCTCAATCACTGGAGCACCAGCGGCAAGTCCGCGGAAACTATCGCGCAGGAGTTGGGCCTCCACTCCAACCTCCTCTACGCCTGGAGGAAGCGCCTGGCTCCCGCCGCCGCTGGGGGGAGGGCGGCGGCGGGGGTTGGGGGAATGGGGGCAGTGGGTGAGAAAAGTGCGGATTTTCGACGAATAAAATGTACAAATTTAGCCATCTCT
>CAYZKY010000130.1:0-18336 GCA_964478815.1 uncultured Verrucomicrobiota bacterium
AGGCGCGCCAGCCGCGCGGATGGGCAATCCGGTTGAACGGCCGCAGCGGCGCGGGGCCGGTCCACATCTCCCAATCCAGATGCTCCGGCGGGGCGGTATCCGGCGGATTCTCGCGGGCTCGCATGTGGTAGTAGCAGCAGATTTCGACAAACGCGATTTTGCCGAGCTTGCCCTCGCGGATGATCTGATTCCGCGCCTCGGCCAGATGCGGCGTGCTGCGGCGCTGCGTGCCCACCTGCACCACGCGTCCGTGCTTCCGGGCCGCGGCGAGCATCGCCTGGCTCTCGACGATGTCGACGCTGGTCGGCTTCTGCACATACACATCCAACCCCGCCTGAATGGCGGCGATCGCCGGCAGCGCGTGCCAATGGTCTGGAGTCGCGATCAGGACGATGTCGAGATCCTTCTGCGCCAGCATCTCGCGGTAATCGTGGAAGACGCGCGGCTTTTTCTTCGAGGCTTGGCGGGTGGCCACGAGGTCCGCCGCGTCGCTGACCATCTTGCGATCCACGTCGCACAAGGAGACCACATCGACCGGGGCGACCTGCACGAGGCGCAGCAAATCGGCCTTGCCGTACCAGCCCGAACCGATCAATCCCACCCGCTTTTTGTTGCCGATCTCGGCGACATCGGCGGCATAAGACCGAAGCTGGGAGGCGGCAATGGACGCAGCGGTGACCTGGATAAACTGGCGGCGATTCATGCGCCTCTATTAGCCGGGACGGCCCCGGGCGCGCAAGCAAATCCGCCGCCCAAATCCGCCGCCGCCCCGCCCCCGGCCTCGGCCCGAACCCCTCGCGCGGCCACGCTCTCGATTTGTCTTTCGCCGCAAGCCGCGCCACCCTAAGGGCCGTGCCGAAATCAGCCGCCATCGAACTGGAGGACCTTCCTCCCATTCCGATCCTCTACGAGGACCGCAATATCCTCGTGATCGACAAGCCCGCCGGCTGGATGCTCGCTCCGTCCGACTGGGACCGCACCGGCCGGAATTTGCAACGCGCCATCGAGTCCTCGATCCGGGGTGGCGAGTTCTGGGCGCGCTCGCGCAATCTGAAGTTCCTCCGCTTCGTCCACCGGATCGATGCCGACACCAGCGGGATCGTGTTATTCGCCCGCAGCCCCGGCGCGGTGGAGGCGTTCTCCCGCATGTTCCAGACGCGCGAAGTCCGCAAGACCTATCTCGCCATCGTGGCCGGCCAGCCGAAAACGCCGGAGTGGACCTGCCTCGCCCGTATCGCTGAAAATGCCGGGCGCCGCGGCTTGATGAAGATCGATCCCCGCCACGGCAAGCCGAGCGAAACGCATTTCCACACTCGCGCGACCCGCTACGGCCGGACGCTCCTCGAAGCCGAACCCGTGACTGGCCGCACCCATCAAATTCGCGTGCATCTGGCCCACGCGGGCCTGCCGGTGCTGGGCGATGAACATTATGGGAATGCGGAAGACGGACCGCCGGACTTCCCGCTGGCGCTGCGGGCGGTGGCCATCGCGTTCGTCAACCCCTTCACGGGGCGAAACGTCGCGATCGACGCCCCCACCCGGCCGTTTCTCAAAGCCTTCGGCTTTCAGGAGCAGCAAAGTTCCGCGCCCGCCGCCGGCACGCCGAGCTGAAGCGCCGCGATTTGTTCGAGGCGATCTTCCACCGCATCGATGATGCGGTCGGGCGTCGAGGTTCCTGCGGTAACGCCCACGCGGGCCACGCCGTGAAACCATTCTTCGCGCAAATCCGCCTCGGTCTGCACATGCCAGACCCGCGCGCAAAACCGCAGGCAGGTGCGCATCAATTCCTTCGTGTTGTTGCTGTTCGCCCCGCCGATCACCACCACCGCGTCGCACGCCCGAGCGAGCGATTCGGCCGCCGTCTGCCGCTGCTTGGTGGGCTGGCAGACCGTGTCGATAAATCGAACCTCCGCCGTGGGGAAGCGCCGTTCCAAAGCCGCCACCATTCCCCGCACCCGCGCGACCGGCTGCGTGGTCTGCGCTGCCACGCCGAGTCTCGCCCTGGCCGGCACGCGCTCCAGATCCGCCTCGGTCTCCACCACCGCAAACTCGGCCAGATCGTCGGTGATTCCGCGCACCTCGACGTGGTTCGCCTTGCCGACGATGACCGGAAAATAGCCGCCCTTCACCAACTCCGCGACCGCCTCATGCGCCCGATGCACGAGCGGGCAGGTCGCCTCCGACACTTCCAAGCCGCGCGCCCGCGCCGCCTGAAGCGCCTTTTGCGAAGTCCCATGCGCCGTGACGATCGCCTGCCGGGTTTTGACCTGGCTCAGCTCGGTCTCGATCGCCACCCCAGCCGCGCGCAAATCGGCCACCACCGTTTCGTTATGCACCAGTTCCCCGAGGATGGTGACCGGGGCCAGCGCGGCTTGCGCCTGGGCCAGCGCGATCGCGTCCCGCACCCCGAAGCACATCCCCAAATGTTCTGCTCGCAATATTCGCATCATGGCTTTGTCTGACAAAGTTTCGAGACAAAAAATCTACCGCTTGTTTGCTTTTACAATCTCTTCCAGCAGCTCGATATACGTCTCGAACCCGGCCCTCCCGGCGGCCGTTAGCGTGTATGTCGTCAGCGGACGCCGCTCCTTGAACGTTTTCGTAACCGCGACATATCCCGCCCCCTGGAGCGTCCGAATGTGCATGCTTAAGTTCCCGTCGGTCATCCCCAGCATTTCGCGCATTTCCGTGAACGACAGCTCGGGATTCGCCGCCAGCAACGACATGATCGCCATTCTCCCCTTCTCATGGATGACCCGGTCTAATTGGAGTGACAGCACCGAGTTCATGGCCGCCTCGCCGGAGGTTCCGTCGCAAAGAGATAAATGCCGTAGCAGAGATGCAGCCCGCCGAAAAACAATCCCATGATCAAATGCCCGAACTGCATCGGCAGCCGCGCCGCCACCGCCAGGCTGCTCAGCAAGAGCGAGCCCGCCCCCAAAATGAACAGCCAGCCCAGCAGCTTGATCCCGCGCGGCATGAAAAAGCCCGCCGAATGGACGGCGCAGCCGTACACCAGCATCCAGGTGATCGGCATGGCCCACGAGTAGGCCCGCTCTTCCGCACCCAGGAATGTCAGCAAAAAACCCAGCATCGCCCCCGCCGCGAGCGGAGGCAGGACCGCTTGCGCCACGCGCCGCGCTGGCGGCGACCAGAACGGTTCGCGATCCTTCAAGGCCTGCCGCCGGGCCAGCCAGAAGGCCCCCAGCAACCCCGCCGAGCCCAGCCCCATCCAGAACAGGCCGAAGCCCCGCACCGTTTTAATCTGGAACACCGAAGCCACCACGCTGCCCATCAGCCCCAGCAAGCCCAGATACAACATCATCGGCCGCAACGCCCGCCGGTACGTCGTGGAGCGCTCCATCAACGTCCGAATCACCTGCAAATGGTCGTTCGCGGCACTTGAATCCATCCATAAACTTTGTAACACAAAGCTTATGATTGTCAAGCCGCTCGTCGAAACACAGAAAACGCCGATTCATCCGGACGCAAATGAAGGCAAGCAACAGCGTCTCCGTCCTTAATCTCCACCGGCCGGGAGCACCGTAACCGCAGTCTCAACCCGTCCTGCCCTTCCGATATGAAAATCCTATCCTTTCCGGCCTGTTCCACCCGATAACGCGCCCGGCCATCGTCAAACCGCGGAGCACAAACCATCCGAACTCGACCATCGCCTCGCACGCACTTTACCCGACGCACCAAATTGTGGCGTCTGGAAACATCTTCCACCGGCATGAAGTCGGAAACCCCAACGACGCGCCCTCTTCGGAAAGAAACCGAATTGGGAGGATATTCGAATCGGGCAGATAAAGCTGCTGGTTCCGTCCGGCGTCGACTTCGAAGGCTATGGAGAAGGATCTCCATTTGCTCTGCGTGCCTCGCCGAGCAGATTTTCGAGATCAAGCCGCCGCGTAAACATATTCAGCTCACCCATTGAATTCCGCGGCCACTCACTTTTCGAGCGATCCCAATACAGTTCGACGCCATTTCCGTCCGGATCACGCAGGTACAGAGCTTCGCTCACCCCGTGATCTGACGCGCCATCCAAACTAATTCCGGCGCCGAGAACCCGCCGCAGCGCGTCAGCCAGCTCCGCCCTTGTCGGATACAGAATCGCCAGATGGTAAAGGCCCGTGGTACCGGGCGGCGGCGGTGAGCCTCCCTGGCTTTCCCATGTATTCAGCCCAAGGTGATGATGGTAACCGCCGGCAGATAAAAACGCGGCTTGGCCGCCGTAACGTTGTGTTACTTCGAACCCTAATACGTCGCGGTAAAATCCAATCGAGCGCTCCAGGTCCGCGACTTTCAGATGCACATGTCCGATGCGAACACCGGCATGAATCGGCCCGTTCTCACCCGCATGGTTTGTTTCAGAGTGCGCGATGTTTCCTCCTTTCTCGCAACGTCTACTCACTGATTAGCAGAGACGGCGACGACCGCCAAAGCCTCTCACCTCATGACAGACTCATACAGTTGACGGCGAATGGCATCGCGCCGGCTAAGAGCACCCTCACCTCTGCTGTCGCCGGGTGAAATCACCGCATCGGTTAATACGACCCCAACTTCAGCTTCGCCCGCCGCCACGAAATCGGCGCCGGCATTTCGCAACGCGGGAGCGTCACGGAGATGCGCGCAGCGCGCCAGGACGCGCAAATCCGGATTCACCTCCAGCGCCAGCTTGATAATATCCGCGGCATCTTCAATGTCCGCGCTCAAAATGAGCTTCTCGGTTGTTTCCACACCGGCTTCGATCAGCGTCCCAGGTTGCCGAACGTCTCCGTAAATCGCGCTATGACCCGCGCGGCGCAATTCGCGCACGGAGTCGAGATTCAAATCGACGACGATAATTTCCCCGCCTGTATCAAGGAGCAGTTGGTGCACGATTCGCCCCACGGGGCCGAAACCGACAAGGATACAACGTTTCGGTTGAATTTCCCGGCGCTGGGTCGCGATCGGTTGATCAAGCTTCGCGCTGGTTTTTGAGACCGAGCGGCGCGCCCAGCGGTACACGTACGGATTCGCCGCGATGGAAATAATGGAGGCCGCCACGAGCGCGTTCCAGCCCGCCTCATTAACCAGTCCGAGGGAGAGTGCCACACTGCCGAGAATAAAACTGAACTCCCCCACCTGCGAGAACGCGGCCCCAATCGGAACGGCTCTCGCCCACGGCTCACCCAAAAGCCGCACCGTTAACGTCGCGGCAAGGGGTTTTATCACGACGACCACGAGCAGAACCAATCCGATGATATGGGGAATTGCGATGATGCTCTTTGGATCGAAAAGCATGCCGACGGAAACAAAGAATAGAACGGCAAACGCGTCGCGCATCGGCAACGCGTCGTTGGCAGCGCGGGTCGCGAATTCGGAACGGCCGACCGCAAGTCCGGCCAGGAAGGCGCCCAAGGCCATCGACACTCCAAAGATTTTCGCGGACCCGACCGCGATGCCCACCGCCAGCACCAAGACGGTAAGCGTGAATAATTCTCGAGAGCGTGTCTGGGTAATTCGCTCCATCGCCCAGGGAATGACCCATTTTCCGAGGACCACCACCACGGCCACCAAACCAAGGATCTTTAGGCCCGCGATGCCCAGAACCGCGCCGATATTCGCCTTCTCCGCCGTCTCCGGACCAAACAAGATCGGCAACAGCAAAAGGGTTGCGACCGTGAGAATGTCTTCCACCACCGTCCAACCGATGGCGATGTGACCTACCCGCGCATGGAGGTCGCCCCATTCCGCAAGCACCAGCGCCATCACCACCGTGCTCGCGACCGAAATCGCCATTCCCAAAATCAGGCCCGAAGTCCACGTCCAGCCCAGCAGGTGCAGCGCGGCGGCCAGCGCCAAAGTCGAGGCCGTGCTCTGGATGAGCGCGCCCGGTAATGCAATCCGCCAAACGGCGATCAACTCTCGCAGATGAAACCGCAGGCCAATCCCGAAAAGGAGCAGAATCACGCCAATCTCCGCGAATTGCTCCGCGACCGCTCGATCCGCCACCACGCCCGGCGTGAACGGGCCAACCGCCACTCCGGCAAGCAGGTACCCAATGATCGGAGACACGTTAAGCCGGACAGCGATATAACCGAACAGCAACGCGCCGGTTAAACCCACCGCAAACGTGATCAGAACACTCAGGTCGTGCATTGAACACGGAAGGTGCGTCCGCCGCTTTTTGCGAGCAACCAAATTGCTTGCATCAACTATTGGGAGTGGGTGCCGGTGGTCGGACTCGAACCTGAAATTGGGGTCCTCGAGATCGGACACCAAAAAGTTAGGAAAAGCCGTGCCATTCACCGTGCCGCGCAGGACGATCCGCGGCGCCACCCTCGCCGAGGATTTGAAAGTGCATCGCCAATCTGCCGCACATGCCGCCTCCGTTCGGGCAAATCTTCGGCAGCGGAGCGCCGCCTGCTTTACTGTCGAATTAAGCGAGCGGGCCTCTCAAGGATCTAGCCGACCAGACTACGGCCGGGGCAGCGGCTCGGTATCGACCTGCGTGGGCCGGCCGTTGAGAATGCCCTGAATCCGCGCGGCGGCCTGCCGCACGCTGTCGGCCGTATCATGGACGGCGTATTCGATGGTGAAGGTGCGCGTCTCGCCCGGTTTGAGCTTGGCCAGGCGTCCCGCTTTGCGCTCGACGCTGCGATTGAAGGGGAAATTCGTGCCCGGCTCGAGTCCCGTTACATATCCCTCCTCGACGGCCGTCGTGTTCTTCCACAGCGTCAGGAACGGCATCTCGCGGGTGGAGTAGGTCAGCGCCACGGCCTGGTCGCCGGCCGCATTCTGGAGCATCGCTGTCGTTTGCCCCTGGGCATCGGCATACGGAAATAGACAGTAAACTTGCTCGATAAACCCTTTCGTCGGCCCCAGATAATCGCGATAGGTCTGCACGGCCTTGGCCGCGTTCGCGTTGAAGGGCGCCACGCGCTGGATGGCCCCGGTGAATTTCGAACCCGCTTCCAGCACCGTCGCCCCGAAATTCGCGTGGTAGATGATCTCGAACTCCTGCTCGTACGCGCTGAGATTCCGGATCTCGTCCTTGACCGTAAAACTTTTCGATCCCGGACGCGTGCTCAGTTCCGTCCACAATTCGAGCTTCGGCCCATAAAACATCCGCTCGTCCACCCGGCCGCGCACGCGCAACGTGCCCTCGGCATCCACCGCCACCTCGACCTGCGACGCCGGGATGTTCCCGATCTTCCCGTGCAAGGTGAGATCCATCTCCGCTTCGTCGCCGGTGTTGTTGATGAACTTGTCCTTGCCGGGATGGCCCGCGAATTCCAGGCCGCAGCGCACCATCATCTCGTTGAAGCCTTCGAGCCAGCCCAGCCCGCCCCGGCTTTCCAGGTTCATGTAACGCGGATCGACCACCTCCTTGACCGGCGAATCCCACCCCAGGCGCACATTGCCCAGGCGCGCATCCATCAACCCCATCCCGCGCGTCGGGCAAATCGACACGGTCAATACGCCGTTTGCCACCGTGATCAGGTCGACGCCTTCCTGCTTCCCGCCGCGCAGCACGGTCTTGCGGATGGCCCAGCCCTGCGTGGAGTTGCGATCCAGATCGCTCGCGGTCAGCGACCACTCGGGCACGCGGAGCCCGTGCTCGACGCTCGTGAGCACCTGGCGGAATTTCGGTTCGGCGGCATTGGCCATCATCATGACGATTCCCAGCAATGTTAGTTCGCGCAGCATAGACGGTTCGCGGCGGGTGGCGCGCCACTTCGTGCGAGCACTCCCGGGCGGTGCCGAGCAGCATGGGAGGAGCCTGCCTTTCTGTAAATCTCGAATCGCATCCGCCCGGGTGAATTTCCTGCAGGCACCGTTGCTCACGGCTTCGACTCGGGATGCAGCCAACGGCCCAGCAAACGCCGGACGACCGGCATGACCACCCAGGTCAGCAGGGCCACCATGCACGCCGTGATTACGGCGGCGCGCAGCACCAATGGCCACGCATGAATCGCCGGAGCCAGCGTAACATTCAGCACCAGCGCCACCGGCAGCACCCCGAGGAAGGTCGCGATGGCCATTTTCCATTTGGGCAGCGGCCGGAGCCATTCGCTCGAGGGCGTGAACCAGCTTTCCAGCCCGGACATCTCTTCCGCCCGCCCGCTCCCTTCCGTCAGGTCCATCGCCAGATGGCTCCACTCGAGATATTCCGGCGAAGTCCGGAAGGCCATCACCGCGTCGCGATCCGCGAACTTCCGAATAATCCCGTAGACCCGGCAGTCGCTCCCGGGCACCGGCCGGACGATATGCACCCCCAGTTGCCCCGGCAGCGTCAGCGACCGTTGCACGAAGTCGTGCAACGCCCGCTCGAACTCGGCTTCGCTGCCGGGCTTCACGGTGCGCGTGATGGAAACGGTGATCGGTGCGGCGCTGGTTCCGGCGTTGGTGTCGTGGGCCATGGGCATGTTGCGATTGGGGTTGAACTCGCTCCCTGCTCTTGGTTCAGAAAAATCGAGCTTCCGGCAAGCTCTTTTTCCCCTTGACGCTCTACAGGAACGGTTGAAAGCTGTCCCCTAGAACATCTAGGAGTGAGTGGAACTCCGTAACATTGCGCTCATGAACGATAAAGCCGATCTGCTCCAGGGCACCCTCGACCTGCTCATCCTCCGCGCGCTTCAGCTCGGCCCCATGCATGGCTTCGGCATCTCCGTCCTCCTCCGGCAGATGTCCAAAGAAGTGCTTCAAGTCGAGCAAGGCTCGCTCTATCCCGCCCTCTACCGGCTGGTCCGCCAGGGATGGATCGAGGCCGAATGGGGCACTTCCGAAAACAACCGCAAAGCAAAATACTACCGGCTGACCGACCGCGGCCGCCAGCAGCTCCGCTCCGAACGCGCCCAATGGCAGAAGGTCTCCGCCGCCATCAACCTTATCCTCGGAACCACCTGACCTGCTGGATCGCCGCCCATCCTCGCCCGCCCTATGAAAAAGTCCCTCTGGCCGCAAGCAGCCCGATCGATCCTCCGGCTCGGCCGAAGTGCCCGCGGCCGGAAACCCGGCGCGGACGACTCTGCCGCCGATCTGGACGCAGAACTTCAATCCCACCTCGAACTGCAAACGCGCGCGCATATCGAGGCCGGCCTGGACCCCGCGGCCGCCCGCCAACAGGCCCTTCGGGAATTCGGCGGCCCCGAATCGATCAAGGAACAGTGCCGCGACGCCCGCGGCGGCCGCTGGCTGGACGATCTTCTCCGCGACGTTCGCTTCGCTCTCCGCCAACTGGCCCTTCATCCCGGTTTCGCTCTGGCCGCCATGCTCACGCTCGCCATCGGCATCGGGGCGAACACCGCGATTTTCAGCATTATCAATGGCGTCCTTCTCCGGCCCCTCTCCTACCCTGACGCCGATCGCCTGGTCACCCTGTGGGAGCGCAACCCCGCCCAGGGCATCGAACAGGATCGCGTCAGCGGCCCGAACTATCTCGATTGGCGGGCCCAAAGTACCGTCTTCGCCGACCTCGCGGTCAGCCCCGGCTGGGAGGGCGTCGAGAATTTCAACCTCGTCCTGAGCGACACCACGGTGAAGGTGCGCGCCACCTACGCCTCCGCCAGCCTCTTCACCACGCTCGGCACGCGTCCGCTGCTCGGCCGCACGCTCCTGCCGGACGAAGATCGCAAGGAAGGCCCCAAGTCTGTCGTCCTCGGCTACGACCTCTGGCAGCGCGCCTATGGCGGCGATTCAAATATTCTGGGCCGCATGCTCACGCTCGATACTTACGGCCGACGCGATTACCAGATCGTCGGCGTCATGCCCCCCGGCTTCGGCCAGCCGGGCCGGTCCGAACTCTGGCTCCCGCTCGGCTGGATGGGGGTCGATCTCACGGAGCGCCGTTCCGCCCACTGGCACAATGTCATCGCGCGCCTCAAGCCCGGCGTGCCCATCGAACGCGCGCGCACCGAGCTGAACGCCATCCAGGCCCGCCTCCGCGACGCCCATCCCGGCGAGTCCATCGGCACGGAAGTTTCAGTTATTCCCATGATCGAACAGGCGGTGGGCCGGCAGATGAAAACGAGCCTCTATATTCTCTGGGGCGTTGTCCTCGGCGTCCTGCTGATCGCCTGCGCCAATGTCGCCAATCTCCTCCTCGCCCGCGCCAGCGTGCGCCAAAAGGAAATCGCGGTCCGCGCGGCGCTCGGCGCGGGACGGAGCCGCCTCATTCGCCAGCTTCTCACGGAAAGCGTCGCGCTCGCCACCGGCGGAGGTCTCCTGGGCGCGTTGCTCGCCTGGGTCAGCCTCCGCACATTGATCGCCGCCAGCCCCGCCCATCTCCCGCGCCTCGGCGAAGTGACTCTGGACCCCTCCGCCCTGTTTCTCACCTTGGGCGTCTCCATTCTGACCGGCCTGCTCTTCGGCCTGGCTCCGGCCTGGCAATTGTCCCGCCCCAATCTCGATCAGGCCATGCGCGCCGAATCGCGCGGTGCGTCCGGAGGCACCGCGGCGAGTCGCACACGAAACCTGCTCGTCGTAGCCCAGATCGCCCTCTGCCTGGTGCTGCTCGCGGCGGCGGGCCTGATGCTTCAGAGTTTCGCCCGCATGCTCCAGGCGGATCGCGGCTTCCGTTCCGAATATCTCCTGACCGCCGAACTTGATTTCTCCGTTTCCGGCTTCACGACCTGGATTCGCCCCACAGCCACCCGCCCGCAATCCTCCCTCAAACCGCTCCTCGACCGCCTCCAAGCCGCGCCCGGCGTCCGTTCCGTCGCGGCCAGCAGCGTCATGCTCCGCCGCGAAAACCGTCCACCGCACGAGAACATCGCCATCTTCGGCCGTCCCAATCTCGATCCCGAAACCCAACCGAAGGCCGAGTTCAAAGGCATCACCCCCGACTGGGTGGCGACTCTCGGCGCGCAACTCCTCCACGGGCGCGACTTTACCGAAGCGGATTCGCTCACCGCCCCCGGCGTGTTCCTCGTCAACGACGCCTTTGCCCGCCGCTATTTCCCCGGCCATAACCCCGTGGGCGAACGCATCAAGATGGGCGCCAGCCTCGCGCCCGCCCATGCCACCAACCATTTCGGCCACACCGTTTGGGGCACCATCGTCGGCGTGGTGAGCGATATTAAATCCCTTCACGCCCAGCCCGAAGCCGTCCCGGAAATCTACGCGCCCTACTGGCAGTGGCCCATGCAGAGCCCCACCCTGCTCCTTCGCACCACCGCCGACCCCGCGCACCTCGCCGAGCTGATCCGCCGCGAGACCAAGGCGCTCATCCCTAATCTGCCCCCGCCGCTCATCCGCACGATGGAGAACCGCGTCGCCGAAGCCCTCGCCGCGCCGAAATTCCAGGCCCGCCTGCTGACCCTCTTTGCCGCAGTCGCGCTCTTGCTCGCCTCGGTGGGCCTGTACGCCGTGGTCGCCTACGCGGTCCACCAGCGCACGCGCGAGATCGGCATTCGCCTCACGCTCGGGGCTCAACGCCGCGATGTCCTCCGCCTCATCCTCTCCCAAGGCCTGCGCCTCGCCCTAGCCGGCATCGCGCTCGGACTGCTCCTCGCGCTCGCCTTCACTCGCACCATGAGCGCCTTGCTCTACGAAATCCGACCCGCCGATCCCTGGACGCTCGCCGCCGTGGCCGCGCTCCTCCTCCTGGTGGCTCTCGCCGCCTGCGGGCTGCCCGCCCGCCGCGCAACCCGCCTTGACCCGATGGCCGCCTTGCGCGCAGAGTAACGCTCAGTCGCTCCCCGCCTGCGCGCGGCCGCGATCCGAATGCTCATCGTCGCCCAACCCTGTTCGCCGGAAGCCACCCTGCCCCACCGCACGCTCTACCGCGCCGAACAAACCTGCCAGATCGTCCACGACTCGATCCATCGCCGCTCCGGCTGGACCCAGAGCTACCTGCTGGAGATCGACCATCGGCCGGCGGGCTTCGGCTCCATCGCCATCTCCGGTCCGTGGAAGGATAAGCCCACCATTTTCGAATTCTATCTCCGGCCCGAAGCCCGCGCGCACGCCTTCGATTGCTTCGAAGCCTTCCTCGCCGCCAGCAAGGCCCGCTTTTTCGAAGTCCAGTCCAGCGACTCGCTCCTGCTCGTGATGCTCCACGCGTATGGCCGGAACGTCGCCACCGAATCGATTGTATTCTTCGACGGCGCCACCACCTTCCACACTTGCCCCGGCGCGCAACTCCTCCTCCAGACCTCCGCCGAAAATGCCCGCGCCTGCCTCGAAGCCCGCCAAGGCGGCCCGGAATGGACACTGGAATGCGATGGCCAATCCGTCGCCAAGGGCGGCATCCTCTTCCACTACAATCGGCCTTACGGCGACATCTACATGAATGTCGAGGAACCCTTCCGCCGCCGCGGCTTCGGGTCCTACCTCGTCCAGGAACTCAAACGCGAAGCCTACGCGATGGGAGCCATCCCCGCCGCCCGCTGCAACCCAACCAACATCCCTTCCCGCCGTACCCTCCAAAAAGCCGGCTTCGTCCCCTACGCCCACATCCTGAACGCCGAGATCGGGCCAGGTTGACCCGGCCTTTCTCATTGCTTGAAAAGCAAACCGACACCGGCCTCGGCAATAGGTGTCGCTTGCGAAAAGGTGTAGGCAATGGTCGTGGCATTGAGCCGGGTAAACACGACGGTGTCATTGGAGCACTCACTGCCAGCCGCAAATGTTTCCCGAAACTCCGCTTTGTTCGCGGACCAGGACAACAGCCGGAGCGTACCGAGGCAAGGATCCCCGCTGCTGAAACTGAGTTTGGTTGAGAAGGTGCGGTTGCTTGTGCCGGCGTTAAACTCAAAGGTGTATTGCTCGAACCCAGAGGTCAGAACTGCGTCGCCCGTCCATCGGCCTTCCAGCCAGGCCAGGGGGCTCGAGGTCGTCTCTTCGATCTTGAAGAAGCGCGGCCCGTTGGTGGCTGTAAAGAAAGTGCTGAGCGTGCCGCCAGTCCCTTCCATAAGTCCGCCCAACGGCGTCCAGTCGCCGGCCAGGCTGGTCGAAATGTGCACCTGGTAGGCCTTGGTGGCCGTGGCCGGCCAGGAGAGCTGAACCGCCGGGACGATGCTGGCCGTGAGGTCGGCGGTTTGCTCGATCGCCAGGCTAAAATAGCTGCTGGCGACAATGGCGATAAAGTTGGTGCCGGGACGGGGATTCGCTTGTCCATAGAAGATGTTGGCCGTTCCCGCCTCCTGGACCCCGTAGTTCGAGCCCCAGCCAATCATAGAACCGTCGGATTTGAGCGCCAGGCTATGGTTAAATCCTGCGGCAATAGCCACGAAGTTGTTCCCCGGCTGGGGTTTTGCCGCCGCAACAGCATAGGATCCGGCTCCTCCCCAGCCCACCATCGAACCGTCGGATCTCAGTGCGAGGCTGTACTTCGCTCCCCCCGCGATGGCGACGAAGTCGTTGCCAGTCGGCGCGTTGCGCACTTGCCCATATTTGTCTTCTCCCCAAGCGACGATCGAGCCATCAGACTTCAGGGCCAGATTGTGCCAATCGCCTGCGGCGATGGCCACCAAGTCATTGCCCGGGGGTGCGTTGGTCTTTCCAGAATCCTCGGAATTGTCTCCCCACGCGACCAGCGAACCATCGGACCTAAGCGCCAGGCTGTGGAAATCGCCCGCGGCGATGGCCACGAAGTCATGGCCGGCCGGCACGGTCGCCTGGCCGGTGAATTCGCCGTGTCCAGTAACCTCGTTGGCTCCCCACCCGACCAGCGAACCATCGGTGCGCAGGGCGAGGCTGTGGAATACTCCTGCGGCGATGGCTTTGAAATTCCTGCCCTCGGGCACAGTCGCTTGCCCGTAGAAGATATCGGCCGATCCCAAATCTTCGATTCCGTAATTCAATCCCCATCCGGCCAGAGAACCGTCGGATCTGAGGGCCAGGGCGTGGCCAGCGTTTCTTCCTGCCGCAATCGCTACGAAGTCATCCCCCGGCGGCACATTCGTCAGCCCAAATTCGCCACTGCCCCAGGCGACGATTTTCCCCGCCGGAGCGGCCCACGCGAGCGATGAAATCAGACTGAGCAGGACGGTGGCCAGCAGGAGCGGTGACATATTGCAATTTCCGTTCTTCATAATCGTGCTTCGTTTTGCAGTTCACCTCGTTACTGCTCAATCGCGGAGGAAAGGTCACAGGGAGATTCGAAGATTTTTTGGCAAAAAATTCCGGCCCGAAGTGGAGGATCTCTACTTGCCGGACTGTTCGCGTCGAGAGACTTCCATGGCTTGAGCTGCCGCGCGCTCTTCTTCCCGCCAGGCGCGAACCTGCTCCGGCATCGCGATGTCCCAGAGCTTGGCCAATCCGTCAAAGCTGGCGGTAGCGATCCGCTGGCCGTCCGGAGAAAAGCGTGCCTTCAGGATCGGACCGGTGTGAGCCTTGAGCGTGAGCACCTCGCGGCCGGTCGCTGTTTCCCACAATCTCGCAGTCTGGTCCCAACTCGCGGTGAGGATGCGCCGGCCATCCGGCGAGAACACGGCGTAGAGAATGTGACTGGTGTGTCCCTTGAGGGTAAGGAGCACGCGGCCGGTGGCGGCCTCCCACAGCAGGCCTTGGCCATGCTCGTCTCCAGAAAGAATCCGCTTCCCGTCCGGTGAGTACGTCACACCGGACACCTCGGCCCTGTGCTCCTCGAAGCGGAACAACTCCGCGCCGCTGGCCGCATCCCAAATCCTGGCCGTCCCATCCACAGAGCCGGTGACGATGCGCTGGCCATCCGGAGAAAAATTCACCCTTCTGACTCCGTCGGTGTGTCCCAGCAATCTAGCCAGTTCCCTCCCACTGCTCGTTTCCCACACGACCGCCGTCTTGTCGTCGCTGGATGTGACAATGCGCTGGCCATCCGGCGAAAAAGCGAGGCCTTGAATGCGAGCCCTGTGTCCAGGGAATTCGCGCAACTCTCGACCGCTCTCTGCATCCCAAAGCTTGACCCAACCGTGGGCCGTGACAATTTGCCGGCCATCCGGGGAGAAAGCCACATCGGTCCCTGAAATCCTGTGGAGCACCCGGCCCGTGGTTGCATCCCACACTTTGGCGTCTCCATCGTAGCTTCCCGTGACAATCCGCTTCCCGTCCGGCGAAAAGGAGAGTCCGCATAATTTAGGATTCTGTCCATCCAGGGTGATCATTTCTCGAATAGCCTCGGGATCCCATACCTTGAGCGTTTTGTCATAGCTGCCAGTGATGATCAGCCGATCATCCGGAGAAAAGACGGCCGATATGAGGCCAGCACTGTGCCCCTTGAGCGTGAACAATTCCCGGCCGGTTTCTGCGTCCCAGACCTTGGCTGTCTGATCCTCACTCGCGGTCACAATCCGCTTCCCGTCGTTGGAGAACCTTGCGGGTTCAATCTGCAGGCGATGTCCTCGGAGCGTGACGAGATTCGTTCCGGTTGCTGTGTCCCATACCTTGGCGGTGTTATCCCTGCTTCCGGTGACAATTCGTTTCCCGTCGGAAGAAAAAGCGACCGACAAAATTGCTTCGGAATGCCCTTTGAACTGGAGCAGCTCGCGACCGCTCTCCGTATCCCAAAGCGTAGCGATTTTTGAAGCCTCATTGGCCACGAGATTTCCGCCGACCATGAGAAACCCGCCAGTGGCCACGATTTGCCGCCCATCGGGCGAGAACGTCGCCAAATGCCCCGCGATCCTGAGCTTTTGCAATTCAAGTCCCGTGCTCGCATCCCATAACCTCACGGTCTTGTCTGGACTGCCGGTTAGAATCCGCCGGTCATCCCGGGAAAAAGCCACCGTCTCAACGTTGTCCGTATGCCCTGTGAGCAGAAGCAGTTGACGACCGCTAGTTGCGTCCCAAACCCGGGCTGTCTTGTCAAAACTTCCGGTAACGATGCGCTGATCATCGGAGGAGAATGCGACCGCAAAAACAATATCGGTGTGTCCTGTAAGCGTGAGCAATTCCCGACCCGTCGCCAACTCCCACACCTTGGCGGTTCGATCCGCACTCGCGCTGACAATCCGCCGACCGTCCCCTGAAATGGCGACCCCCATTACTGCCTGCAAATGTCCGCGAAAGGTTCTCTTTTCCAGATGAGTTAGCCGTTGCCAATAGAACCATTCGAAATCGCGCAGAGGAGAATCCTGTGTTTCCTCGAGCACTTGATGCACCAGGCCGACGTTGTTTTGTTCCCAGGCGGCCTGGGTTCGGTTCATGTTGGCGACATAAGCAAGCTGTTGCGCCGACGCAGCGGTTTGTCGCGCGCGATGCCACATGAGTCCAGTGCCGATGAGTCCAGCGCCGATCGCCACCACCAGGCAAGCGGCCAGAGCCGCGATCTCCGGGTTTCGTCGGGTCCATCGGCTGGTCATTTCCCAGGCGGTACTCGGTCTGGCGAGGATCGGCTCCCCGTTGCGCCAGCGCTCTAGATCTTCGGCCAGCATTTCCGCCGAGCCATAGCGGCGGAGCGGATCTTTGTTGAGGCATTTCAGACAAATAGTTTCTAAATCCTGATCCACCGATGGATTGAGGAGTCGAGGATGAGTGGGCTCCCGCTCGCACACTTGCCGCAACGTCTCCACCATCGTTTCCGCTCGGAACGGCGGCTGGCCGGTGAGCAATTCGTAGAGAATCGCGCCCAGGCTGTAGGTGTCTGCGGCGGTGGTCAGCGCGCTGCTTTGGCCGGCTGCTTGTTCGGGTGACATATAAGCGGGGGTCCCAAGGACCGCCGCGCTCAGCGTCAGGCTGGAATCATCGTCGGCCAGCTTGGCCAGTCCAAAATCGGTGATGTGGGGCTCGCCCCGGTCATCCAGCAAAATGTTGGTTGGCTTGAGATCGCGATGCAGAATGCCGCGCTGGTGGGCATAATGCACCGCGCGCGCCACCTTCGCCAGCAGCGCCGCCGCTTCACGCAGTGGCTTCCCGGCCCACCCCGCCACCAGCGTGCCCCCTTCCAGCAATTTCATGCTCAGGTACGGACGGCCTTGGTGCTCCCCAATCTCGTAAATGGGCACGATGTGTGGGTGATCCAGACGGGCGGCGGCTTCTGCCTCGGTGTGGAAGCGCTGCTTGGATGCGGGCGTGGCCAGCGGCCCCTCCAGAATCATCTTGAGAGCGACGGGCCGGTTCAGGCTGATCTGCCGCGCCCGCCAGACCACGCCCATGCCGCCGCGCGCGATTTCTTCGAGCAGCGCATAATCTCCGAAGTACTCGAGGATCCGTTCGGCCGTTGCCGAAGCGACTGGTCGAGTCTCCCCGGCAGTTGCGCTGATCGCCAAGGCGAAGAGACAAGCGGGGCAACTGCCCGCCGGACCTTTGCCGGAGACCTTCGCCCCGCACTGCGGGCATGTTTTTACCGCTGGCACGGCTCCAGTTGTTCAATACTTCCACCGGTACTGTCGAAAAATGCGGGAAAGGTCACAATCGATTTAATCGCGCAGCACGCTGAAGAGAAATTGCAGCTCCTCATCCGCCTCTTCCGGTGTGGTGACGGTTTGCGCAATCTCCTCCCGGATCAGTGCGCCGTATCGCTGCCGGAGCCGGAGCACGGCCATCTTGATGGCGCCTTCGCTCATCTTCAATTCCGCTCCCAACTGTACATAGGACGCCTCACCCTTCTCGCCGGACAACACTCCCTCCACCTTGCGGAGCAGTTCGCCTTTTTGTTCCAACCGGCACTCCTCCCGCAGGCGCGCCATTGCCTGGTCGAGCACGGTCATGGCCCAGCGCCAGTCGAATATCTTCTTCCCCGTCCAGTCGTGCGCCGGCTCGAGGAGGTACCGGTTCTCCGCGCCCAGCTCATCGAAGGAAAAATGGGCGCGTCCGCCGCCTCGTTTTTGTGCGTGCGCCTTGGTCCATTCCCGCGCCAGAAAATGCTCCAGCGAGCCCAGGAGGAACGAGCGAAACTTCCCCTTGTTGCGGTCGGCCACGCTGAGATAATTTCTCGCGAGCAACCGCGCGAAGAATTCCTGCGTCAGGTCCTGGGCATCATCGGCGGCATACCCTTTTCTGCGAACGTAAGCATAAAGCGGATACCAGTAACTGCGGCAGAGTTTCTCCAGCGCCTCGCTGGCCTGAGGCAGCTCGATATTCCCCGCCGCCCGCACCACACTCCAGTGCGTCGTGACAAACAGGCCAGCCTCCGCTCGCGGACGGCGGTCATTGTCTGGCGCTTCAGGCACGGTCGCACGCTAACGCCGAAAAGGCTTGGCCAGAAGCCTTTTCCATTTCCCAGTGCTTTCAAAATTAATGCCCCGTTCGGAGCCAGGATTCGGCGTTCTGGCAAAGCTTTGGCGAAGGAGCATGTCCGCAGCGCCCTGTGATACTGGGCCAAAACGAAGCCACAGCCCAAAAAGACCGCTCCTCGAACGGCTATACATTTACTTAACCAGCTCCAGCGCGGCCAAAGCCGCCTTCCGCAGCAAACACGTATCGATC